>NZ_JFYC01000021.1:0-52157 GCF_000588535.1 Acinetobacter sp. 742879 | reverse complement strand
GGAATGATCTGACCCCATAAAGTTGGACAGTTAGTTAAGCAGTTTTTAAAAACTGGTTTCTATATTGTACAGGGGATAAACCTTGTAGCTTCACCTTGATTCTCTCATGATTATAATAATGAATGTACTCTCGTATAGTTTTCTCTAACTCATCAGTTGATTGAAATTTTTCACCATGAAAGCACTCCGATTTTAATATTCCAAAGAAGCTTTCTATTACAGCATTATCTAAGCAATTTCCTTTACGAGACATACTTTGAATTAAACCATGTTGCTTTAATTGCTGTTGATAATGAGCCATTTGATATTGCCATCCTTGATCTGAATGGAGAATTGGTTTCTCATGTCGCTTAAGTTTAGCTAAAGCATGAATGAGCATATCTTTCACTAACTCATAATTGAGTTTACGTTGGATCCGGAAGGTAATAATTTCCCCATTAAATAAATCTATAATTGGTGATAGATAAAGTTTTTCACCGTTAACATTAAATTCCGTCACATCAGTTGCCCATTTCTGGTTGGGACGGTTCGCTTTAAATTGCCGTTGCATAATGTTATCGGCCACCATCCCGACACAACCACTTTTATATGAGCGATATTTTAGTGCTCTGATACGTGATTTAAGTCCCATAGTTTTCATAAGACGATATACACATTTATGGTTGATTATTATTCCTGTACTTTTCAGAGCAAGAGTAATTCTACGATAGCCATAGCATCCCTTATGCTTGTGATATATGGACTTGATCTGCTGTTTTAACTCAGTATATTTATCCTTAGAGCGTACAGCTTTCATGTGATAGAAATAAGTACTACGAGCGATCTTGGCAATACTGAGTAAGAGCTTTAATGGATAAATTTGCCTTAATTCTGAAATAACTTGAACACTGTCTGCAGTAGAAATTGAATTTAGGTACGTTGCTTCAGTTTTAAGGCTTTTAGCTTTTTTAAAAAGGCAACCTCTGCTCGTAAAGCGGTCACTTCATCAATGAGCTCCTGCTGAGATTTATCTTTGTCATCTTTTACAGACTTGGTTATTTTAGTTTTATCTTGTTTAAGCATATTGGTATAAATCCTCGTGGTATTAAACCCAGCAATCCCTTCTTTATGATACTGAGCTAGCCACCTTCTTAAAATTGACGTCCCGCTCAGATTTAACCGTCTTCTAACTTCTCTTACCGGTATCTTATCAAGAAGCATTTGTACAGCCTTGATTTTAAATTCGGAAGAGTAGTAGGTTTTTTTAGTTTTAACATTCAGGCCATCTTCACCTTGTGCCTTATAGTTTTCAATCCATAAGCGGATGGTTTGGAGATCTACATTAAATTCTTGTGAAAGGATTTTATATCCTTTACTTCCCTCTAAATAAGCTTGAATGACTTTTAATTTTAACTCTTTTGAATGCTTCGGAATTGGCATAGAGCACACCTCATAAGTTTTAAAAGTCTAACTTATGGGGTGCAGTTCAGAACGGGAGGGGGACACCTTCGGGTGTGCTGGCTCTATGACCAGTCCGTCAACCCTCTTTCGTTCTGCCACCATAAATTTAATGTCTGGCAGAACTCCCAATAAAAAGGAGTTGGCTTTGCACATCCATTATTTCTTGGCGGCCCTTGCCATAAGCTATTACGACACAGCTTAAACGTTTAAAGCAGTTTGATCGCCCTAAGGTTTTCAAGCTTTAAATCGTCACGACCAAAAAACTTACTCAACAATAAAACTTGAGATGTGCCAAGCACAGTCTTTATAGGCTTTGCTGCGCCTTTTTTTCTCCCAGAAAGGGCACAGGTTTTTTATCTCATTTATATACAACAAGAATTTTTATAACGGTAAAACTATGCCAAAGTTAGTGCTTTCCTCCCGTGCCATACAAGTTATTAATACGTCGATTGATTTATTTCAGCATCACGGCTTTCATACGGTTGGGGTCGACAGAATTGTTAAAGAGTCAAAAATTACCAAAGCGACCTTTTATAACTTTTTTCATTCAAAAGAGCGGATTATTGAAATTTGTCTGATCGTACAAAAAGAACGTTTAAAAGAAAAAGTGGTTTCAATTGTTGAGTACGACCAAAGCGCAAGCGTAAAGGAAAAACTTAAGAAACTTTATTTCTTACATACTGATTTAGAGGGACTGTACTATTTATTGTTTAAAGCCATGTTTGAAACAAAACTGACTCATCCAAAAGCCTATCAAACCGCAGTGAGATATAGAACATGGCTCATTAATGAAATCTATAGCCAGCTTAGAGCACTCAAAAGGGATGCGACTTTTCAGGACGCCAAGCTATTTCTATATATGATTGAAGGCATAATTATTCAGCTTTTAAGTTCAGATGGGGCAGTCGATCGGGAAAAGGTGTTGGATTGTTTTCTCATCTCTATGATCAATCATCATTAGTTAACGAGCTCGCTTTTAAAAAGATCACCTCTTCGGACTCTTTCGGTCAATGTCGGCGCTTCTAGATTCTTCGTTACCATGCTGTATTTATCTCCATTCAAATGTTAATAAGATTAATACTAACCCCGAGGTGCGTACCTTATATGATCGGGAAATAAATATTATATTAAGGCTTATCTCTATTGGATCCAGAACTTTGGGATTTTATTTACTGAGCTAATTTTGAACGTGATTCCATCAATGTAAGTAAGTCTCTTTTGACATGATCAAACTCTTTTTTAGGGATGCAGCCATACAATTTACACAGGATAAAGAATGGATAATTTGAATTTTAAAACTCTAAAGAAGTATTGGCTGCGATTCGTGGGTATTGCTGTAATCGCGGGCTCTTTAGTATTGGCATTTGCTTGGGTCGCTGGTCTATTTGGACATCGCACCACAAGCAAAACTTTTTTGGGAGACTCATTAAATAACTTTGATCCCGGATATCGACGTGCACACGGTAAGGGTATTTGTTTTGATGGTACTTACCACAGTAATGGTGCGGCGGCGGCACTCTCTAAAGCCACTGTATTTGCCAAGTCTGATATACCCGCGATTGGCCGTTTTTCTATTGGAAGTGGTAACCCGCATGCGGCAGATAATTCGACAGCAACAGTAAGTATGGCTTTATTACTTTCCGCAGCTGATCATTCACAATGGCGCATGAAATTAAACAACTTTCCCTATTTCCCTACGCGAAATGCAGAAGGTTTTTTGGCGCAGCAAAAAGCATTTAAACCAGTTCCATCTACTGGCAAACCCGATCCAGCCCTTGTTGAGGCTTTCTTAAAAGAATATCCAGAAGCACGTAAGTCTATTGAGCAAAAGGCGAAGATGCCATTAACCGGTAGTTTCAGCGGCGCAGAATTTTATGTCGTAAATGCTTTTATATTGCAGGCCGCTAATGGACAAGAACAGCCAGTTCGTTGGTCTATGCGTCCTCATTCAAAATTTATTAGCCTGACGAAAGAACAACGTGATCAAGCTGGCCATGATTTCTTATTTAAAGACATCAAAAAACGTTTAGCTGAAGGGCCGCTCTATTGGGATTTGGTTTTGCAACTTGCCGAGCCGGGAGACCCAGTGAATGACCCATCTCAACCTTGGCCAAAAGAACGTAAAGAAGTGATAGCAGGAACATTGGAAGTCAAAAATGTAACTGAACAGGTAAATGGCGTTTGCCGTGACATTAACTTTGATCCAACACTAGTTCCACCCGGAATTGAGTTATCAGATGATCCGGTACTTGCCGCTCGAGCAAGCATCTATTCACAGTCTTACAATGCTCGCTTACGTGAAATTGGATTTGGCAAAGCAACGGATGCCGTGGGCAAATAGGAGAGATCAGCCATGCAAAACAAATCTAACAATAATGCTCCACGTCATTTTAATTTGACTGCTCGAATACTACATTGGCTTATGGCGGTAGCGATTTTGGCCATGCTATTTATTGGTGTGGGAATGACAACCTCAATCACTTGGCGTCCGTGGTTAATCGATATCCATCGTCCTTTAGGAATCGCAATCTTATTATTGGTCATCATAAGGTTAATAAACCGACTCTATTTTCCAATTCCACCTTTGCCGCCGACTGTACCGCGCTGGCAGGCGTTTATGGCCCATGCATCACATTGGCTGCTTTATATTTTAATGTTTAGTTTGCCATTGCTCGGATGGGCTACGCTATCGGCAGGGAATTGGCCTGTAACTCTATTTCCGGGTTGGGATCTTCCACCAATCGCTCCAACCAACTCGACGCTCTATGCATGGTTCCGTACTCTACACGGAGTTTTAGCTTGGCTACTATTTGCTGTGGTTATTGGTCATCTGTCTGCTGCGTTATTACATGCATGGATTTATCGCGATGGCGTATTCTCAAGTATGGCTTTGGGTTCTTCTGAACCATCAAGTAATAGGTCTTCTGCTGAAAAGGAGAATGCTGATTGAGGGGAATTATTTAGCTCAGATCAGGCGGATGAGAGGGAAAAGCTTTGGAGTGCTTTTTAAATCATCTGTTTGAATCTAAAAATAATTTAAATAATAGGATGTATGGTTTGCTTAATTTTTGTTAGATGAGCAGACCATAGATCACGTGCAATAAGATGAGCTCATTACTTCGATAGAATCAAATCATCCGATCTAACTTTTTGTTTATATTATAAAAAAATAATATTTTGACTTTGTTGGCATATTATTGCTATTTTATTTTACGTTAATCGTAAATCAATTACGTATTGCATAATTAAAATGAATTAATTTAAAGCATGTCATGGAGAAGGGAATACCATGAAAGAAGTTGCATTAAGTGATCTGATCAATCAGCAGAAAGTTGGACGCTATCAAAAATTTATTCTGATCACCTGTTTATTACTGATGATTATGGATGGCTATGACATTCAGTCTATGGCTTACGCAGCCCCAATGATTATAGAAGAATGGGGCGTTCAAAAATCCATGCTAGGGATTGTGTTTAGCGCCAGCTTATTTGGTTTGTTTGTCGGATCATTTTTATTAAGTTCACTCTCTGATCGGTTTGGCCGCCGTCCCATCTTACTGATCTCAACCTTTATGTTCTCGGTATTGATGCTGGTGACGCCACATGTAGGTAATATTGAACAATTGACTGCAATCCGCTTTGTTACAGGAATTTTTTTAGGAGGGATCATGCCAAATGTTATGGCTTATAGCTCCGAAATTGTTCCATTCAAATCTCGTATTTTTACCATGATGGTCATTTCTTGTGGCTATACGGTAGGGGCAATGTTAGGGGGCGGTATATCCGCCTTATTAGTTCCTTGGGGAGGCTGGCAGGCAATTTTCTATTTTGGTGGTATTGTTCCTTTAATTATTTTCTTTATCACATATTTTAAGTTACCAGAATCTTTATATTTTTTGAGTGAAGATAATAAAAATACTCCTAAAATTTTATTTTGGTTAAAGAAGTTCTATCCGGCCTTAACATTTAATTCAGAAATAAAAATTATTAATAACACTGAAGTTGAGGTTAAAAAGTCGCCGCTTGAGTTGTTTAAAAATCAGCGCGCGTTTTTTACCTATTCCATCTGGATCATTAGTATCTTAAATATGATCAGTCTATATTTTCTGGCGAACTGGCTCCCGACTTTGGCCAAAGAGTCAGGACTTTCATTAAATCAGGCATTGATGATCGGTTCCACTCTACAATTAGGCGGTACGATTGGTAGTGTGGTGATGGGCCTTAAAATCGATAAGACAGGATTTTATAAAGTATTAATTCCTGTTTTTTTGGTTGCAGTGATGAGTGTTGCTTTAATTGGCTATGCGGTTAGCCATATTGTTTTATTATTTATTATCATTTTTATTGCTGGCTTTGCCATTGTGGGTGGGCAACCTGCGATTAATGCACTGTCTGCCAGTTATTACCCAGTTTCACTTCGTACTACAGGGGTGGGCTGGAGTATCGGAATTGCCCGTTTGGGTTCGGTCATTGGGCCGCTATTTGGTGGCTACCTTTCCCAATTTCTGGTCATTACCCATTTATTCGTGATTGCTGCAATACCTTCGCTACTCGTCATTATCATGCTGATGATTCAAGCTAAGTACCGATCATAAAAACTATTATATGCATCATGCACATATTGATTGTAATTATGATCGGTAAGTAGCTATAAAGAGTTGGTTAATGCTAGTTCATGAGCTATTTAACTCGATACCACGTTTGGTTTCGGCCAATTGCAGAAATACCAATGTAGCCACGCGCGGTAAGTTTTTCACCATCTGGCGATACTGTTAGGCTAAAGCGATAGGTCTTGTCTGACTGAGGGTCGAGAATAGATCCTTTGTCATATTTATTTTGACCCACACTTTTTAAATTTTTAACGATGGTTAAGCCAATCAAAGATTTGTTTTTGTAGGTACCTTCACACATCGTACATTTGTTAGCTTCACTTGGAACAAGTATTTTTTCGATATTTGCAGAGAGGTTGCCATTTTTATCTTGGTTAAATCTTACCAGCGCTCGAGGTTGATTGGTTGCATCATCAATGGTTTTCCAAACACTGCCATGTAGTTTGTCCGAAGCAAATGAATGAACCGAATAAAAGCTGAATAAAATTAATAATAAATATTTTTTCATATCAATAGTTTCTCTAATTAAAAATAAATGGTTTTTAAAGGCCAGAATTATTCATTTTAAATTTAACTTCACAATTTTCTCAGGATTAAATCTATAAGCTAAATAATATGCAAAGTTATAATCTATTTGTTTGGATATTATTTTGATCGGTTTTTTTATGCAATTGCGAGAATGGACAGAATGATTACGCAAGATTTAAAAGCAGATTATAAATTACTGATAATTTTTAGAAGTAGTGGGGTGATTAAACTGCATACAATTTGATAAATAATGACAAAATTTACGCTTAGGAGAAATAAAAAACATCCACTACTTTTTAAATTGGTTAGATTGCGTGTAACTCATCACAAATTATAAAAATAATATGCAAATCATGTGATTAGTATAGATTGACACTGTGCAATATTAAGTCTTATAACTAAAGAATCCTGAAAAGCTGTTTCTTTAATAGGAACAGAAAAAACACAATATAAAGATGATTAGACATTAGAACAAAAAGTTAAGGAGAAGACATGAAAGTCATTAGACATGCCTTATTTTCTCTTATGGGAATGCTGATAATAAATAGTGCAGATGCTGGCAATGCATCTACATCATTAAGGGTCAGTTTAACCATTCTAGAAACTTGTGAAGTTTCCACACAAGGAAACCTAGATTTTGGTTCGGTTGAACGTGCTCAGCCAGTTCCTACTGCAAGAACGGATGTAACTGTGCAATGCAGCAAAAATACACCCTATCAATTGGCTGTAACCTCTGACAATAACTTTGAACTTAAATCTACTTCCAGCCCAGCATCTGTTGCATATGTACTTTATCAAGATGCAGGCCATACTCAAATTTGGGGAGGGGCGGCAGATAAAGTTCGTTCACGAATTGCGACAGGGATGAAAGAAAATATTCCTATTCACGGGGCAATCATATCAAGTACGAATGTTCAGGCAACCAAGTATGAAGATTGGGTTCGTGTGAATGTTATATATTAATTGTAGAAACCAAAATAATTATAAATATCAAAAACTAATTTATAAAAAACCTGTTTTTAGGGGTGAATAGAGTATTTTAAAAAGCTACACCAAATTATGGTGTAGCCAGCTGCTTTGATAGAACTAAGCACCACGCATTAGTGCTGCTACCGCTTTTTCCAGAAATTGTAGAGTCACTGGTTTGAGCCAAGTACCGTCAGCAAGGCTTGGTTCATTTTGCATTGCTGTACGGATTTTTTCTTGAGTACTTGGGTTTTTGCCAGCATAGCCTTGTAGCATAGAGAGCCATTGTTGTGCCAAATGCTTCGCTCCATCACTATCTGGTGTGACCTCGGCATCAATCAATTTTTCAATATCGACCAATAATTGAGGCCATTTTTTCATCTCACGAATGTAATTTTCTTTTAAAAAAGTAAACTCATCATCAGATAAATAACGGGCAAAAATACTCAGCTTACTCTCAGAAAAAGCTTTAAGTAAAAACTCAACAACTTCTGGAGTTACGCCTAATTTTTCCTGAAATTCAGGTTCGGCTGAATTTATGGCATTTAGTTTAACTAACCATTCTGGGTTAGCTCGCGTATTGTGCTCAAGAGTTTTCATCCACTTTCGTGCCAGGTCTTGAGCGGCTTCGCTATTAGATGATTCGCCAGCATTAAATAGTGCATTTGCTGCTTGAGTTAACCCTTGCCATTCTTGGTGGCTTTTAGTGCCTGCTTGTAAGAAAGTAAGTTTTTCAAGTTCTTCTTTTGTAAAGTATTTGTCAAACATCGCTATAAGCTCCAGTGTTTTTAGCCAATCCTCCAAACCAAGCTCTTCACCACTTATGATCTGAGATTTAAGTTTGCTGAGCTGATTTCGCAATTTCTTTTGCTCTGTCAGCCTTTGATCAATTGCTTGAATCTGCTGATCAATAATCGGTAAAAGTGCAAGATTGGGGTCTTCAAGAACCGTATGGATTTCGGCTAACGACATTCCCAGTCCTCGTAATGCTTGAATCTGATGCAAACGAGTAATGTCTTTACGGGTGTATAGTCGATAACCTGTATCGGAACGGACCGAAGGCTGAAGTAAACCGATATCGTCATAGTGATGAAGAGCACGGACAGTAAGTCCTGTTTGCTTAGCCAATTCACCAACTTTTAACAGCATCTTTTTAGCTCCTTCTTCCTTAGGCGTGTTTTATGCTAGGGGCTTACGTTACGTGAGGGTCAACTACTTTAAATCATATTTTTTCATTATTTTCGCTTTAGTAAATATTCGAATTTATCTCTTTATTTCAATAATTACCTGAGTTTCATTGCGAGATCTTAAAAAAAGGTCTTTTAAAGTGAGTTGGTTTAATAATTCCTAATGAGGTCGTCTATCCAGTCAGAAAACACCCGTACTGCTGGTGAAAGAAAACGCTGATGTGGATAAAGTAAAGTCACGGCAACAGGTGGTGGACACCAGTCTTGTAATACTGCGATTAGTCGTTTTTCTTTTAAGTGATCTATCACAAGTCTTTCTGCAAGTTGAGCGAGGCCATATCCTTCAAGGCACATTTTGATATAAAGCTCAGTTTCATTAACGGCAACAGTACCATTCATTTGTACGGTTTTTTTTTCTTCATTTCGTACAAAGCGCATTTCACCAGCGTGTCTGTTGCTCCCTGAAAAATAATGAATAGCTCGGTGATGTTCCAAATCATTGGGAGTTTGTGGAAATCCATTTTCTTTTAAATATGCAGCTGAAGCGCATGTGACCCAGTGAAACTCACCAAGAGGGCGGGCTACCAGCGTGGAGTTCTCTAAATTTCCCATGCGGATTACACAGTCCACGCCTTCCTTAATCAGGTCTACTTGTCTATCGCTGACACCTATCATGAGATAAATATCAGGATAACGCTGTTGAAACTCTTGCAGATTGGGCATGATGACCGAATGAGCAATGCCCGCAGGCATATCAACTCGTAATCGGCCCTGTGGCTGTTTGATGGCGTTAGTCAGGTTGGATTCGGTGTGTTCAATGAGGTCGATTATTTCTCGGCACTGGATGAGATATTCTGCTCCCTCTGGAGTCAGGCTAACCCGTCTCGTTGTCCTATTTAATAGGCGTACCTGTAAATACTTTTCAAGATTTTTAACTGTGCTGGTGACTGTTGAAGCGGGTAGTGAAAGTGCTTCTGCCGCGTGGATAAAGCTCCCAGCTTCTGCCACCCGAACAAAAATCTGCATTGCCTGAATACGATCCAATCTCATACCTTTGTCCCAATACTATACTCACACTCTTAGATTATTCGTTTTTACTGAATAATAAAAACAGTTTAACCAGCTTTTTCAGCATTATCACTTCAGATAGATTTTCAGCATACATTTGAGAAGTTGGAATAATGATGACTGATTACAACAGAAACATAGTGCAGCTGACTGAGTCTTCGCCAAATAGAACACTGATTCGCGGGGCGACGATCCTAAGCATGGATAGCGTAATTGGGAACATGGTTCGCGGAGATATTCTTATCGAGAACGGTACGATTATCGCCGTTGGTGAAAATTTAGAAGCCGAAGGTGCAGCTATTATTGATGCATCCAATATGATCGCGATGCCGGGTATGGTTGATACTCATCGACATTCATGGGAAGGACAATTACGACGGATTAATCCGAATGCCGAAAGCTTAGAAGACTATTGCAACGCGACGCATTATTCTTTTGCCAAGTATTATCGCCCAGCAGATATGTACATCGGTAATTTGCTTACAGCTCTAGGTTGTATAGATGCGGGTATCACAACATTGATTGATAACTCACACAATAGTCGCAGTGCGGCCCACTCTGATGCGGCTGTTGAAGCTTTACTAGATGCTGGTATTCGGGCTGTACACGCTTCTGGTGCACCAGTAACAGGAGATTGGGATAGAGCGAACTGGCCTAGTAATCTCGAACGTCTTCAAGAAAAATATTTTAAAAATAGTAAAAACGGTTTGGTATCATTAGCTGCCATGGCTCAGTTAGAACCCGAATTATGGGCTGAGGCACGCAGATTAGGGCTACCAATCATTACTGAATTTTTTGGTGGGGAAATGGCTGCTGCACTAGAGGGTCTGCATCAACAAGGTCTGTTAGGGCCAGATAATATCTTTAACCACTGTACCTCGCTGCCAGATGCTGGATGGAAAATTTTGCGCGAAGCTGGAGTGCGAGTAAACGTATGCCCACGATCAGATGCTCACTATGGTATCGAAGACGGTATGTTTGCCATGCAATCGGCTCTACGTCATGGCATTAGACCTGGTTTGAGTGTAGATAATGAAACGTCTTATAGTGGCGATATGTTTATGGAAATGCGCGTAGCATTTTACTTACAGCGTGTAATGGGCATGCACCAAAACAAATGTTGTGGTTCGGCACATTCGCCAGTGACCTTTCAGGCGCAAAACCTTCTCAAAGCTGCAACGGCTGATGGTGCTACTTGTGCAGGTCTGCAAGAAAAAATCGGCAGCCTGACACCCGGTAAACAAGCTGACCTGATATTAATTCGAACGGATGACATTAACCTTTATCCGTCTGGTAATGCATTTGGCACGGTTGTTCATGCAACTGAACGCAGCAATATCGATACGGTGATGATTGGTGGAAGAATCGTTAAACGTGACGGTAAAGTGTTGGGTGTGGACAGTGAGCAACTTCGTGCAGCGATTGATGAATCTCGCCAGCATCTTTTCGTTGCGGCTGGTTATACTCCAGATATTTTTACCGAGACGTTTCTACCTCTGGAATAAGTTGTCTAAGAGGGAGCAAACAATATGTCTATAAATGTTATCTATTACCTCATGGCTTTTGGTGCGGGGCTGGGGATTACTCTACAAACCACATTGAATGGCCAACTGGCTAAAGGTATAGGCGGGAATTCTGTCGCTGCGGCATTATTTTCATTTACTGCTGGTGCGGTATGCCTTGGGATTTATTCTCTAATGCGAGGAGGAATAGCTACTTCGCTGATCGCTATTCCAACCCAGCCGTGGTGGACCCTTTTAGGTGGGGTTCTAGGTTCTTGCGCATTACTGAGCTACGTAGTCCTTGCACCTAGAATCGGGTTATCGGCTTTGCTGGGGCTGGCAATTGCTGGACAAATTATCTCGTCATTGTTGATTGATCATTTTGGATTACTAGGGGCGGCCGAACGACCAGTTTCCATGTTTAAACTATGTGGAACAATGGTCATGCTGATAGGTCTAGGGATTGCTCTTTTCGGTGACAGATAAGAGGCTTTAAAACCAATATTGTTGATATAAAGTGACTTCAAGCCATTCCAGTCATGGGGTGGCAATATATTTCAGTCATTAAAGACCAGTGAGCCACCTAAACATTTAACAAATCAACAGCAATCGATATTCACCATCTTTTTCAACAGGTGCTCGATGAACACAAGGCAAAACCTTTTGAGTTGGATGATCTACGGCCAAACGCCAAATATGTCCCGTGCCTAAATTTACAGGTTGGGCAGCGGGTTTAGGCTGATAATGCAAATCAAAAAAATACTCTGCCAAAAATGCTTCAAATTCAGCTTCTGGGCCATCATGTAATTCTTTGAGCTTTTCTCTAATTTCGGGAATTAAAACTTTTTGTTCAACCTGATTATTGGGCACAATATCACTGGCAGCGCCGTGATAGGTACATAAGAATGTATCGGTTTCAATTGGAGAGCGATCAACATGAAATGAATATACATCTGTTGAAATGAAGCCTAGCTCTTCATCGCGTTCATAATGTTTAAGTAAGTTAAGTACTGGCGATGCGCCGAAATCAGTTAACTGCTCGATATCTTCTAAAATAGTTTTTCTTGCCAGATTGCCTTTTTCTGAAAGTTGTAGCGCTAAAAGGTCTTCAACAGAAACTTCTGTAATATTTTCTTTTAAATGAAGTTTACTCACAATCTCTTTAAAGTCGCCAACCAAATTTCTGTGCCAGCAAATCGCATTTGTCTCTCCTTGAAACTTTGTATTTACAAGTTCAGGGAAACTAGACACTTGTCTAATTTGTTTGCTGTCAGAAAACGCATTCTTCATAGGAGAATTAAATAAAATAATAGAGCATGTCTAATATTATAGCCTGAGCTTAGCTAAAAAATATTCCCTTGCAATTTATTACGCCAGCTTAAACTTACTTCAGAAGAACATTATTTGCCTCTGAAGTAAGGTCTTTAAAGGTCGAGTAATTTATTTACCACTCATATTTAACACCCACTCGAAAATTAGTCGGAGCGCCGTAATAGCTATTTGTGGTGCCTAAATGGTATTTCTCATTAAATAAGTTATTAACATTAAAGTTAAGCATTAGATTATTGTTGACCTTATAACGTGCCATTAAGTCGACTAAAGCGTAACTTTCTTGAGTAAATCTACCTGTTGCAGAGACCGCATTTTTTTCATAGATTTCGCTTTGCCAACGAACACCGCCACCAATGGTCAGGGCTTCATCAAGATAAGGCAGGGTATAGGTGGTAAACAGTTTGACTGTGTTATTTGGCACACCGGTATTTAATCGGTTGTCTTGGCTATCTTTTGATAAGTTACGGCTAAAGCTTGTGGAAACTTGCCATAAATCAGTCAACTTACCTGTCGCTTCAATTTCAAAGCCGCGACTTTTGGTGCCAGATTCTGTTCGATAGGCTTGTGAACCATCTGGAGCAAATACATCTGCTAATGCAATCGCTGTATTGTCCTCTTTAGTTTGATAAATAGCAGCGCCAACATTTAATTGATTATCAAAAAACTCACCCTTAATACCCAGCTCGGTACTATTACCTATTAATGGGTCTATGTATTCGCCTGTAACAGCTTTCTTATCTTGTGGTGAAAAAATATTGGTGTAGCTTGCATACGCAGTCCAGTTGTCAGTGAAATCATAGGTAATGCCCACATAAGGAATCACCTTGCCACTTTCTTCTTGTGTTGTGTAGGTGGTCTTATTATCAGCATCTGAATGGTTGCCAGTTACGCGCTCCCAGTCTTCAATTCGAGTGCCTAAAATGACTGCAAGATTGTCGGTTGCTTTAAGACGAACAGCACCAAAAATAGATTGGCTACGATCATCGCCACTGTACCAACCATCTATTTTTGTTTCGGGGCGGTTAGGTGTACTGCCATCCCAAGCAAAAATATTTTTTAGAGTTCCATCCCATGTCATTCCGTTATTCCAGCCCGAATAGGTTGGACGTTTATTTTTGCTTTTTGTGTAAGTTGTGCCTAACACCACGTCATGAGTTTGATTAAACAAATCAAATGAACCGTTTAAGGTTAAATTGAATAAGTCTTGAGTAGGGCGATAATCCCAACGGGTTGCATACAACATTGCCCCGCTACCAGTAGCTTTATCAATCCCTTTACTTGAGAAGGTATAACCTACAATTTCATCCGAATCTGTAATGGTTCTAGACACCATACCTTTTAATTTCCAGCGGTCATTAAACTGGTGTTCAATATCAGCAAAGTAAGATGTCGTTGAACGGTCTGAACCCGTCCAACTCGCCGCCGCTGAATCTGAACGGGACCAGTTAATCGGTGTGCCATCTGTATAAAAGCTTGGTAAACCACCTCTAGCGACACCAGTCAAATCGAGTTGTTGGTAACTTGCACCCAAACTTGCTTTGGTTTGTTCAGTTAAATCAGCTTCTAATACGGCATAAGCCACTTTACGTTCTTCATTGTAGCGGTCGATATAAGAGTCTGACTTTTGGTAGGCAAAAAGAGTACGACCACGGATACTTCCAGACTCATTAAGGGGGGTAGAAACATCAATATCGGTACGGTAGGAATCCCAAGAACCAATGTCAGCACTCACCGAAGCCTTAAAGTCTTGTAATGGTTTTTTTCGGACCAGATTAATACTTGCGCTTGCACTGCCAGCACCTGTCATTAAGCCATTTGCACCGCGCACGACTTCGACTCGGTCAAATAAAGCCATGTCCTGACTTTGGAAAATACTTGCATATGAACTCATGAGCTTCACGCCATCGAGTAAATAACTATCTACTTCTTTGCCGCGAGCGTAAATAGGTGAATTATCACTACCAATATTGCCGCCTTGTTTAATAGAGAGTCCTGCTGCTTGACTGACAACATCGGTTAATTGGGTGAGGTTCTGATCTTTCATTTGTTGGTTGGTGATTACACTGACCAGCTGAGGTGTTTCTCGCAAACTTAAAGCTAAGCCATTAGAAGCGGTGGTCGCCTTCGCCGTATATAAACCTGAACCTTCGGTTGTTAAATTTTCACCATGATCAGCATTAACATGAATTGTTGCTAAATGCGCCGTACCTGTTTCACTGCCTGCCGTATTAAATTCATTATTGTTATTCGCTTTTGTTTTAATGGCTTCTAACTGAAAAACTTTGGGTTCAATTGGAGCGGGTGGAGCCTTCACTCGGATGCTATAACCACTATTGTTGACTTTAACGGCTTCAAATGGATGGTTTTGTAATAACAGACTTAAAGCATCTTCAACAGCGTAATTCCCTTGAAGCCCTTTGCTTTTTGTTTTTGAAAGACTGGCATTATCGTAGCTAATGGTGGTACCTGTTTGAATAGCCAGTTGTTTAATGGCCTGATCAAGCGTGCTCTGGCGAATTGAAATACTATAAGTTTGCGCAGCGTAAATAGAAGTTGAGGTAAGCGCCGTGACCACCAATGGCGTACTCCATAGCACTGCACGTATAGCCAAAGCCAATTTACTTTTTGCTTGATAATCCTTCATGTGGTCTTCTCGACAGGGAGTGTATTTCTCTATAAGTCGAACCAGATCAAAAAAAGGGTCACATTTTTTTATCTTTTTTTAATATTTAACAAATAGGGACTGTAATAATTCAATTCAAGTTGATGGCTATAGGCCAAAGTTTCTAAGCTTTGCTCAGGGTTCTTTAGAGAAAATACGCCAGAAATTTTTATATTTTTTAATTCGGGGGCGAGATGGTAAGTTCCTTTTTTATAAAGAAATAGTTCATCCAGCACTTTTTGAAGTGGCCATTGATCTACAACCAAAAGTTGTTGGGTCCAATAGGGCTGATCGTTATCGAGAGGAAGAGCTTTTGATATATATTTTTCATCAAAAAAAGCACGTTGACCTTGTTTTAATATTTGGCGTTTAGACGAGTTCTCTGGTTCAATGGCTACTGCATGTTTATAGACTTTGACTTTGGTTTGTTCGCTATTTTCTTGATGAACCGTAAATTGAGTACCTAAGGCTTCTACTGAACCATTCTTGGTTTCGACAATAAATGGCCGATGTTGAGCATCCTTTGCCGTTTCAATATAAATTTCTCCATCAATCAGCTTTATCTGACGTTTCTCTTGCGTGAAATTTACATCGACATAGCAATCACTTGCCATAATCAGTTGAGAACCATCCTTTAACGATACTTTTTTAATTTCACCCACTTTGGTGTGATAGTCCGACTGCCATTTTTCCCAAGGTATGAAATAGGCAGACAAGCCAACGATGACTAAACCTGAAAGGCTCAACAGCATATTGCGTTTTGCAGCAAGATTAAATTTTTGATTAGACTGAACTAAAGCTTTGGAAGGGAAGTTACCTGCGAGGTTTGATAAACCGTGGCTAAATTTTTCCATTTGCTGGAGTGCTAGCTGGTGTTCTTTTTTTTCGGCTTTCCACTGCTCAAATTGTTGTTGCTGTAATGCTGTCATTTCACCCGAATGTAGAAGTACCAACCAGTCTGCGGCTGCATCTAAAACATGAGGAGGAATTTTATTAATAGCTGACATACAGTAGAAATTTGAGCGCGTTGAAAAGGGTTAATTATAGAGGTCTATACAAGCCAAAAAAGCTTGTTTCATATCTCTTTTCACAGTAGCTTCAGAAATATTCATTTTTTCACTAATTTCTCGATAAGTCATGCCGTCTAGTTGAGACATCAAAAAGACCTGAGCCGTGCGGGTGGGTAGTTTTTCTAATATTAAATGAACTTGATATAGGGTTTCTTGAATATAAACTTCATGTTCAGCAGAGGGATAATATTCTTCTGGAAGATGCTGTAGGGCGTCTAGATATAAGTTTTCAATATGCTGACGGCGCCAATGGTCAATAATGACATGTTTGGCGATGCCCATAAGCCATGCCTGTGGTTCCTTAATTTTTTGAAAACAATATCCACTTTTAAAAGCACGATAAAACACTTCCTGACTCAGGTCTTCAGATTGATGATGGTGCTGAATTTTGTGTTTAAACCATGATAAAAGCGTAGTTTGCTGAGAACGGTAAATTTGGCTAAACCATACGTGTTTCTCTACATTGAAGTTCATAGCGGCGGAGTCCACAAATTGGCAATGAGTAGCGCAATTAAACACACAGTTAAATTATTATTAAATAGTAATGATAATTATTATTAATATCAATAAAGAGAGCTCTATATTCTAAAAATTCTTATGCTCTAATTTTTCGCTATTTAGGGCCTGTACCTTAGTCGCAGACACATGTATCGTTAGGGGATGATCCTTTAAAATTATAAGGTGTTTGATAAGCAACGTCGTTCAATTAAACAACCAAACTATACCACCACGATAAAACAACAACAGTCTCAAGATGAGTCGTATAAATAACAAGGAATAAAACATTTTTTTTTTGGTAAATCTTGAAGTGGGGTATCAATGATCCAGATGAGGGGCTATGAAAAAATATTTTATGGTTGATTTATTTATGTTCGCTTCGTCTTATTTTAAAAAACACAAGAAAAATTACCGCAGCCTAAAGGACCAGCAGCTTACAATCGCCGCAAAAGCCAATATCTTTATTTGCATTATTTTTTGTTTGTTTTGGACCACATATTTTATATTTGCAAAAATGTGGTTAATTGTGGGTATGGATATCATTTTTACACTGATCTCCATCTTTAGCCTTTTTCTTATTTATATAAACCGCATTTCAGCGGGTATTCTTTTATCTCAAGTCGTTCTGCTTGTTTTTCCAGTCATTTTTTGTTTATTTTTTGATGTCGCTACAAGTGACCGTCCGCAAGTGGCTCAATTGTTTTTACCCGCTGGGGCGATATTGGGATATTTGAATTACCGTAGAAATCCAAGCTTTTTACGAGCTACTTTAATTCTTTTGTCGATTGGATGCTTTATATTTTTTAGTGGCAGCTCTTTTAATCTTGAGAGCACCATACCTTTACCGGAAGATATTCGTGACCATGGGGGATGGATTGCAACTTGTGTCGCTACGCTCATGATCTGTATTTCAATTTACACCATGCAATTAGAGATACAAACTGAAAGCACTATGGTGCAAGACTTACGCTTAGCGCTTGCTAAACAACAGTTTGAGCTTTTTTATCAACCACAAGTCAATGCCTCTGAAACACTGATAGGCGCGGAAGCCTTATTAAGATGGCATCATCCTGTTTCAGAATATATTCCTACAAAAGATTTTATTCCGTCGGCACAAAGTTTTGGCTTAATGCCAGAGATCGGGGAGTGGGTATTGGCTCAAGCCTGTAAAGTTTTACATGACTGGAGCAAAAAAGCCGAGACTAAAGATCTTACGCTTTCAATCAACATTAGTCCTGATCACTTCATGCAACCAAACTTTGAGCAAACTGTGATTGGGTTGATTCAAAAATATGAGGTCAATCCATCTCGGCTCATATTAGAAATTACTGAAAATATTGCTTTAACGAATTGTGTAAGTATGATCGAAAAAATGCAGTTCTTATCTAAACAAGGAGTTCAGCTTTCTCTTGATGATTTTGGTACAGGTTATTCATCTTTAAGCTATCTACAAAAAATGCCCATCAGTCAAATCAAAATTGATCGTAGCTTTGTACAGGCAGCTTTGGATGATAAACGCAGTAATAAATTAGTCACTGGTATTATTAAAATTGGACTGGATTTAAACCTTCGCGTGTTAGTAGAAGGCATCGAAACTCATGAACAATTTAGTACTTTTAAAAGTAATGGATGTACTGAGTTTCAAGGCTATTTGTGGGGCTGTCCGATGCCTTTAAATGATTTCTTAGAACAGATAGCCCATTTCAAAAAATAGGCAAAAGGATAATTAAAAATCTTAATTTAACAGCAGAATTCTAAATATAAGAGATTTACGCTTTTTCTCCAAAATCTAACTCCGAGTGTTTTAATCCTTGGTATAAGTACTTTATAAATATTAATATTTCTACTCTTTAAATAAATTTGACTTAATCATGAGTGGTAAACCAAGACTATTTAATAAGCTAGTTCGAGAATTTGGTACATTCTTACTTTCTAAATCAAGAAGCTCAATAAATTCTTTATTAAACTGTTTTCTAGGATACTTTTCTAAAATTTCCTTTTGAAAAGATAGGGGGAGTTTATATAGACCATCGCTAATCACATCACAGGATGCGCCTTGCTGTAATAGTATAATTTCTGCAGGGTCAGAATGATCTATATAGCCGTTCATATGTAAGCAGATAGCATCTTTAATGACTTCACTTTTCTTATCATCAAAGCTATGTTCTTTGGCCTTTAGTTCAAATTGTTTAGCACTCTCATAGGTAAAACAGTTACAACCTTTACTATGAATATGTTGCTCAGTTAAGCCAATATCATGAAAAAGTGAGGCTATTAAAAGTGATTCATCATCAAATTGCTGTTTTTGTATATGGCCTAGGGCAGCGCCCCAGAAATAGGTTCGCCATGAATGATTGTAGATAGATATACTTGCTTTAGTTTCGAGCTCATCAAGCGCGACTTTAACCATTTGAGTATCGGGTATTACGATCTGATCAAAATCAAAATCATGAGAAGTTTTGAATCGAAAGTAATTTATTTTTATAGAGGCCATAACACTTGGCAGCATAATTTTTTGAATTAACTTAATTTTCTCTTTGAAGCTGAGCTGACCATTGGTAGCTTGCATCCAGTGATACGAACCAATTCTTTTAGTTTTCATTATTAGATCTCATTTTAGAGTAATTACTCTAAAATATTATCATAGATGATTTTTTGCAAGTTTTCTCTTTTAAGACATCATTAGTCTTTTGATTGTTATGTTTTTTTAAGTATTAACAACTAACAGGAATCTCATAAGTTACAAATTCGTATTTTGGGCCTGTAGATTTTGAAACTACTTTCCCTCCTAGAGATTCTGCAATTTTTCGACTTGGAGCGTTAGCTTCAGCAACTGGATAAATAAAATAGTCTGGTTTAACAAAGTCTATTGCCCACTTAGCGACTGCTGATACAGCTTCTCTTCCATAACCATGATAATGATAATCTTCGCTTATCCATATGCCTAACTCTGGATGAGGAGTTTGCATACGATGGAGGCCAACAAGGCCTATAAATATTTGAGTATGTACATCTCTTATAACAAATATAATTTCAGATCCAGTTTCGAAGTTTTTTAACCAAGCATTCCAAGTTTGATCAAACTCATGTCTTGGTTGAGGGTCCCACGCCATATAGCGTGTCAGAGTAGGCGTAATACAGTTATATGTCTCATCGGCATCTTCTGCCGTAAAAGGAGTTAGATTGAGTCTTTCAGTAGAGATACTCACTTCATGTAAATCCATAATCTTTCTTATATAAATTACTTAAGTTTAATTGTTATTAAAAATATATTATTCATAGTAGGGTTAAAATAAATAATAAACTATCACTAATAATAGCTATAAAAAAATTTTATTTTTGGATGTTAAAAATAGAGGAACACATTCATGAACTATCCATAAAATGTGTTTAAACATTCTGATGGTATACTTTATTGGAATAGACAAAGATGGGAGAAAATAGTGTCTTACGCATGTCTATGTTGTGGTTATCTTACATTTGATGACTTAGCCTATGATTCGTTTGAAATCTGTCCAATTTGTTTTTGGGAAGATGATAATGTTCAAAATGAAGATCCTGATTATATGGGTGGGGCAAATGGCATTAGCTTAAATATGGCTAAACAAAATTTTCAATTATTTGGAGCAATAAAAAAAGAATTGATACCGTATGTCCGTAAACCTCTTGAAAAGAAAATACCTTGATAAATAAATATACTTGTATGAATGGGATGGAATAAAATTACATATTTACATCCTATGTAATAAGGTTTTATCAATTTATTGGAATTCTTAAAGCAGAAAAAATAGCCATTTGTCTTTATTTTAGTCTTTTATAAACCCCAATTTAACAATAAATTTTAATTATTTAGCCTTACTTTTTTAATGGTCTAATTTAAATCAAATGTCATTTTGTGTGCTTGACTGCAAAGGGGTTGGGCACTATTCTTTGCCTGCTGGCCACATTGCCAGTCGGTCGTCGCGGACCGCTTTTTTCGACCACATCAGGATTATTTCTTCTGAGGAATAGTCTTGTGTGCATCTCGTTCCCTCCCGTAGCGGTAGGACGGGAGAGGGACACCCTCGGGTGTGCTGGAGTCGAAACCAGTCCGCGAACCCTCTTCCGTTCTGCCACCATAATTCTAATGTCTGGCAGAACTCCCAATAAAAAGGAGTTGGCTTTGCACATCCATTATTTCTTGGCGGCCCTTGCCAAAAGCTATAACGACACAACATAAACATTTAAAGCCGTTTGATCGCCGTAAGGTTTTCAGGCTTTAAATTATTTCGTCTTAAAACTTAATCAACAATAAAACTTGAGATGTGCCAAGCACAGTCTTACGGGCTTTGCTGTGCCTTTTTTCTCCCAAAAAAAGTATCTCATTTAGAAACAACAATAATTTTTAGTGGTAAAAATATGCCAAATTTAGTTCTCTCAACGCGTGCAATACAAGTCATTAATAAGTCGATTGATTTATTTCACCATCACGGCTTTCATACGGTTGGAGTCGACCGAATGGTGAAAGAGTGTGCAATTACCAAAGCAACTTTTTATAACTTTTTTCATTCAAAAGAGCGGTTTATTGAAATCTGCCTAATTGTGCAAAAAGAACGTTTAAAAGAAAAAGTAGTTTCAATTGTTGGGTATGATCAAGGCACAAGCGTGAAGGAAAAACTCAAACAGCTTTATTTCTTACATACCGATGTAGAGGGAATGTACTACCTTTTATTTAAAGCCATTTTTGAAACGAAACTGACCTATCCAAAAGCCTATATAACCGCGGTGAGATATCGCACATGGCTACTTAATGAAATCTATAGCCAGCTTATAAAACAAAAAACCGATGCTACCTTTCAGGATGCCAAGCTATTTTTATATATGATTGAAGGTGCAATTATCCAGCTTTTAAGTTCGGATGTGGCAATTGAGCGGGAGAGAGTGCTTGAGTGTTTTTTGCTGGGGTTCGGGTAAAGGAGTACGGAATCTAAGTTTGTTGATCAAAGTTAGATGAAGATATATCAATCGTGAAGCAAATTTAAATATACAAAGATTTGCTTATTAAACTAAGTCTGAACGAGGCTGCTGTTCTAATAACTGAGATATATTATTTTCAAGCCAATCCGTTAAATCAAAAAGTCTATCGGAAGCTTCTCGACCAAAGTCGGTTAGTTGATAATCTACTCGAGGGGGTACTTCAGCATAATCCTGACGGAAGATAAAGCCATCTTGCTCGAGTAACTTTAAGGTTTGTGCCAGCATTTTTTCACTAATGCCATCAATTAATTTTTTTAATTCATTAAAGCGCAAACGCTGATCACGTAATGCAACTAAAATTAAAACGCTCCAACGGCTTGTTAGTGTTAACAAAATTTTTCTAGATGGACAATTTGCTGCAAAAACTAGACCTTTCATTGCTCATTACCTGCATTACAAAAGTTTACATTTAATGCTGAACTTACTTTTAGGTAAGTACTTACTTTTAGTAAGTGAAGATACTACGATGATTGAAATATTTCAATTACATCAGATGGAGATCACCATGCGTATTGCAGTTACTGGTGCAACAGGTCAACTTGGTCAATTCGTTATTTCTCAATTACTTGAACGGACCGAAGCAAAAAATATTGTGGCATTAGTCCGTAATCCAGAAAAAGCTTTAGATTTAAGTTCAAAAGGGGTAGAAGTTCGTCCTTTTGATTATGTTAATGATGTAGAAAAACTTTCAGAGCAACTGCAAGGTATTGATAAGCTTTTATTAATTTCATCAAATGAAATTGGTCAACGCACAGTACAACACCAAAATATTATTAATGCAGCAAAACTCGCGCATGTAAAATTTATTGCTTACACAAGTTTATTAAAAGCAGATGTAACACCGCTTTTACTTGCACAAGAACATGTTGAAACTGAACAATATTTAAAAGCGTCGAATATTCCCTACACGTTATTACGCAATAACTGGTACAACGAAAATTATGCAATGGGTCTTAAACAAGCAGTTGAGCATGGCAAAATTTTTGGGGCAACTCATCACGGTAAAGTTTCTTCTGCTTCACGTCTAGACTATGCAACAGCGGCTGCTGTGGTATTAACGCAAGATGGGCATGAAAATAAGATTTATGAGCTGGCAGGTGATACAAGTTACACCCTTGATGATGTAGCAAAATGGACAAGTGAAATCACTCAAAAAGATGTAACTTATCAAGATTTACCCGAAGAAGAATATAAAGCATTCTTAGTGCAGGTTGGTGTACCAGAAGGGTTTGCTCATATATTGGCTGATTCGGATGAAGGCGTGTCTAAAGACGGTTTATATAGTGATAGCAAAGATCTGCATCAGCTCATTGGCCGTGCAACGACAAGTATGCAAGAAACTGTGAAAGAGTTTTTAAAATAAGCTGATTTTCTTTCGCTTAGACTGACACGAAATTTTAACTTGATATTTAACAATGGTAATTTTAGAATCCGCCCAACTAATTTTTAGGAGCTTCAATGTGAGTACTTGCTCGAGTGACAGTAGTCGATCGGTAATAGTCTAAGTATCCACTGAAGTCCTGACAGACCTCTTTTTGTGGATGCAAGAAGAGGTTTTTTATTTCCATCTTTTCATTTCTATTATTAACCCATGATTTATTCATGACGGGTTGCAGTACTTGCATGTGCTCCATGACTTATGGGAGTGATGCCAGTGTTATTTACTTTAAAGAAACGCTCACTTATTTCTGGTTTCTGTTTATTCGCATTATCTAGCGCGAGCCATAGTGGACGACCTATGGTTGTTGACGATGCCGCTCTTGTTTCTCCAAAAACTTGTCAGCTAGAAACATGGGCACAGCATAACTCTGACAGCAAAGAATATTGGGCAACACCAGCCTGTAATTTTGGTGGCAATTTTGAATTTGCTGTAGGGATGGGGAGAGTAAATGATGATACTGAGCATGTCAGTTATGCAACTCTACAAGGTAAGACCTTATTAAAGCCTTTAGAAACGAATGATTGGGGAATCGGCTTTTCTTTTGGCACTCAAATCAATACTAAGGATTCTTCAAAGAAAGATTGGACGTTTAATGTTCCTTTAAGTCTTTCTACTTTGGATGATAAATTTTTAATCCATGCCAATATGGGATGGTTACGTGAAAATACCACACATAAAAATCAAACCACGTGGGGAATTGGAACCGAAACACAACTTGCTAACCCATTAACGTTCACTGCCGAAATATATGGTAATGACCGAAATGATGCCTTTTATCAAACAGGTTTTCGATACATTGTCTATAAAGATTTTGTTCAATTAAACGCAAGTTATGGCAACCAAATTTCTCATCATGATAATGCTTTTTTCTCTGTCGGA
Source organism: Acinetobacter sp. 742879 (assembly GCF_000588535.1). NCBI lineage: Bacteria > Pseudomonadati > Pseudomonadota > Gammaproteobacteria > Moraxellales > Moraxellaceae > Acinetobacter > Acinetobacter sp. 742879. Next base: position 27,959 of record NZ_JFYC01000021.1, on the reverse strand, counting down.
ATTGTGCTTCTAACAAAGCCATTTTTACCTTAATGACTTAGAAATATCTTAATAAAGTATTTAAAAAAAGTGCTCTTTTAAACAGGAAAGGGCACAAACAAAGAAATTTAAAAAGGTGAGCATATATTTCATTCAAAGAAATTTTCTCTCTCTTCTTTTGATTTCATCTAAAACATAAAGTAAAGTGCGTTCACAAGATATTAAATAAAATGAATGGCTTGTTATGAATATTATAAAAGGTACTAATTTTTGGAGATTACTTTCTATTATATTAGGTTTTATTATTTTTCTAGGATTGTATTATTTTTTTATTGTATATCCTAAGGATACAGAGCAAGCCAGAATAAGATTTTCAGAAGAAGTCATGGCTTCTTTTTTTTGGATGGACTTATCTGATGAAGTGGAAATAAATAGTATTATTTTAAAAGAAGGGCTAGAGTTAAACTCCATTAATGATGAGATATACATTAACGATTTGAATGGATTAAGCTCATTTTATGTTTGGAATGGTGAACATAAAGAAATGAAAGATGTCTTAAATAAATATTCTGAGTATTCATATTTTGGTAATAAGGGCATTCGAGGATTATGCTTAAAGCTTATGTTTGTACAACAATATAATCAAAAAATTCAGCAGAAAAATTATTCTTCACCAAGGCTATTAGCATCAAAAAATATTAATAAACGTAATCTGGAAACTATCTCTCCATGGTTAAATGATATGAAGGCTTTTGATGAGTTTTATAAAGCTAAGCACATGATTCCAAATTGTAAAATATAGATATGGCTTCTAAAAGTTTTCTTTCTACGCTTGCACGGAAAAGTAAAGAAAATAGAGGAAATATAGCCTTATGCTCTATTCTTTTTATTATTCCTTTATTTGTATTTCCTGCTTATCCAAAAAATGAATGGCAGTACGAGCTATATCAATACATCACACAAACTATGCATGTGACTGTTGGTACGAAAGGGCCATTACCGTTTTTTACGATTCTTTATAGCATTTACATAACCATAGTCATGTTCTTTGTGGGTTGTGTTATCTCATATTTTTTTATTAAAAAATATGGAATTAATAAAGCATATCAAGAAGAAATTTATAAATTCTTTTTTAAAGCCGAGTTTGAATCTTCAAAAAAATACCCTTGGTTAGAAAAGCCTCTAATTAAAAAGACTTTAGTCTCAAGTACATTTGCTGGTTGTTTTGTTATGGGAATTTTTCACTTTATTGAGGATGATATTACTCAGCAAAGGCCTAGACGTAGAGGTGGACTCATATCATTCTGTTATAACTATAGAGTCGGGGTTATGTTTTGGGAAATCATAAGTACTGCCTTTAGTATTTTTCCTATTTTTTATTTTGGCTTGTTATTCTTATACATCTTTAATTATTTTTTTCGCGGGTTAGGTACAGGTAAGGTGATTATTCCTTTAGAAGTGCCAAGCAAAAAACGAAAGAGAACTAGGAAGGTCTGATATTTCCCCTTTTAATTGATTAAACACATTTCACGTAATCTATCAATAAATGTGACAGAATCTAACTTTTTAAAACCTGTAAATACGACTATCCTAACTGGACTTGAGCACATCCTTTTGAAGTGTTCGTCTTTTGGTTAGATTTTTAGGTATTTAAAAAATGAATAAGATGCACGTAACTTTAGCGGTCATTATTGGTTTAATTGTTGGTGGTGTAATAGGTGCTCTTGGTTACTCTAAAACTGCTGCACGTTATGACGCGATGACGACAGCATGTGTCATGGTAAACCAAGCAGTTGGACATGGCATCTTGAAACCAGAACAAGTGAAAGAGCTTGGTGAGCTAACAGGACAAAGCCTTAAAAAAGATTATGAATCAGTTGCTTCCAAATTTAAATTCTCTGAAAAGCAATTAGGTAATGCATCTGAAGGTTCTAATTGTAGTCAGTTTATTGTTGGGGTAAATGCCGCACAATAACCATTTAGAAGCCCACAGTAAGTGGGCTTTTTTATGATGTTTAGTTAGGGCAACTACAATATTAACTGAACATACCATTTATAGACTGCTATAATAATGATCAATTCAAAATCTGAAATATAAGCTTGCCTAAAGGCAGGCTTTTTATATGTGTAAATAAGTCTGCTAGGAAATATGAAACGCTATTTAAAACAAACTGAATCGGCTACGGCTAATTGGACAACAGAGCAAGACTGCTTCTTGATCGAAAATAATTCTCTCTCAATTTACGAGCTCATCGAACATTTACCTTTTTCTGAAGAAGAAATACGAGTGCGTCGAGCTGTTTTAGGGCTGGTAAGACGAGATAAGCAAATGAAAACATATTAATTTTACCAAATGGTAAAAATAATATGAAAATAAATGTTTCTAATTATCTCTATTCAACCATGCATTTTTGCGGATGAGTTATCAAAACCTTAATTTTTTTAAGAGTTTTTATGGTGCAATTTACATAAAGCACTAACTACTTACAAACCACTCTAATAAGGCTACCTTTAATTACACTACTTTAAGCATAATCAAAGACAGAAAACATTCATAGATCAGAACTTTATAACAATAGTACGGAGAGAGGTTAATGCCAAAGTATCTAGCTGTAGCCGAAAAGGTTTATAAAAATATAAAAAAAGATAGCTTATTCACTGATGACATTACTCAGAACCTTAACTGTTTAATTAGTCAGATTCGAAAAGCCATCAAGGGAACTGAGTTTAAGCTCAAGTTCAACTATATCGACTTTGAAGAAAACTTAACGAAACCGTTAAGTGAATGCAAAGTTCAAATTGATCTGAGTGTTATGCCAAAGTTCGTAAATGAAGGTGAATATCTTCTTTGGTTAGCTGGATTTATTGAGCGAATCACAGAAGGTGGAAAACCAAAGTTACCGCCAATTTCGCACTTTTTACCACCAGGTTTTAAGATGTCGAAAGATGCGTTTCCGGTCACTGTTGCTCCTCCAAAAGAAGAGCATGCAGACATGATTATCAATTATTTTAAATCTGAGGATTTTATTAAAACTAATAAAACTCCTTCATAAAAGAATATAGAAGTAAACGTCCACCTTACTTCTATATCTGCTGGTTTAAATTCAGCGACCGCCTTCTGGGGCGGTTTTTTTTGTTTAAAAAATTGCTCATAACTTAATTTTTCTTATGTTGAAATTCTAATTTAAAAGAATATTAAATGTGTATAAATGTGCAAATATCTGGCTATTTTTTATAAATAACAATACCTTAATTATATTCTTTGATAAAGAAAAATATACATTTTTCACATAAGCCATGTGCCAAGTAACGCAATTAAACATTTAGCTGTACATAATCTTTAAAAAAAGAGAGTATGAATGAAATGAATGAAAATGCAGAGCTTATAAAATACATTGACGTTGCTGAAAACGTCTATGAACGTGTCTATAAGAATAATCAAGTTTCCAATAATTTGATTGTTAACCTTAACCGCATTATGGCGGAAATCAAAAAACAGGCCGCAGAAAAAAATCTGAGATTAAAATATAACTCGATCGACTTTGAATATTGCTTGAGTTTGCCTATAGCAGATCGGGATATAAAAATTGATCTCAGTTTGATTCCTCACTTTGAACATCGTGATGAATGCATTTTATGGCTAACCAACTTTATTGGAAAAATTAGTGTGCCTAAAAAGATGACGAGACAAAAGCTAAGTTTTCATTAAAGTTTTTAGATTTAAAGCGATATAAGTCATTACTAAAAAACTAACTGCCTCTATGCTTAAACAGTTATGCTTTATTACAGATCGATATTTCATAATTAGAAAATGACAGAGCGCTTTAAAATGAAAACGTTTGTATTAACCTTTGCTGTTTTAGCTTCACTATCTACCTATAGTCTAGCCAATGACTCTACGGGTTACGTGGGTACAGGTGGGATTCAATATCTTAAAAACTCACAGATTGCCATGCAAAGTGAAGATCTATTCATCAGTAAAAAACTGATTAAGGTCGACTACCTCTATAAAAACTTAAGCAATAAAGACGTAACGGAAACGATCTTATTTCCGTTACCACGCATTGATAATTTTTTTGAGTCAGATTTTGCTCACACCGAACAGCTTTTAAAAAGCTTTAAAATTGTGGTCGATGGAAAAAATATAAAACCGGAGATGCATGTCAGAACGTTTATTCAAAAAGATGAAAAATCGCCACTGATTGATGCAACGGATGAGTTTAAGCAATGCGGTTTTAATGAACAAGAGATGTTAAACCCATGGACTCGCACTAACTATGATTATGAATATTATGTAGACAAGCTAAAACAATGTAATAAGCCGCAAATACAGAAAATTTTAGCTAATTTTAAAAAAGATGATGTGATTCCGTGGTCATCTCAAGTGGTTTATAGTTGGAAGCAGACTTTTAAAGCCAATAGTTTGACTAAAATTCATCATGAATATAAACCTTTGGTCGGTGGCTCAGTAGCTCTCTATCCAGATGAATATAACCAGCAATTTTGTATGGATAAACAATTTAAGCAAGGCTTAAAAAAAGCCAGTGCAGAAAATTCGCCGTTTAGTGCTTTGGGCTATATTTTGACGACAGGTGCAAATTGGGCAAAGCCAATTGAAAACTTTAAGCTCACCATTGAGCGTGATAAGGACGAACTGGTTTCATTTTGTTGGGATGGGCCAGTTAAAAAGATTAGTCCAACTCAATTTCAAATGACCAAGACTAAGTTTGTACCCAAAAAAGACCTAGATATTATTTTTGTGAGAATTCGATAATTTGATACCAGCTTCTGGTTTGACCAAATTGCCTCAATATTGATTGTGTGTCATGAACCAGACATGGCACACAATAAGAAAAAGATGCCCTATGTTGCTGTCAGTAGGATTCTTGGCGTAATGAGTAATTAGAGCAGCTTCTTTTTAATCCAATAATCTAAACTGAAATAACGGCCGCCTCCAAGAACAAGCAGTGCGAGAAGCATGACTAAATACGTAGCGGCAAACTCAATTCCATTATTTAAAATTACAAACGAACCACTAGACGTGAGCCAGTCGTAATTGCCGTAGGTTTGTAATATTTCACGAGCCTTTTCTAACTTTTCAGCCGAGGCCAACACCTGCATGTTTGCAAAGGGCGCATTCGGATCAGCAATCGCTTGCCATCCATTCGGTAGATGGACCGTAAATATGGCAACCAACATGGTAATCATGAGCGGGATGCTAATTAAGCGAGTAAAAAGGCCAAATGTTAATAATATTGCACCTGCTAGCTCAGCCGTTGTTGCAAGTAATGCCATTAAATATGGAAAGGGAAGTCCTAAACCTCCATCTGAGTTGCCAAACCATTCTACAATGTCATTAAAGTGCATTAATTTATTTGTGCCAGCCATCCAAAATATAGGAACTAAATACAATCGAAGAGCCAGAGCTGCGATGCCGTCTGCATGTTGTAGAGTTTTACCCAGTTTTTGATAATATTGAGATAAGCCATAAATAAAATTCTTCATGATAATTTCACATCCGATGCGATTGAATATTAATTAGTCGGATAAAAACTGTATTTCTTACATAAAAAAAATTTTATTTACGGTGTAATAAAAAAGGATTTGGTCCGTCTAACTATACGTACAAATGTACAAACCGAGAATTTATCTTTAAAGGAATACTAACATGAATAAGCTCAATTCAATGACTTCAGTGGCGGCATTATTAGCACTATCAGTTGCTGGCGCTACACAAGTGGCGGTAGCAGCAACCCATACAACAACCGAAGCACATGCAACCAAAGCAGCAGATGGAAAATGCGGTGAAGCAAAATGCGGTGCTAACAAAATGAAAAACCATGAAAAGTCTGCCGAAGCAAAATGTGGTGCAGATAAAAAAGCAGCAGATGGAAAATGTGGAGCAACTAAAAAAGCAGCGGACGGCAAGTGCGGTGCAGATAAAAAAGTCGCTGACGGTAAGTGCGGCGCTAAGTAAACAATCTGATCATGGATGATGTCGGCCTTCTGGTAAGTGTCGGCATCGTTTCCAAAAGGAGAAATCACCATGATGGATTTGTCAGGCGTAGGACTTGGTTTAAGGCGTGATTTTATAGACTCGTTTTTAGATGCAAAAACATGTCCAGATTTTATTGAAGTTGCTCCTGAAAACTGGCTAGGTTTTGGTGGTCGACATGCAAAATTACTTGCACAGTGTGCTGAAAAAGCTCCATTAATTTGTCACGGCTTGTCATTGTCTATTGGCGGTCCTCATCCACTGAATCTTGAATTTATCGAAAAAATAAAAAGCTTTTTAGAACAATATGATGTCTCGATTTATTCTGAACATTTAAGTTATACAAATGATGGCGGCTATTTATATGATTTGTTGCCCATTCCTATGACTGAAGCGGCTGTTAAATATGTCGCTGAACGTATTTTACGTGTTCAAGATATTTTAGGAAGACGATTAGTCATAGAGAATGTTTCTACTTATTTAATGCCCAATGCTGAAATGAGTGAAGCGGAGTTTATACGTGAAGTCCTTCAATATGCAGACTGTGATTTGCTTCTGGATGTAAATAATGTCTATGTCAACAGCATTAATCATGGCAGTGATGCATTTGGGTTTATTCGGGACATGCCAAAAGAGAGAATCCGTTATTTACATATTGCTGGACATGAACAAGTTCAAAAAAATTTATTAATTGATACGCATGGCGCAGAAGTTTGTGATCGTGTATGGGAACTATTGAGATATACCTATCAAGTGTGTGGTGTGAAAGCAACTTTACTTGAGCGCGACTTTAATATTCCATCATGGCAAGAATTAGAAAGGGAGCTAGCTAAAATCAAAATAATTCAACAACAGGAGAGTGGCTATGAAGGAAAATCAAATATCCTTCCAAACCATGCAACAACAGTTTTGTGACTGGATTAGAGATCCTAATTTGGAATTACCTCAAGCTCTTCCTGCCGAACGAATGCATATTTATCGAGACTTACTTTTTAATAATGTCTGTTCATTTATTGATTTAGTTTATCCCGTGGCTCGTGCGATGTTGCCAGAGTTAAAGTGGCAACAATTAATCTCGGATTTTTTTCAAAAAGCCCAGTGTCGCTCGCCTTTGTATAATGATATTTCTCTTGAGTTTAGAGAATATTTAATAGATCAGCAGCACCCGATATTGCAAGAATATCCTTGGTTGGCTGAGTTGTTACAGTTTGAATGGCTTGAGTTGTATTTAGACACTGTTGAAATTGAAAAAATAGTTTTGCAGGAAAACGGTGATTGGCAATTAACCACAAAGGTATGGGTATTGGTTTATCAATATCCCGTTTATACGTGGACAACTTTAATGACTCCAGAACAAGTCGAGCCTATGCCTGGAGCAATTATGGTTTGGCGAGATGAACAAGACAAAGTATGTATTGAACAGCTTTCGCCTTTGTTTGCTATGGTAATTGAACAGTTGACTCAAAATGTAAAGTTAACTGACCAAGATATTCATACACTCATTCAACCTGTACTCACTGATTTATCTGAACATGATATTTATCTGCAAATTCAAGAACTAAAAGCGCTGTTAACTCGAATGCGATTAATTCAAGCTTCGCATAATTTTAAAGAGGTAGAGGGATGACTTCAGCCGTGGCATCAGATCATGAAGAAATAGAAGATCAGTTGCATAACCCAGCCTTTTTACAAGACTTAAGACAGCAAATGATAAAATTTGCTTTTTTACAGCTTTCTTCTCTTCCTCAAGCTGAAGATGTGGTGCAAGAAGCATTAACAAGTGCTTTCCAACATTTAGGTTCATTTAAAGGACGTGCTGCGTTTAAAACATGGGTATTCGCGATTTTAAAAAATAAAATTATTAATGTGATTCGGCAAAAATCGCGTTTGGTCTCAATGACAGAATTATTTAAAGATGAGGAAAGTGAACTGAGTATTGATGCACTGTTTGATGCTTCCGGACATTGGCATAAATATGAAGCGCCTCAAGCATGGCAAAGCCCTGAAGAAATGATGGAGCAGGCAGATTTCTGGATAATTTTTGAAGCTTGTTTAAATCATTTACCTGCCAAATATGCTCAAGTTTTTATGATGAGAGAGGTGATAGAGCTGAGTTCTAATGAGATTTGTAGCAAATTAGAATTGTCTATCTCAAACTTTAATGTGTTGATGTATCGGAGTCGCACCCGACTACGTGAATGTTTAGAAAATAAATGGTTATTGAAGGAGGATTGTTCATGCTGACATGTCGACAAGCCACTCAACTGTTATCTGAAAAGCAAGATAGACCATTGTTATTACGTGAGCAAAGTGGTTTACAACTGCATTTATTGGCGTGCCGCTCATGCCGCCGTTATTCAAAACAGATCAAAACAATTAGTCAGCTTTCTAAAGCATTTAAAAATTTAGATGGCTAATTTTATTTAAAAATTTATTTATTGCTAGCCTAATCACGCTAACAACTCCCATACTATAAAAGTAAAGGAGTTTTTTAAGACAGGATGACACGTGAATTTAAAGAATCTTGAAGCATTTTATTGGGTGGTGACTTTAAATAGCTTCAATAAAGCGGCGACTAAATTGCAAACCACACAGCCTGCGGTCTCTCAAAAAATCACAGCTCTTGAAAATGAATTAGGCTTTAAAGTTTTAGATCGAAACTATCGGCAGTTTAAGCCGACTCATAAAGGCTTAACTTTATTTAAATACGCCGAAAAATTTATGCGACTAGAGACCGATCTGGTCGCAGAACTGACTGAAAACCAGCACCTGACTGGCACCATTCGTTTGGGCGTTTCCGAAACTATTGTCTATACGTGGTTAGTTGAATATATCGAAAAGGTTCAGCAAGAGTTCCCAAAAATTTCAGTAGAAATTGTGGTAGACCTTACGCCTAACTTACAAGAAGGCGTTCGGACAGGTGACTTAGACATGGCTTTTTTACTTGGGCCAACTTTAGCTTTTGAGTGCATTGAACAAGCTTTGTGTGACTTTGAATTAAGTTTCTTGGCTTCACCTTCATTTAAAGGTGGTGTTGCTCAAATGTCTTTTAAAACATTAATGTCGCATACCATTTTAACTTATCCAAAAATTACCTATCCCTATAAAGAATTGAAAGCACGAATGAAAGAGCAAGGGATTGATGAACCACTTTCAATTACCAGTTATTCATTGGCAACTTTACTGCGTTTAGCCGAGCAGGGCTTGGGTATTGCTGTGGTGCCGACCTTAACGGCGTTAAAAGAAATTACTGATGGGCGACTAGAAATATTAAATACGCCTATTCAATTAAAAACGTTCCATTTCACCTCGATCTACATTCAAGGAAACGATGTGGCCTTAAAAGAGAAATTGACCGAAGTTGCAGTTAAGGTCTCTGAATGTGCTATGAAAAGGCTCAATGAGCAAATTAAAAAATAAGCTGTTTTTGAGTGTCTTTTATCTCATTTTTTATTATTTAAAAAAGCTGTTTTATATGTAAAACCATAAAAGCAGCTTATTAACTTCAATAAGTAAAGCTTATCTTGATTTTCTAATAATTAATAAACTATTTAAAATCAATTATTTAAATTTTTAACTTAATGTAAAAAGTCTTATTGTCCGTAGGGATTAGCTATGTTTTTATTTTAGACACAAGATTTGATCACCGATTGTGTTGATTGGGGAACAGGGAATCTTTGTCATTTTAAAGGATTAAAGAATATCGTTTGGGACAAAAAAATGGTGTTCTTGGTTCAACTTGAAAATAGCGTTGTTAAGCTCAAATGGATGAGGAACGCATTAATATGTCTTTACTGAAATCTTCTTTTTTATCAGATCGCCAATGGGCCATTGTGGCCTCGATCTTTATGATGGCGACCTCTGCAATGGGGCCAGGATTTTTAACCCAAACTGCTGTATTTACAGTCAAGTTAGGCGCGGCATTTGGCTTTGCCATTTTAATTTCCATTCTGATTGATTATGTGGTTCAACAAAATATTTGGCGAGTGGTCACACTTACTCAAATGCGTGCATCAGACATTGCCAATAAAGCATTACCGGGTAGTGGTTATTTACTGGCGTTTCTGGTGATTTTAGGCGGGTTTTTCTTTAGTGTCGGTAACATTGCCGGTGCAGCTTTAGGTTTAAATGCACTTTTTGGCCTCGACACAAAGTGGGGCGGTATTTTAAGTGGTGCATTAGCCATTTTGATTTTTGCATCAAGAAAAGCAACACTTGCCATGGATAAAAGCATGATAGTGTTGGGATTGCTTAAAATCCTTCTGATTATTATCGTTGCTGTCATTGTGATGCCTCCAGTTGGGCAAGCTGTACATCAAACCTTTGCTCCAGATCAGATCGACTTTGCCATTATTACCACCATTGTTGGCGGTACGGTTGGTGGCTATATTTGTTATGCAGGTGCACATCGTTTACTCGATAAAGGCGCTGTTGGCCCTGAAAATATTGATGAAGTTGCTAAAGCTGCGACCAAGGGCATTGTTGTAGTCGGCATCATGCGCTATGTGTTGTTCCTGGCTTTTTTAGGTGTGGTGGTAAGCGGTGCAACCATTGATTTAGCCAGCCATGACGCCAATCCAGCAGCTCAAGCATTCCAATATGCAGCGGGTACATTCGGTTTTAAATTATTCGGCTTAATTTTCTGGGCAGCCGGCATTAGTAGCACCATTGGCGCAGCATATACTTCAGTGTCATTCTTTACTGCGTTTAAAAAGAACTTAACACCAAAACAAACCAACTATACGACCATTACCTTTATTGCATTGGCTTTATTGCTCTATGTGTTATTGGGTGCAACTCCGGCAGGTCTACTCATTTTCGTCGGTGGTTTTAACGGTTTGGTGTTGCCAATTGGCCTTACAATTTTTGTGTATGTTGCAGCATGCCGTAAAGATTTGATGGGTAATTATAACTATCCAAAATGGTTGCTTATTTTGGGTGGGTTAACATGTCTGTTGACATGGTGGATGGGCTATATGTCGTTTACGACAGTGTTTAACTATTTGACCAAGCTTTAAGCCAGACTGCGTGAAGTGATAAAGGAATAATGCCATGTTTGTAGATTTAAATAGTGATTTGGGTGAAAGCTTTGGCTCATGGAAAATGGGTAATGATGACCAGATTTTACCTGTCGTGACCAGTGCCAATATTGCTTGTGGCTTTCATGCGGGCGACCCGCTCGGCATTTTAAAAACGGTTCGTAAAGCCGCTGAGCTTGGCGTGACCATTGGCGCTCACGTGTCTTATCCAGACCTTGTAGGCTTTGGCCGCCGTAATATGGATTTGTCACGTGACGAACTGATTGCCGATGTGCTTTACCAAATTTCTGCACTCGATGGCTTGGCTAAAGTAGCTGGCTCAAAAGTGCAATACGTTAAACCACATGGCGCGCTCTATAACACCATTGCACATGACCAAGCTCAGGCAGCAGCAGTAATTGATGCCATTAAAATGTATAACCCTGAACTGGTCTTAGTGGCTTTAGCTGGGTCGAACTTAGTCGAGCAGGCACGTGCGGCTGGTTTAAAAGTTGTGTCTGAAGCTTTTGCAGACCGTGCTTATAACAGCGATGGTTCATTGGTTTCTCGTCGTCTAGAAGGTGCGGTTTTACACGATTCGGCATTTGTTGCGAGCCGTGTGGTTTCAATGCTTAAAAATGGTGGAGTTGAGTCAATTGACGGCGTATTTACCCCAATTCAAGCTGACACCATTTGCCTACATGGCGATACCGACGGTGCGCTAGAGATGTCGGCTGCCATTAAAGCCGAGCTTTTAAAAAACAATATTGAAATCCGCCCGTTTGTAAATAAAGCATAAGGATGAGCACCATGTATAAGGATATTAAAGTCGACCCAGCTCAACTTGAAGCTGCGTTAGATGCACGTTTAAAAATCCGTGCAGGTTTTGATAAACCGACAGCAGGGATGGCCGCAGGTATGACGCAGGTCAACATGATTTCGGTGCCAAAAGAGTGGGCGTATGACTTTTTGCTCTATGCACACCGTAACCCTCAAAGTTGCCCAGTGCTTGATGTGCTCGAAGAAGGCATCTATGCAACTAAGCTTGCAGCAGACTCAGACATCCGCACTGACTTCCCACGTTATCGCATTTGGAAAGATGGCGAAATGGTCGATGAAGTGACCGATGCAAGAGAGATTTATAACGCTCATCCTGATTTGGTGACATTCTTAATTGGTTGCAGTTTTTCATTTGAAACAGCTTTGCAAGAAGCGGGCATTGAAGTTCGTCATATTCATGACGACACCAATGTACCGATGTATTTGAGCAATATTCAGTGTGAACCAGCAGGCCGTATTTCAGGAAATATGGTGGTTTCCATGCGACCAATTCCATCGCATCAAATTAGTGAAGCGGTAAAAATTACAGCACGTATGCCGAGTGTACATGGCGCGCCTGTACATATTGGTCACCCTGAAAACTTAGGAATTTTGGATGTAAATAAGCCAGACTTTGGGGATGCTTCTCGTATTGAAGCGGGTGAAATTCCAGTGTTTTGGGCGTGTGGAGTAACGCCGCAAGCTGCCGTCATGAACTCGAAAATTCCTTTTGCGATTAGTCATGCCCCGGGTTACATGTTTATTACCGACATTCCTGACCGTGCTTGGATTGGCTAATTGGACTAAAGAAGAATTAAAAGGATAAACAAATGCGTTTTTTATCGGTAAACGCCGATTGTTTTCTGATTGAGCTTGCGAGTTTAGAGGAAACTTTGGCGTTGTACAATAAATTGCAAAATACGCAATTGAATGGAATTAAAGACTTAGTCCCCGCTGCAAAAACAATTTTGGTTTTCTTTAACGAGATCGAAACCAACTTTAAAACGCTGGTTGCTTCAATTCAGAGCCTCAAAATTGATTCTGGATTTGAGCGTAGCGGCCAAGAAGTGATTGTGCCGATTCGTTACGATGGCGAAGACCTTGCTCAGGTTGCCGAGTTACAAGGGCTGTCTGTGGCTGATGTGATTAGAAAACATCACCAAAGCTTGTGGAATGTGGCTTTTATTGGTTTTGCGCCGGGCTTTGCGTATATGAGCAGCCCCAATAAGCCTTTTACCGATATTCCACGCTTAACGGTTCCGCGTAAAAAAATACCGTCAGGTTCTTTGGGCTTGGCTGGAAAATACTCTGGTATTTACCCAAAAGACAGTCCGGGTGGTTGGCAGCTGATCGGGACAACATCAGAAAAAATGTGGGATTTAGAGCGTAAAAATCCTGCATTGCTGTTACCGGGTATGACCGTACATTTTGAAGATGTGACGCATAATCCAACTACTGTGACTGTACCACGGCAAATTACGCCTAAGGTTGAGCCGAAACAATCGGTGCCACTGTTTAAAATCACTGCGCCAAGTTTACAAATGCTCATTCAAGATGAAGGGCGCTTAAACCAGACCAATATTGGTGTTGGTGTAGCGGGTGCAATGGACTTGTCTGCCATGCACAGTGCTAACCGTATTGTCGGGAACCCAACCGACACACCTGTCATTGAAGTTTTAAATGGCGGCCTAAAAGCCAAAATGCAATATGCGGGTGTTATTGCGGTGGCTGGGGCCATCTCAACCATTCGTGTGAAATTTGCCGATGGGCAAACCGCAGACTTTGCAAGCTATCAACCGATTGATTTGGATGAAGGCGATGAATTTCAAATTCAGCCACCAACAGCAGGTTTAAGAAACTATTTGTCCGTTCGAGGTGGTATAGACGTTGAACCAGTACTGGGTAGTGCTTCGTTTGACAGCTTGGCGGTGTTAGGTCCAGAACCTTTAAAACTTGGAGATACCATTTATCAAGGGCAAGTAAAGGCAACCAATATTAGCGTAAATGAAGTAGGTAAAACCGATATGCCACAAGCTGGCGAAGTGGTTGAGCTAGATATTGTGATGGGACCGCGTACAGACTGGTTTGAACAAGACAGTATTGAACTGCTATGTCAGCAAGAATGGCTGGTGACCAATGAAAGCAACCGAGTCGGGCTAAGACTTTCAGGTGCACATTCTTTAACTCGCAAAATTACCCATGAACTGGAAAGTGAAGGCACTTGCATTGGTGCTTTACAGATTCCACCGAGTGGCCAACCCGTTTTGTTTATGAATGATCACCCTTTAACGGGCGGATATCCGGTCATTGGCTCTGTTGCTAAACACCATTGGGACTTGGTGGCACAGATTCCAGCAGGTTGCCGCATCAAATTTAAAAAAATTGCCGAATTTACAGATTTTGAGAATGAATGATGAATACAGAAAAATTATTGATTGCTAACCGTGGTGAAATTGCCGTTCGTATTATTCATGCTTGCCGTGATATGGGAATTGCGTCAGTCGCGTTATATGCAGATGACGATATTGGCAGCATGCATGTCGAACTTGCAGATGAAGCATGGGGTTTGGCTGGTGCGACTGCTAGCGAGACTTACCTAAATATTCCAGCCATTATCGAAGTTGCAAAGAAATCGAAAGCGACCATGGTCCATCCTGGTTATGGCTTTTTATCTGAACGTGCTGAATTTGCCCAAGCCGTGATTGATGCAGGTTTAAAATGGGTCGGGCCATCACCAAGTGCCATTGAAAAACTAGGCGATAAAATTGAAGCACGTAAAATTGCTGCTTCAGTCGGTGCACCATTAGTTCAAGGTACGCAAGACCCACTTAACAATGCAGATGAAGCTTTAGCGTTTGCCAAGCAATATGGTTTGCCGATTGCCATTAAAGCTGCGTTTGGTGGTGGTGGGCGTGGCTTAAAAGTCGCGTGGAAACTCGAAGAAGTGAAAGAGCTTTATGAGTCGGCAGTGCGAGAAGCAAAAGCTGCCTTTGGCCGTGGTGAATGTTTTGTCGAGCAATATTTAGATAAACCGCGTCATGTAGAAGCGCAGGTGATAGCAGACCAACATGGCAACATTGTGGTGCTTGGCACACGTGATTGTTCGTTGCAACGCCGTAACCAAAAATTAGTCGAAGAAGCGCCCGCACCATTTATTAGCGATGAGATTTACCAGCAAATTTTAACCTCAGCAAAAAATATTTGTCAGGCTGCAAACTATGTGGGTGCGGGTACAGTTGAATATTTACTGAGTCGTGACGGCAAGCTTTCCTTTTTAGAAGTAAACACACGTTTGCAAGTTGAGCACCCAGTGACTGAAGAAACTTCAAAAGTCGATTTGGTGGTGGAACAAATTCGCGTGGCACAGGGCCATGAGCTTTCTATTAAAGAAACACCGAAAGCACAGGGTCATGCCATTGAGTTTCGTATTAATGCTGAAGACCCAGCACGTGGGTTTATTCCGGCCTTTGGTGTGTTGAGTTTGTTTGAAGCTCCGTTTGGTAACGGGGTACGAGTCGACACTGGCGTTCGCACTGGTTCATTAGTTTCTAGTCACTTTGACTCCCTAATGGCAAAACTGATTGTGACGGGTCCAACCCGAGAAGTTGCAATTGCTCGCGCTAAACGTGCTTTAAAGCAATTTAAAATTGAAGGCGTGGCTTCGGTTTTAGACTTTCACCGTGCGGTACTTAATGAACCTGACTTTACAGATGAATTTAATGTACATACGCGTTGGATCGAAAACGACTTTAAACAAGAGTTAAAGCCAACCAAACGTGGCATTCCAAACCATCAACAACCCATGCTACTCAGCTACATTGAAATTGATGGCAAGTTACACCGTTTAGGTTTACCTGCGGGTATGTTTGCACAAGGCCCAGCAACGGCAGCCCAAGCACAAACAGCCGAGCCAGAAGTGAGTGCCGAGCATTTAGTTGCCCCAATTAATGGTGTGATTAGCGCTTGGAAAGTCGAAAATGGGGAGCAAGTGACAGAAGGTCAAGTAGTCGCCATTATGGAAGCCATGAAAATGGAAGTGCAGGTACTGGCACATCGCAGTGGTGTTATCCAGATTGGTGCAGAGAAGGGCGCGACCTGCCATGCAGAAACTGTGATTGCGAGTATTAATTAAGTTTTGAATAAATGATTTGGCTCACTTAAGCATTAATTTAATTGGGTCAAATCGAATGCTTATTTATTCACTCAGTTTGTTATTTTTCACAGTACTCGTTAACCATTTTTAGCTTGAAAATCAGCACTAATTGTGAGATATTTATCACAGTTTAGTGATGTGAAAATTAATCACTGTATTGAAAGCTCGCTTATGCGGGCTTTAATTTTTAGCCCAGTTTAAGCATTTCTCACTTAATGAGCTGGCAGCATAAAAATAATTTGAGAATTTGGCACTCACTCAAAGGCGAATTGAAGAAAGCGAATGAAAATTCTACCTTCATCTGAATATGATCAAATTCTAAAATACAGTGTCTATTGGCTCGTCATCTCAATTGTGATTGGAGTCGTCGCGGGGTTGGCCTCGACTTTAATTTTTGTGGCTTTTGATATTTCAAACAAAGTTAGAAGCCTGCATCACTGGCTCATCTACTTTTTGCCTTTTGTGGGTTTTGGTATTGGCTATCTCATTAAAAAATATGGATCACCAATTGAACGCGGAACTCATTTACTCATAGATGAAATTCACCAGCCTAAGTCGTTTATTCCAAAACGAATGAGCCCCATCATTTTTATTACTTCAATTTTAACGCAACTGTTCGGTGGTTCGGCAGGGCGTGAGGCACCAGCAGTCCAGCTTTCAGGTGCCTTAATTGATCACTTGAGCCATATATTAAAAATCTCGGAAGATAACCGAAAAATCTGTTTAATCGCCAGTATTGGTGCAGGCTTTGCAGGGGTGTTTGGCTTGCCTCTAGCGGGTGCAATCTATGGTTTAGAAATTACTGCTTTAGGTAATTTAAGATACTCAGCTATTTTTCCATGTTTTGTGTCGGCTCTGATTGCATCGGCTATCCCTGAGCTATTTGATATTGTTCATCCGCATATTTTTTATGTGATTAGTGAGTTTCCAGCCATTCATTTTGGCACGCTCATGAACTTAATTGTGGCAGGTCTGATCTTTGGTTTAGTCGCACGTTTCTTTATTGCCGCCATTCATTTTGCGAGTGACGTCTTTTATAAATATGTGCGTTATTTGCCATTAAGAACGATGGCGGGTGGTATTGTCATTATGCTACTTACGTTGTTCACTGCGCATCAGCAATACAACGGTTTGGGTACAGATAAAATCATTTCATCTTTTTATGTACCGATTGAGTTTTACGACTTTTTTAATAAGACTATTTTTACAGCCATCACTTTAGGTTCAGGCTTTAAAGGTGGTGAAATTACGCCACTCTTTTATGTAGGTGCGACATTAGGTAATGCTTTAGGAGCGGTTTTAAATCTGCCAATTTCATTGCTTGCTGGCTTAGGTTTGGTCAGTCTGTTTTCAGGGGCGAGTAAGGCACCCTTAACATCTATTATTTTAGCTGTTGAGCTATTTGGAATGAATGTTGCGACTTACGCCATTATTACTTGTTTGTTGGCAGCGCTATTTTCTGGAAATTGTGGGTTATATCGCCGTAAAAAGTTGATGGATTGATTAAGCCTTTCTAAGGAGTTGAGTGGTTTTAGGTTGCTTAACTCCTATTAAATCTTCTTTTTTTAATAATGATAAAAATTGGCCTAGTAAGTGAAATACTTCTAAAAATATGAAAAGAATTGAATTTATATCTTTATAAAAGAAGATGGAAATTAATTTTAATGAACAACTATTGTTTCCTAAATATTTAAACCACAGGTATACATTAATAAAAATTAAAAATATTTAAAAAATTTCCAAAATGTTTCAATTATGAATTTTTTATGACATTTATTGTTGATTGTGAATGTTTCATGTAGTTTTTGTTTGATTTTTTATCCATTTGGTAAATTAAAAATAACATTTTATGCAAAACAAAATTTTTTTTACTCACGCTTTTTTTCTTTTGTATGGGTTAGCTACACATGCTTATGCTATCGATGATATTTCTTTACCAGATCGTATACGTCAGGAACAACGTTTAAAAGAGCTTAATCAACAATTAGAAGAGCAAATCACTCAGCTTGCACCTAAACCTGTCACTACCCAATTGCAGGATTTTAAAACTATAGTCGTTTCGGAAGAGCCATGCGTTAAGGTCAAGAATATTGATTTTGATAGAAAGACGTTACAGGACCCTGAACACTATAAATTTCACTTTATGCTTCGGACAATTTGGAATCATCCGCAGAAGATTATTGGCAAGTGTATTGGTACACAAAGCTTACATAACCTCGTTAATTTCGCCCAAAATGAGTTGATTAAAAAGGGTTTTATTACCAGTCAGGTTACTGTTGATCCTCAAGATATTCAGCAAGGCTCTTTACGGCTTGGTGTACAGATTGGGCGTTTACGTAAGATCATCGTAGAAGGTGAGCAACTCTCCTTATTACAACTTAAAGCAGCTTTACCATTTAAAAAAGGCGATGTCCTTAATCTACAACAACTTGATCAGGGTCTCGAAAACTTAAAACGAGCTTATACGGTAGATATACAAATTGTGCCGTCAAATGAGTCTGTTCAGGAAGCTAAAGGGTATAGTGATCTGATTATTAAGTTACAGCCACAATCAAAAATCAATTTAAATTTTGGTCTGGATAATTCAGGGAGTAAAGATACAGGTCGTTATATAGGTAGTCTGGGACTCAATATTAATAATCCATTCTATTTAAATGATTCTCTTTCTTTTAATTTTAGTCATTCATTAGACAACTTACATCGAGACTTAAATAAAAACTATTTTGTAAGTTATCAGGTTCCATTAGGAAACTATGATTTCAGTACAAGCTATAGCCGTTATCAATATGAGCAAAATGTATTAGGTGCAAATGGTGTATTGCGTTATCACGGCTTAAGTCAGCAGGAGAATCTTAATTTATCTCGAGTGCTTAGCCGGAGTGGTCAACATAAAACCAGTCTCTATGGCAAGTTTTACCATAAGCAAAATTCAAACTTTATTGATGATATTGAAATCGAAGTTCAACGTAGAAAAACGTCAGGTTGGAATGCGGGGATACAACATCGGCAATATTTGGGTGATGCTGTATTAGATGCGGGTTTGGATTATCGGCACGGTACCGGTGCCTTTGATGCATTGTTAGCACCAGAAGAACAAATTAAGGACATTGATAAAAATCCATTACCGTCAGAAGGGTATTCACGTGCACCGATATGGAGTGCCGATTTACGTTTTCAAATGCCATTTTTGCTTTTAGATACCCCTGCTCAATACCGTTTGAACTGGCGTGGACAATATGCTCCACGAGTTTTAGTACCTAATGATCGTTTTTATATCGGTGGTCGTTATAGCGTTCGAGGTTTTGATGGTGAACTGATGCTATCAGGCGATAACGGACAGTATTTACAACAGGAAATCAGCGTAAATACAAAAATTCCAAATACACAAATGTATGTTGCCGTAGATCAGGGCTGGGTTAACGGTAAGAACAGTATTGCTGGGCAGCGCCATCTAATGGGGAGTGTCGTAGGTCTACGAAGTTATCTGAACCATTTTTATATTGATGCCTTTACAGGGCGAGGCCTAATCGCTCCGCAGAGTATAAAAAAAGACTGGATATTTGGATTTAGTCTAAATGCTTTTTATTAAGTTTCCTTAAGAAACAAAATTAATTTTAATTAGAGAAAACTGACTTATGAATAAAAATCTTTATCGAATTGTTTTTAACAAAGCTCGTAACATGTTTATGGCTGTTGCGGAGAATGTTAGAAGCCAGAGCAAGGCGGCAGGACAATCTACCTCCTCAGAAATAGAGCGTTCGGGACAATCATCAGGACAAGAAAAATCATTTCATCAACTGTGGCATGTCAAGGCATTAGTAGCAAGTATTAGCTTATTAGTACCATTTGCTCCTGTCTATGCTGCTATTGTCGCAGATAGTGCAGCAAATGCTGCGAATAGAGCAGTCATTGGTGCTGGTAAGAACTCAGCAGGCACAACAGTTCCAGTGGTTAACATTCAGACGCCCAAAAATGGTATTTCCCACAATATCTATAAACAGTTTGATGTATTGGCTGAAGGTGCTGTTTTAAATAACAGTCGAACAGGAGCAACCACCAAAACAGTAGGGGCCGTAGGGGCAAACCCATTTTTAGCGACTGGTGAAGCGCGAGTTATTTTAAATGAGGTAAATTCAACAGCTGCTTCAAGATTTGAAGGTAACTTAGAAGTCGCAGGGCAAATGGCAGATGTGATTATTGCCAACCCGTCTGGTATTAACATTAAAGGCGGTGGCTTTATTAATGCCAATAAGGCAATTTTTACTACGGGTAAACCTCAATTAAATGCTGATGGCAGTATCAAACAGTTCACAGTTGATCAAGGAAGAATTACGGTTTCAGCAAATCCTAACTCTAAGTTTGGATTAGGGGGAAATAATAATGATACAAACTATGTGGACCTCTATGCTCGTGCATTAGAACTTAGTGCTGAACTACGTGCCAAAAATGATATTCAGGTGATTGCCGGGGCAAATAATGTCAGTGCAGATTTGCAGGATGTTACCTCTAAAACAGGTACTGGAACTGCACCGACATTGGCTGTGGATGTTAAAGCTCTGGGTGGGATGTATGCCAACAACATCTATTTGATGGGAACTGAAAAAGGTTTGGGCGTGACTAACGCAGGGACCATTCAGGCAGTCAACAATATGGTAATTACAAGTGCAGGGAAAATTGAAAATAGCGGAACCATCAAAACTACAGGTAGCCAAAATTCTGTATTAAATTTATCTAGTCAAAATAATGGAGATTTTACCTCTTCGGGGGCAATCCAATCAAATGGCAATATATTTATAAGTTCAGATAGAAACTTGGCATTGAATGGAGGGAAAATAGATAAATTAGGAACAACGATAAGCTCTATTTTCTTATCGGCTAAAGGAGATGTTAGCTTACAAAATGGTGTAAATGTTCAAAATGTTGGAGTCGGAGGGGGCATCTATAGTGACTCATTGAATTTCAACTTAGGAAAGGACAGCAACATCTTAAGTCAAGGTGATATTTCTCTATTAGCAAACAATAATATTGATATACAAAATGGAAAAGGGATCACTAGTAATAATGATCTTAGCATCCAATCAAAAAATAATTTAAATATTGCTAACTCCAGCATTGAGTCTAAAGCTGGAAATGTAAATTTAATAAGTTTGGGTAATACTGCAAGTTCTTTGTTAGGTATTAATAATACCAAGCTTTATGCTGGAAAAGATTTTAATATTAAGGGCGCAAAAAATATAAAACTAAATAGCTCTATTGTTCAGGAAAATTCTAATAATATAAATCTATACGCTGATAATGATATTGAGATCGGTAATGATGTCAGTCCTGTGAGCTTAAAAACACAAGGTACGATAAATATAGCTGCAAAAAATAATCTTATCCTTCGCACCGATACAAGCTTACTGACAAAAAAAGATATTGATGTGCAAACTGACATCGGGAACCTGTATGCAAAAAGTCTCAATGTAAGCTCATCTGAAGGTAAAGTTTCAATTTTGGGGAATGGGAATGTAAATTTTGAGACTCAAAATGATGGATGGTATACCCTAAAAAATAGAATAAATGCAAAAAATGGAATTGTCCTAGGGTCAAAAGGCGAAAATGCTATTACAAAAATAAATACGGTGGATCTTAAGTCTACAGATGGAAATGTATTACTTCTTTCTGGCGGGGATCTAACACTAGATGGCAATAATGGCTATACCACGGGTATGAAAGCTGCAGTTGCATCAGGTTTTATTAATGCAAAAGACGTAATTTTGTGGAGTAAAACCGGAGTTTTAGATATAAGCAGCGGTGTAATTAATGCATCGAATGGTGGAATATCAATTCGGGCAGGAAACAATGCTCAAGTACATGATATTGATTTAAACTCCACAAAAAATATTGAAATAAACTCTGATAAAGATCTTATATTAGAACGCACAAATACCAGAGCAAATCAACATATTGCCCTAAGCTCGAAGGGGAATATCAATGCTTATCAAAATTATATTTTAGATGCTAAAGGTGTTTTATCTGCAATTAGTAGCGGAAGTATTGATGGGCAAGGGTATGGTGGAGCAGTTATTGTTGAGGCAAATCAACTGTCAAATAATGGAATAGATTTTAGAGCAACTGGAAGTGAGTTACTTCAATTAGATACTAAACTAAAAAATATAAACGGTAACTTGTCGATTCAGCTTGATAAAGACTTTGTCATTAAACCAACTCATGGGCATGACACAATCACATTAGTTGCAGAAAGTGATATTGATGTTCGGTCTAAACAAGGAGCCATAAGGATTGAGGGTGAAAATTTTGCACCTAATCTAAATGAAGCAGGTTTTGTTGGCATCATCTCTAGGAAAGGTGGTCTTAGCTTAGAAGGTACAAGCGTCGATATTAAAGGAACAAAAATAAATGTTCAAAAAGATATCAATATCGTTTCAACAAAGGGAGACCTTGTGATTGATGGGATTGCTGATAAAGTCAATGGCGTATCCAAGAAGAAAGATTTAATCAACAGTCAGGATGATCAGGAAAAGAAGAATTTTATCGCGAATACGATCACTGGAGTGGAAAACTTCAATAGCGAGTTATCCTCTAATGCTGGAAATATTAATATTTCTTCAAAAAAGGGAGTTTCAATTACCGGAGCAAATATTGATGCAAAACAAGGGATAGTCAATATTCAAGCTCAGGGTGTTTTAAATGGGAAATATCGAGCCACTGCAAAAAAAGAAGGTACTGCTGCTAAAGAAATAAGTGCAAGTATCATTATTGATGGTAATTTAGATGTGTATGAAAAAGGTAAGGATACTGACCAGAATTATAGTTATAGAGAGTATGTAAACCCAACAAATATAAATGGAAATAAAGGGGTAAACATACGTGCTATAGGGAAAACTGTTAATGACAATTTAGTACTGCAAGGAGTAGGGATTAATTCTGCTCAAGGTGATGTAAATATTGAAGCAGATAAAAGTATATTGTTTGATACGGCACTTGAAACTTTATATGACCGTAGTACAAAAATAGAAACGAAAAGATCGTGGTATGGTAAGAAAAAAACTACCACCACAACAACGATTGGAGATGTTGTAACACCTGCTTCTGTTGATATTTATGGTAAGAATATTAACGTTATCAGCCAATTTAAAAACCCGTTACGAGCAGATGGTACAAGAGATCCTGCTCTGAATACATCTGTAGATATTTATTCTGCACGATTTAATGCTAATGGTGGAAAAATTTCAATTCGATCTGGCGGAGACCTGAATTTTTTAACTGTAGCTGCTGTGAATAACTCAAACGTAAATCAGGTTAAAAAATCTTCATGGTTAGGGATTAATCTTGGTACATCAAAAACCAATGCAACCAGAAATCAAACTACAGAAATACCTGCAAAATTAAAAGCTGATTATATTGGTACAAAATCAGGATATGACACAAGACTTGAAGGGACCGAGTTTACGTATCTCAAAAGTGCCACAATTGAGGCAGGGGGAACGATTACTTTAGTTCCTGCTAAGAATCTAGTTGAAGAAAGCCTAAATAGAAAAAAGAACTCTGTTGTCTGGCAGTCTATGCAGGACAAAGGATCAATTACTGAAACTGCGCAGCTCCCTAATTTTAATGGACCACAACCCCCAGTTTTTAATGCAGCAGGTGGTTTAAGTGTACAAGTTCCTATTAGTGAAAAAGATGTTAATAAAGTCGAATTACGTGATGCAATTTTAAAATTAGCAAATCAACCGGGAAGCGCCTATCTTAAAGATTTAGTAAACCGCAAAGATGTAGATTGGCAAACAGTTTTATTAACCCAAAAGGATTGGGATTATAAATCACAAGGTCTCACAGCGGCTGGAGCTGCCATTATTGTTATCATTGTGACAATTGCTACGATGGGTTCAGGTACTGCTGCAGCGGCTGGAGCAGCGGGGGGAACCGCAGCAAGTGGTACAACTGTAGGACTGGGTGCAAGTATGCTTGGAACTGCTGGAGTGACGACCACAGCAGCAGGAGCAATTGTTCCATCAACATTAGGGGTAATGGCAAATGCAGCAGTTACGAGTCTAGCTGCTCAGGCAAGTATTGGTCTGATTAATAACGGTGGGGATATTGGTAAGACCCTAAAAGAGATGGGAAGTAAAGACTCCATTAAAAATCTGGCTGCATCTGTGGTAACAGCAGGTTTATTAAGTCAAGTTGGTACTGCTCTAAATTTAAAACCAGACAGTACTCTTCTGTCAGACAGATTGGCAAACAATTTTGCATCTTCAGTAGGATCAACTTTAGTACAAACTGCAATTAATGGTGGAGATCTGGGAGATAATTTACAGGTTGCCTTACTTGCAGGTCTAGCAGGGGCATTACAAGGAGAGTTGGCTAGTCAGATTGGAACGAGTTTAGATAAAGTCGATCCGAACATATTTGAATATACAATTCATAAAATTGCCCATGCTGTTGTGGGGTGTGCTACGGCGGCAGCTACAAAACAGAGTTGTGAAGCGGGTGCAATTGGAGCAGGGGTTGGTGAAATAGTTGCAGAGCTTATGATTCCAGCGGGTAAAACTGCACTCGACCTAACAGATGCCGAAAGAACAAAAATTAAGGATACAAGTAAACTTATTGCGGGTACGACAGCTGCTTTTGCTGGATACGATGTTAATACTGCGGCAAATAGTGCGAATATAGCTGTTGAAAACAACACATTGGGTAAGCTTGCAACAACCGCAGGAAAAGCGGCATATAGAGTAGCTAAAAGAATTACTGATATGCCAGCCTCAGTAAGAGCAAATCTTAAACCCGACGATGTTATTAAGATTTTTAAGGAAGAAGGTGTTCAGGGAGTAATTGATATTGGGGACAATATCAAAACATTGATTAGCCCTACATCCACACCTGGGGATAGAGCATTTGCAGCAATTGATTTGCTAATAGGTATTGATTTAAAAGCAGGCAAGAATGTTGATATTCTGAAATCCGAAAAGAATATAATTGGAAAAAATTATTCTGCTGGGCTAAATCGTGAAATTTTAAATAAGGCAGGTGATTTTTATCCGAATGTACCCGATTTAAGAACAGGAAGAACTATATCATTTCCAGTTGGTGACTTAAAAAAAGTACCTGAATTAAGTCGTGTTTCTTGGGGAGCGCAAGAACGTGGTAAGTTTATTCAGGAGTGGTATAAACGAGGTTATGAAACTCCGCGTGGTGGTTGGTCTGAATATGATATTCATCATATTAAACCTAGAGAGTTTGGTGGAACAAATGAATTCTGGAATTTAACACCTGTGCAAAGAAAAACACATCAACAGGAGTTTAATTCTTTTTGGAGAAATATGTAAATGAAGCTGTTAAATGAAGCATTAAGAAAAATAGAGACTCTTTGGAGTAAAGAGCCAAAGCATGCTGTTCATAGAGGAGAAAAAACTTTTTTTCAGTTTCGTTGTATTTTGAATAATGGTATTTCACCAGATAGATTTGGTGATATCGATTTGCAATTACCAACAGAGTTTAAGGAGTTCCTCTTAGTTAGTAATGGGGCTGATTTATTCAAGGATGAGGAATATGGGCAATGGGGAGCGAGAATATTTAGTATTGATGAGTTACAGTCATCTAATAAATATTATAGAGAGTTAAGACCTAAAGACTTCACTAAGGGGGATTTGATAATTGGTGAGTTTTATGGTGATTCAGATTTGTTACTGTTAAGGTGTGATCCTGAAAGTAAGGATTATGGCGCTGTACTTATCGCTTTACCTTTTGATAATCGCTCAGATTGGTATTGTTCAGCCAACTTTGAAAATTTTATAACGGACTATGTTAATTCTGAAGGCGATAAATTTTGGGAGATACGAACAAAAACATAATTTTATAGAAGCTCAATGAATCGTTCAAAAGACTCTCTGAGTTTAATTTAAATCTTTAATAAAAGTGAATATTTTTTATGCTTTATAATCACATAAAACTATTACCCCTAGCACTTTTTTCTCTTCTTTTAGCTGCATGTGGTGGAGGTGGTGGGGATGATTCAGCGACATCAGATACACCTTTACCGAAGCCTATTGTAGAAGCGTCTGTATTAAGCCCAGATTTGGCACATGGCTATTTTGAAATTGAAAATTCAGGAGTTACTAATAACTCAACTATTAAGTTCTCACCATTTCATACAAACAGTGTAATTGAGGCATCCGCTTCAAATAATAGTATGTGGGATTTAGAGATTCTTACTCCAAGTAATGATTTATCTGCGCATATTAACAATTTGGCTGGTCTTTATTTTTATCCTAAAGGTGATAAGGTTGGAGTTTTTAGCTATTCAGAGAATGATAAAGGGCATTTGGCTGTCCAGTGCCGAAACTCATGTAGTGATACATTTTCTTATAAGTTCGAAAAACAAAGTGATGGTAAAACTTACTTTATTATAAGCGCAAATGGTGCTGTATCAGGACGTTTAAATAATATTGGCTTTGCTTCGACTGCCAAAATTAACGGCTCTATTAAATTCGAAGTAAATTCTGATTGGCCAGTATGGAACACGAAACGTTTTAATGAATATCCAGCTAAATCAGATTTAGTCGTTAATGGTAAGCTGGCGACAATACAAAGATTTATGAATTGGACAACCAGTTCTGTCTTAACTTTTAACACAGATAAAGAATATTATTTTAACTTTTCTAATCCTCTGGATCCTGAACATGATAGGTTCATATTAACAGAGGGGAATTATTTTAGTAATGAACAGCCTAAAGAAGTTTATATATACAAAGGATATTTTAATCGGGATTTCACATTAAACACGGACTATGAAAATGGTTTAACCACTTTTAAATTTATCAATAATTCATTTACGAACCCTATTGAATATGTTGCATCTCCTGAATTAAATGTCTCAGGCGGTTTCGAGAAAAAAATTCCTTATGGGCAAGTTACAGTAGGAAGTGAAGTTTTTAAAATTGATGAAACAGTTGCGGCAGCTGCATATGCAGAAAATGAAAGTAAATATTTTCGTTTTATGAGTAGAGATCATAAGTCTGATCTCGAGTTTACGGTGAAATACGATACTATTACTAAAAAAGCAAATGTAGCGTATCAAAGACCTAAAAAGGATCAATTGAATGTAAATATTCATTTGAAATGGAATTGTAAATTGACAAATGATCATTGTACTGGTGTAACTGTCAATGAATCAGAAGGAACCATTGAATTTAAAAATGTGCAGTTAGATGATGGTCGTACCATAAATGGTAAATTTGCCCATCTAGGGGTAAATGATCTGGTAGGCTGATAAGTTTTTATTTGTGTGAAGATTGAAAAACTAGCTCTAATAAGGGCTAGTTTTTTTTAAGTATATCCCTTTTTACTATTCTGGTTACGTTAAAAAGACTTATGTTTAAAATAAGCCAATACATAATTCATCTCTAAAGTTAATCTATAGTTTGCTATGTAGCTATGAAATTAATAAAGCATGGAAGCTATATTCTTTTTTTATGAATATATAAGCCCATTTTCGATAATCGATTTGTTTTTTTATAAACCAATTTTTAACAAAAAAGTTTGAATTAATTCCCTTTACTTTTAATGATCTATTTTAAAGCAAATGTCATTTCCCACGCTTGACGTCAACAAGAGCGAATACTATCCTTTGCGGGCTGGCCTACATTGCCAGTTGGTTTTAGCAGACCATCAGCCAAAGTACACGAAAAAGTAGTAACTTTTTTGTGGAAATCCCTGCGTGCCCCCTCTGCGGCGGAATGATCTGACCCCATAAAGTTGGACAGTTAGTTAAGCAGTTTTTAAAAACTGGTTTCTATATTGTACAGGGGATAAACCTTGTAGCTTCACCTTGATTCTCTCATGATTATAATAATGAATGTACTCTCGTATAGTTTTCTCTAACTCATCAGTTGATTGAAATTTTTCACCATGAAAGCACTCCGATTTTAATATTCCAAAGAAGCTTTCTATTACAGCATTATCTAAGCAATTTCCTTTACGAGACATACTT
>NZ_JFYC01000020.1:0-57904 GCF_000588535.1 Acinetobacter sp. 742879 | reverse complement strand
GAATAATGAGCTGGCGATGACTTACTCTCACATGGGTAACCCCACACTACCATCAGCGCTAAGAGGTTTCACTTCTGAGTTCGGGAAGGGATCAGGTGGTTCACTCTTGCTATGGTCGCCAGCACAACTGGTATGGATACTTGCTTCGTTTTATTCACTGTGTGATACGTTGCGTTTTCCAAATCTTTACAGATGGGCTGATTGGTCTGATTTTTCGTTGTTCATTTTAGCTAAGTGTTTAACTAAATCAAGTTGCTTTGCATGTTTATGAATCGATTGATGCTTCATATACAACTGCTTGGGTGTTGTATAGTCAAGCCTCACGAGCAATTAGTATTGGTCAGCTTCACATATCACTATGCTTCCACATCCAACCTATCAACGTCCTAGTCTCGAACGGCTCTTTAGAGGAATAAATTCCTAGGGAAATCTTATCTTGAGGTAGGCTTCCCGCTTAGATGCTTTCAGCGGTTATCCCTTCCGAACATAGCTACCCGGCGATGCGACTGGCGTCACAACCGGTACACCAGAGGTTCGTCCACTCTGGTCCTCTCGTACTAGGAGCAGATCCTCTCAAATTTCCAGCGCCCACGGTAGATAGGGACCGAACTGTCTCACGACGTTCTAAACCCAGCTCGCGTACCTCTTTAAATGGCGAACAGCCATACCCTTGGGACCTGCTTCAGCCCCAGGATGAGATGAGCCGACATCGAGGTGCCAAACACCGCCGTCGATATGAACTCTTGGGCGGTATCAGCCTGTTATCCCCAGAGTACCTTTTATCCGTTGAGCGATGGCCCTTCCATACAGAACCACCGGATCACTAAGACCTACTTTCGTACCTGCTCGACTTGTGGGTCTCGCAGTTAAGCGCGCTTTTGCCTTTATACTCTACGCGTGATTTCCGACCACGCTGAGCGCACCTTCGTACTCCTCCGTTACTCTTTAGGAGGAGACCGCCCCAGTCAAACTACCCACCAGACACGGTCCTCGTCCCGGATAACGGGACAGAGTTAGAACCTCAACATTACCAGGGTGGTATTTCAAGGACGGCTCCATTGGAACTAGCGTTCCAACTTCAAAGCCTCCCACCTATCCTACACAAGTAAGGTCAAAGTTCAGTGTCAAGCTGCAGTAAAGGTTCACGGGGTCTTTCCGTCTAGCCGCGGGTACACTGCATCTTCACAGCGATTTCGATTTCACTGAGCCTCTGCTGGAGACAGCGCCGCCATCATTATGCCATTCGTGCAGGTCGGAACTTACCCGACAAGGAATTTCGCTACCTTAGGACCGTTATAGTTACGGCCGCCGTTTACTGGGGCTTCGATCAAGAGCTTCGCTTACGCTAACCCCATCAATTAACCTTCCAGCACCGGGCAGGCATCACACCCTATACGTCCACTTTCGTGTTTGCAGAGTGCTATGTTTTTAATAAACAGTTGCAGCGGCCTGGTTTCTGCGGCTGTCGTCAGCTCAGGAAGCAAGTTCCATCACCAACAACAGCGTACCTTCTCCCGAAGTTACGGTACCATTTTGCCTAGTTCCTTCAGCAGAGTTCTCTCAAGCGCCTTGGTCTACTCGACCTGACCACCTGTGTCGGTTTCGGGTACGATTCCTGTGTAACTGAAGCTTAGAGACTTTTCCTGGAAGCATGGTATCAGCCACTTCACTGTACAAGTACAGCTTGCTATCGGATCTCAGTATAGAGTACCCCGGATTTGCCTAAGATACATACCTACATCCTTCCACCTGGACAACCAACGCCAGGCTGACTTAACCTTCTCCGTCCTCTCATCGCATTACACAGAAGTATTGGAATATTAACCAATTTCCCATCGACTACGCCTTTCGGCCTCGCCTTAGGGGTCGACTCACCCAGCCCCGATTAACGTTGGACTGGAACCCTTGGTCTTTCGGCGAACGGGTTTTTCACCCGTTTTGTCGTTACTCACGTCAGCATTCGCACTTCTGATACCTCCAGCATACTTCTCAATACACCTTCATCGGCTTACAGAACGCTCCCCTACCACTTGACTAATGTCAAATCCGCAGCTTCGGCACATAGTTTTAGCCCCGTTACATCTTCCGCGCAGGCCGACTCGACTAGTGAGCTATTACGCTTTCTTTAAAGGGTGGCTGCTTCTAAGCCAACCTCCTAGCTGTCTATGCCTTCCCACATCGTTTCCCACTTAACTATGATTTTGGGGCCTTAGCTGGCGGTCTGGATTGTTTTCCTCTTGACTACGGACGTTAGCACCCGCAGTCTGTCTCCCGGATAGTACTCATAGGTATTCGGAGTTTGCATCGGTTTGGTAAGTCGGGATGACCCCCTAGCCGAAACAGTGCTCTACCCCCTATGGTATTCGTCCGAGGCGCTACCTAAATAGCTTTCGGGGAGAACCAGCTATCACCAGGCTTGATTAGCCTTTCACCCCTATCCACAAGTCATCCCCTGGCTTTTCAACGACAGTGGGTTCGGTCCTCCAGTTAGTGTTACCCAACCTTCAACCTGCTCATGGATAGATCGCCTGGTTTCGGGTCTATACCCAGCAACTAAACGCCCTATTAAGACTCGATTTCTCTACGGCTCCCCTATACGGTTAACCTCGCTACTGAATATAAGTCGCTGACCCATTATACAAAAGGTACGCAGTCACACCACGAAGGTGCTCCCACTGCTTGTATGCATGCGGTTTCAGGATCTATTTCACTCCCCTCACAGGGGTTCTTTTCGCCTTTCCCTCACGGTACTGGTTCACTATCGGTCAGTCAGGAGTATT
Source organism: Acinetobacter sp. 742879 (assembly GCF_000588535.1). NCBI lineage: Bacteria > Pseudomonadati > Pseudomonadota > Gammaproteobacteria > Moraxellales > Moraxellaceae > Acinetobacter > Acinetobacter sp. 742879. Next base: position 55,124 of record NZ_JFYC01000020.1, on the reverse strand, counting down.
TAGCCTTGGAGGATGGTCCCCCCATATTCAGACAAGGTTTCACGTGCCTCGCCCTACTCGTCATCATTATGTGTGCCCTTTCGTGTACGGGAATATCACCCTCTACGTTCGCACTTCCCAGAGCGTTCCACTAAAACACACATAACTTAATGGGCTGATCCCCGTTCGCTCGCCGCTACTGAGGGAATCTCAATTGATTTCTTTTCCTAAGGGTACTGAGATGTTTCACTTCCCCTCGTTCGCCTTGCAACACTATGTATTCATGTTGCAATACCTACCTTAAAGTAGGTGGGTTCCCCCATTCAGAAATCTCCGGATCAAAGGATATTTGCCGCCTCCCCGGAGCTTTTCGCAGGCTATCACGTCTTTCATCGCCTCTGACTGCCAAGGCATCCACCACATGCACTTAATTACTTGACTATACAACCCCAAACAGTCGTCAACACCTACAAGTGAGTGTTGTCCGTGCGATTCTTCATCGCTACTATCTGTTGTCTGTGTACTTAAACACTGTACAGCTTCAATCTAAATTCATATACCAAAACGCTTGATTCAGTTAATTTGCTAGTTCTCAATTCATCTAGATTAATTGCTTAACCTAAACTCTTGAGTGAACAATTTATTTCAGACTCAATTTTGCCAATCTGTTAATGAATAAACATGCCTTCGTCAGGTCATGCTTAATACCGTGATACTTAAATCACAGAAGTTAATAAACCAAGACCGAAATCTCTATTTACTAATTTCTGTAATCCGAACTTCTCTTAAGTTCTGGTGGAGACTAGGAGAGTCGAACTCCTGACCTCCTGCGTGCAAAGCAGGCGCTCTACCAACTAAGCTAAGTCCCCAGCTTACATCATCAGTCATGTATCTTTTATCTATAACTTCAACCAGTCAAAGTCATGGTGGGTCTGACAAGACTTGAACTTGTGACCCCACGCTTATCAAGCGTGTGCTCTAACCAACTGAGCTACAGACCCTCAGATACATCTATGAAGAACAACTTGTTGTGGATTCTTACCAATCGTCAATCTTTCGTTAAGGAGGTGATCCAGCCGCAGGTTCCCCTACGGCTACCTTGTTACGACTTCACCCCAGTCATCGGCCACACCGTGGTAACCGCCCTCTTTGCAGTTAGGCTAGCTACTTCTGGTGCAACAAACTCCCATGGTGTGACGGGCGGTGTGTACAAGGCCCGGGAACGTATTCACCGCGGCATTCTGATCCGCGATTACTAGCGATTCCGACTTCATGGAGTCGAGTTGCAGACTCCAATCCGGACTACGATCGGCTTTTTGAGATTAGCATCCTATCGCTAGGTAGCAACCCTTTGTACCGACCATTGTAGCACGTGTGTAGCCCTGGCCGTAAGGGCCATGATGACTTGACGTCGTCCCCGCCTTCCTCCAGTTTGTCACTGGCAGTATCCTTAAAGTTCCCGACATTACTCGCTGGCAAATAAGGAAAAGGGTTGCGCTCGTTGCGGGACTTAACCCAACATCTCACGACACGAGCTGACGACAGCCATGCAGCACCTGTATGTAAGTTCCCGAAGGCACCAATCCATCTCTGGAAAGTTCTTACTATGTCAAGGCCAGGTAAGGTTCTTCGCGTTGCATCGAATTAAACCACATGCTCCACCGCTTGTGCGGGCCCCCGTCAATTCATTTGAGTTTTAGTCTTGCGACCGTACTCCCCAGGCGGTCTACTTATCGCGTTAGCTGCGCCACTAAAGCCTCAAAGGCCCCAACGGCTAGTAGACATCGTTTACGGCATGGACTACCAGGGTATCTAATCCTGTTTGCTCCCCATGCTTTCGCACCTCAGCGTCAGTGTTAGGCCAGATGGCTGCCTTCGCCATCGGTATTCCTCCAGATCTCTACGCATTTCACCGCTACACCTGGAATTCTACCATCCTCTCCCACACTCTAGCTAACCAGTATCGAATGCAATTCCCAAGTTAAGCTCGGGGATTTCACATTTGACTTAATTAGCCGCCTACGCGCGCTTTACGCCCAGTAAATCCGATTAACGCTTGCACCCTCTGTATTACCGCGGCTGCTGGCACAGAGTTAGCCGGTGCTTATTCTGCGAGTAACGTCCACTATCTCTAGGTATTAACTAAAGTAGCCTCCTCCTCGCTTAAAGTGCTTTACAACCATAAGGCCTTCTTCACACACGCGGCATGGCTGGATCAGGCTTGCGCCCATTGTCCAATATTCCCCACTGCTGCCTCCCGTAGGAGTCTGGGCCGTGTCTCAGTCCCAGTGTGGCGGATCATCCTCTCAGACCCGCTACAGATCGTCGCCTTGGTAGGCCTTTACCCCACCAACTAGCTAATCCGACTTAGGCTCATCTATTAGCGCAAGGTCCGAAGATCCCCTGCTTTCTCCCGTAGGACGTATGCGGTATTAGCATTCCTTTCGAAATGTTGTCCCCCACTAATAGGCAGATTCCTAAGCATTACTCACCCGTCCGCCGCTAAGATCAGTAGCAAGCTACCTCTCTCCGCTCGACTTGCATGTGTTAAGCCTGCCGCCAGCGTTCAATCTGAGCCATGATCAAACTCTTCAGTTAAAATCATTTTGCACCTTATTAAAGACAAGGTGCCAATTCTGGCTCATCAATTACTGACTTAAATTTCGCTCAAATAAACTTCGAGTAATTTAAACCAATCAATCAATGAAAATTATTTCGATTAATCAATCAGTAAAAATCCACACAAGTTGTTCTTCAATTCTCTTAATGATTTTTCTGCTCTTCGTCAGAGACAGAATTCAACGCAATACTAAGCTTTCACCTTAACCCTGTAAGCTAAGATATTCTCGTGTATCGCGTCGGGATGAGTGCATTATAGGGAAAAAAAACTGGTACGCAAGCACTTTTATAAATATGCACGTTCGACCGGTTCTTTTTCAGCCAAAAAAAATCTCAAAAATAAACAAATATATGATTTATATGGTTAATTTATTTTTGAAGAGTTTTAAACTTTATATCTACTATCTTTATAGCCTGTTTTGGTACGTTTTGATGCATGCCATAGTTTGATGTAGGGACCTGAACAATACGGTCAACCACATCCATTCCTTTAATTACTTTTCCAAAAACTGCGTAACCCGCATTACCCGCAGAACGATTTAAAAAATTATTATCTGCAACGTTTATGAAAAACTGACTAGTAGCTGAGTTAGGATTTGCAGTACGAGCCATAGCCAACGTTCCGCGTGTGTTAGCAATTCCATTTCCAGCTTCATTTTTGATAGGTGCTCGCGTAGTCTTTTCCTGCATATTTGCAGTAAGTCCACCGCCCTGCACCATAAAACCAGGAATTACGCGGTGAAATATCGTATCTTTATAAAAGCCTGACTTTATATAGTCTTTAAAATTCTTCACACTGTTTGGTGCTTTATCATCATAAAGTTGTATTTCAATATTGCCTAAATTTGTTTGCATTTCAACTAAAGTGTCAGCCCAGACTGAATGGCTGCTTATACCCAAACAACATAACATTAATAATTTTTTCATATCTTCCTACAATAAAATGCAAAACTTAATGAAGGATAAATTTAATCATCTATATAAAAGAATTCTAGTGAGTATTTATTATCTTTTATTTAGTACTTTATATTTTAGATTTGAGTATTAGTCCACGTTCCACGTGAAACATGGACTAAACTTTTATTTAACTATTTTTATCCCAGAACTTTCTGAAGTTCTTACTGATCTCGATAGTATATCTTTTTGCCTTTTTAGAAATAGGTGTCAAATTTATAAAACCATGGGTTTGATCTGGATATTCTTCATAATGCATTTTGACGCCATTTTGTCTTAGCTTATAGCTATAAATTTTTGCTTCGTCATGCAGTACGTCATGACCAGCCGTAATCACGAAAGCTGGCGGGTTCTTTTTCAAATTACCATAGGTTGGAGAAATAATCGGATCGTCTAATTCTACATTATGCTGAGTTGCATAATATTGAGTGACATAATTAATATCGCTATCCGTCAAAACTAATCCTTCGTTATAAGCATAAAAAGAAGGATGTCGGCTTTTAAAATCAACTGTAGGGTAAATGAGAAGCTGTGCTTGTGGAGCATAAGGTTTGTTTACTGATCGTTGAGCCACAACCGTACTGATATTGCCGCCTGCACTATCTCCTGCTACAGCAATACGATTTTTTAATATTTTTAGTTGTCTGCGATTTTGATATACCCAAGCTAATGCATCTTCACATGATTGGATTAAATGTTGAGGTGAGACCTCAGGTGCAAGTGGATAATCAATACTGAGTACTTGTACTTTTGCATATTTTGCCAATATACGACAAACCTCATCATGAGTATCTAAACCACCCACAACGAACCCTCCCCCGTGATAAAAAACAATCAGAGGTAATTTTTTATTCGGTGACGGATGATAGTGTCTTGCGAAAACAGTTCCACTTTGAAGCGGCAAACGAATGTCTTCCACTGACTCAATTTCAGTTGATTTCTGGCGTATAGCCAACATTTGTGTATCAAACTGCCGTCTAGACTCAATAGGATCTGAACCAATGAAACCAATACGTCCCTGTTTAATTTGTACGGCCATCATACATTTAGTAAACGAATCGAGCTCCGGGTATTGGTAGGCATATCCAAGGATTTTGGCAAGTGATTCTTGAGCTAATCGAGGTAACTTATCAAGAGCTCGAGCAGCAGGCCCTTGGCCCTTATCTAGCAATGTTTGAATTTTTTGATTAAATGCTGTCATGCCTATCTCCATGAATTCCTCTTATCCTTCATATTTTCTACAGAATTCTTTGTTGTTTGACTATATTCGCATACAACTCATGTAATCAAGATACAAAGGTAAAAACCAATCTACGCTAATCTGATTTATAGCAAATGTCATTAACAAATCTGTCGTTTAAAACAGGACTTTTTTGCCAATTATTGTTAACAGACAAAAGGAGATTGTGCTATGTCAGCAAAACTAGTTGTTACTTTATTAGCAACCAGTCTTTTAACTGTAGGTTGTGTTGCTTATACAGATGATCCTTATTACCGCGGTGGTTATGGTTACCATGATCATGATGATGACCGCTATGATGGACGTCGCTATAGTGACTGGGAACGAAAACGTTGGGAAGAGCGTAAGAGAATATACGAACAACAACGTAAGGATGCTCGCGAACAGGATAGAAATCGTCGTGAGTGGGAAAAAAGACACCGTGAATGGGAGAAGAAAAGATTAGAAGATCGTGATCACAATCATAGAGATTATCATGATGATGACTAAAATCTATTGGAATATGGAAGCCCCAAAGAAAAAATCTCTTGGGGCTTTTTTGTTGAGAAATCCACATTCTCTTGACTATAGAATAATGAGTAGCAGCTCATTTCATATATAAATCGGCATCTTGAATATATGTACTCTATAATCTTTTAACTGTTCTTATCGCTAAGAATTACTGAGCAGTTGCAGAACCTGAAACAGAACCAGAAGCACCAGCATCAACTTGACCTGGTTGTGCTTGACCAGAAACACCAGCATCTACACCAACACCAGCTTGTACGCCAGATGGGCTAGCGCTAGTTTGAGCTGAACCTGATGCATTTAAGCCAGCTTCAGATGCACAACCAACAGCTGTAAAAGCAACACCAGCAAGTACTACAGAGATAAGACCTAATTTTTTCATAATCACTTTCCTTTCATTACGACAAACATTTAAATGCAAAGTTCATCTTCGCGCTGCCTATAATTCACAATTTTTTTTCTGGCGTGCGTATCATTGGTTGTCTTTTGTAGTAATAGAAGTACAAATTGTGCAATTTTTTATTAAAACCTCTTCCTTAGCCCCGCCTCTACCTTTTATATAGAAGCTATAACTTAAGCTTTTGTTTATTTTTATCAATTTCTAATTTTTATCTTAGCCTTTTACTCTCGTTAAAAATTTTCTCTTTATAGAAACGCTATATAAGATGCGTAGAATGTTACAGAGACTTTTTACTTGAAAATGTCTTATTTCATAAAAAAAGCCGGGGATGAACCACGGCTTTTTTAAAAAATTGATGGTGTTTCGATTTAAATTACGGCCATTGCATCTCACCTTTTACAACTTTTGCGCCTAGCTCTAGGCTATCCACACTCTTTAATGTTGGATATTGTTTCTGCATGAGCTGACTTAGCTCACTCGCATTTTTACTTACTTTAACCGCTTTTTCATAGCTCTTGAGATAGTCGATAGAAAAGTTAACCGCATCTAAACCTTCTGGAGCTCCCTCAACCATATGAGCTGGAACAACTGTTTGAGGTTGGAGTGATTTAATACTTTCTAAAGCTTGAATCACTTCATTGCGATCTTTAACTTTTGGTGTATCCGCCATCCATAAATGAATACCTGAAGATACTGGGATACCGCCTACAACAGCTTTCAAAGAAGGAATCCATAAATAAGTAAGTTCTTTCTTACCTTTGATCTCGATCGACTCATTCTCTAGTTTTAAAGTTTTAGCAGTATAAGCTTGAGGCACAATAATTTGGCTAGGCGCATTTGCACCCATTTGTGGACCCCAATACTTTACTTTAAGCACTTGAGTATCTTGGATATGTTTAACAGTTTCCGGTGTAGCGATGATTTGTACATTTGGGAAGTATTGTTTAAATACATCTAAGCCAAAGTAATAGTCCGGATCGCCATAACTTACGAAAATTGTCTTTAGTGTTTTACCGCTATCAAGAATATCAGCAGCAATACGTAATGCCTCAGATTTTGAGAATTGTGCATTCACCAACAGAACGTCTTTATCACCTTCAATTAAAGTAGAAGTCACGCCAAAATGTTCGGGTTTAGCCAGAAAACTTTGGATTTTCAAATCTTGCGCAAAAGCTGAGGAAGCTACCGTTAAAGCAGTCGCAGTTGCTAGGACTGAAGCAGTTAATTTAAAAAATTTCATTATGTATCTCCAATTTCATGAGAAATACTTTAAATTGCAATTCTTGTGAGGTAAATGCACTAAATTAAGATAAACTGTTGCATATATTGTAACAATGATAAAGCATATGGACACATTAAAAGCCATACAAGTCTTTGTTTCTATTGCTCAACATGGCAATTTAACCAAAGCTGCCGAACATCTAAATTATTCCCGTGCAATGGTTTCTCGCTATCTTGAGCACCTTGAGCACACCTTCTCAACTCGACTATTTCAAAGAAATACCCGAAAAATATCTCTCACCCCAGCAGGTGAAAAAGCCCTACTCTACTGTGAGAATATTTTACAACAACAGCAACTTTTACAAGAGTTAGCCGCACCAGAACAACATAACGGTACGATTCGCTTCACTTGTGGTTTATTTTTATTTCAATTAGGGGTTGGGGAATGTATCCGCCAATTTAAACAGCAACATCCGCATATTCAATTTGATGTATATCTTACTGAAAATACAATGGACTTAATTGATGCTCAGGTCGATTTAGCCTTACGTATAACGCAAAAAGTTGCAGATGGATTAATTGCACGACCTGTTTGTCAAATCGAGTCCGTTTTCTGCGCTCATCCTGATTATTTAAAGCAACACAGTCCCCTCTCCCATCCAAGGCAACTTATTCAACATGAATGTTTAGCTCACCATAGCCAACATCAATTTTGGACACTTTTTGATACTGAACAGCAACCTCAAAACTATCCTTTGAACGTCACCTTTAAAAGTAATGATGTAAATGCTGTTTATGACATGTGTTTACATGCTCAAGGTGTGGCAATGTTACCGACTTTATTAGTTAAAAAAGATTTAAAAGAAAAACGATTGGTTCCTTTATTTAAAAACTATTCGGCTCCTGAATTAAGTTTGTCGGTGGTATATGCTTCAAGACAACATTTACCCAAAATAACTCAGGAATTTATTGCTTTTATGATCGAAAATTTAGATTTTTACTTAAAACCGCAAAATTAAAAGTTTTAAATTGCCGTGTACGCTTGAATTTTTAGGCAATGCCCATACTTCATCCCTATTAATGAATTACAGCATATGCATGGCAGTTCAGGTTTTACCCAGTAAATGCTGATGCCAAAAGGACTGTACATGTTTAAAAACCCATTTAAACGGAGATCATCAATGGCTAATGAGCAAAATGAGCAAGCTCAAGACATTCAACACGAGCAAGCAGAGCAATCTAATGAGCAAACTCAGGCTGAAGGTGTAGAGCAAGCAAACGACGTTACCGTTGAATCTTTACAAGCGCAAATCATCAAATTAGAAGAAAGCCTAAAACTTGAAAAAGCACGTACTGCAAATGCAGTTTACGAAGCACAAAAAAGTGTAGAGCGTATTCAACGTGAGTCTGACAAGCATAAAGAGACTGTGCTTGAAAAATTTGCAAAAGAATTACTAGATTCTGTTGATAATTTAGAGCGTGCAATTCAAGCGGCTGGTGATGAAGAAACGCCAGTACTTGAAGGTATTAAACTGACCTTGAAGTCGCTGTTAACCACACTTGAAAAATTTGGTGTTGTAGAAGCTGATACAAAAAATGGCTTCAATGCAGATTTACATCAAGCTGTCGGTATTGACCCAAATGCTAAAGCGAATGAAATCGGTAGCGTTTTACAAAAGGGCTATACATTAAATGGTCGCTTATTGCGCCCTGCTATGGTTATGGTTGGTCAATAAATAATTTTTTGAGAGTTTTTAGATTTTTTTTCGCTAAAACGCTTGAAAAAAATAGATTCACTCTCATATCGGATAACAAGCAAAAACATTGCAAAAGAATTTTTGAGGAAAACGTCACATGGCAAAAATTATTGGTATTGACTTAGGTACTACCAACTCATGCGTTGCTGTACTTGAAGGCGATAAAGTAAAAGTAATCGAAAACGCTGAAGGCGCACGTACAACTCCATCGATCATTGCTTATAAAGATGGCGAGATCTTAGTAGGTCAAAGTGCTAAGCGTCAGGCAGTAACTAACCCGAAAAATACATTATTCGCTATCAAGCGTTTAATTGGTCGTCGTTATGAAGATCAAGCGGTACAAAAAGATATCGGTCTTGTACCTTATAAAATCATCAAAGCAGACAATGGCGATGCTTGGGTTGAAGTAAACGATAAAAAATTAGCGCCTCAACAGGTTTCTGCTGAAATCTTGAAAAAGATGAAGAAAACTGCAGAAGACTATTTAGGTGAAACAGTTACTGAAGCAGTTATTACTGTTCCTGCTTACTTTAACGATGCTCAACGTCAAGCAACTAAAGATGCGGGTAAAATCGCTGGGTTAGACGTTAAACGTATCATTAACGAACCAACTGCTGCTGCACTTGCGTTCGGTATGGACAAAAAAGAAGGCGACCGTAAAGTTGCAGTTTACGACTTAGGTGGTGGTACTTTTGACGTATCAATCATTGAAATCGCAGACCTTGATGGCGACCAACAAATCGAAGTGTTATCAACAAACGGTGATACTTTCCTTGGTGGTGAAGACTTTGATAACGCCTTAATTGAATTCTTAGTTGAAGAATTTAAGAAAGAACAAAGTGTGAACTTGAAAAATGATCCACTTGCGTTACAACGTTTGAAAGAAGCTGCTGAAAAAGCAAAAATCGAGCTTTCTTCATCAAATGCAACTGAAATCAACCTTCCATACATCACTGCAGATGCAACTGGTCCTAAACACTTAGTGATCAATGTAACACGTGCGAAACTTGAAGGTTTAGTTGCTGATTTAGTTGCTCGCACTATTGAGCCTTGTAAAATCGCACTTAAAGATGCTGGTCTTTCGACTTCAGACATCTCTGACGTGATCTTGGTTGGTGGTCAGTCTCGTATGCCACTTGTACAACAAAAAGTACAAGAATTCTTTGGTAAAGAGCCACGTAAAGACGTGAACCCTGACGAAGCAGTTGCAATCGGTGCTGCGATTCAAGGTGCGGTATTGTCTGGTGACAAAACTGACGTTCTTTTATTAGACGTAACACCATTAACTTTAGGTATTGAAACAATGGGTGGTGTATTAACACCAATCATTGAGAAAAACACGACGATTCCTGCGAAGAAATCACAAGTGTTCTCTACTGCTGCTGACAACCAGCCTGCTGTAGACATTTCTGTTTACCAAGGTGAACGTAAGATGGCTCAACAAAACAAATTGTTGGGTAACTTCCAATTAGGTGACATTCCACCTGCTCCACGTGGTGTGCCACAAATTGAAGTATCTTTCGACATCAATGCTGATGGTATCTTGAAAGTATCTGCTAAAGATAAGAGCACTGGTAAAGAGCAATCGATCCAGATTAAAGCGAACTCAGGTTTGTCTGATGCTGAAATCGAAGCAATGATTAAAGATGCTGAAGCGAATGCTGAAGAAGATCGTAAGTTTGAAGAACTTGCAAAAGCTCGTAACGAAGCTGATGCATTAATTTCAAGCTCGAACAAAGCTGTTAAAGATCTTGGTGATAAAATTACTGAAGATGAAAAAACAGCTGTAAGCACTGCTGTTTCTGAACTTGAAGCAGCAACAAAAGAAAATGATGTAGAAGATATCAAAGCGAAAACTGAAGCTTTACAAAACATCTTGATGCCTATCACTCAACGTGCTTATGAACAAGCGCAACAAGCTGGTGGTGCTGAAGGCTTTGATCCAAATGCATTCCAAGGTGGTGATGCGGGTCAACAAAAAGCAGATGATGGTGTTGTAGACGCTGAGTTCACTGAAGTTAAAGATGACAAAAAATAATTTGTTTCTTTAATAAAAAACCGCGCTTAGGCGCGGTTTTTTTAAGATAAATCCTGTTATTCTCAAGTATTGGATTTTTAAATTTTGCCTCAGATGATGAAATCGTACTCCATGCTGAATGAGATGCTTCAAGTAAGTATTTTCGGCGTGTAACTTCCTTCACATTTTATTTATCGGTAATCATTTTATTTCAGTATCTTAACTACTGCAGCTGTATACATTGTTGACAAGTAATTGCTAGGATTATGTACATTCAACTTTAGTCAATCAGACTATATCAATTTGATACAGATAGAATATTATATATAATCTAAAACATTAAAATATCACGCTATAAAAAATGAAAATCGAACCAATTATCACAAAAACCAAATTTAGATTAATGCTTATTTTTTCTCTACTCTTCGCCATTTTTAGTGCAACATTTGATGCCTATGATGAAACGTTTATCTCAATCAATGAGACGTTATCAATAGATCCCCAAAACTGGGAATTAGCCATTACTTGTCTTCTTTCAATTATTTTTTTGATCATATTCATTGGTTTGCTTCTATTCAAAGAATGGGCGAGGAAACTATATATTTATACTTTTTTCCCAATTTTACTCATTTATTTATTACCGAGTTACTATTGGACATTAATGTCTGGTCTAAGTGCTATTTTTTATGAGCTAGGCAATATTCTCTCTACACTAATTTGGGGCATTTTAGTTGTACCTAGCCTCTACCAACCTTTATTTAAAAAAGACGCTGAGTTCACTGAAGTTAAAGATGACAAAAAATAATTTGTTTCTTTAATAAAAAACCGCGCTTAGGCGCGGTTTTTTATTGTTTACAAAAAGTAACAATAAGTTTTTTAATAATATTATTCAAAAATTTCTGTCAGAAAGATCAATGATAAAAACTAAATATTTAATTTTAAATAATATTTTTTTGTTAAAAAACCACTGTTATTTACTACATTAATTATTTGATTATTGCCAAGTCTGAGAACATCTTTTTTAATTTTTCGACCAATATCACAAACCTCACCTAATCTATTGAGATTTTTATCGTTTTGACGAATTAAATTAAGTAGCTAACAATAAGATTTATTTATATTTTTTATTTTGCCATGAAAAAATTTCTATGGTGGGGATTGAGCTTATGCTTATGCATGGGCTTACAAACAACACTTTTTGCTCAAAGCAATCTGCCAATTAATTCATCTCATCAGCCTTTAAAATACCGAATTGCTTTTATTGATCAACGATTTCAACTTACTAAAGAACAATTAGTCGAGGTAAGTCAGCAAGCTGCTGAAATCTGGCAAAAAGAAACTGGGAAGACCTATTTCATTTATGATTCACAGGCTCAATTGTCAATTAACTTAATCTATGATGATCATCAAATGCTTAAAGATGAACAACAAAACAATTTGGATGCACTTTTGCAAAAGCAGGAAGCTTGGCGCATTAAAAATGAAGAAATTGTTCTAAACAAACAGCAAGTTGCTCAACTATCAAGTGATTTAAACAAGAAAAAGGCCAATCTAAAATCGGAGTTTGAACAATATCAACAAGATGTAACGCGCTTTAATCAAGGAGAACAGCAGTACTCTAGTGCCAATAATTTAAAAGAATGGCAAAAACAACTAAAGCAAAAATCGGAAGATTTACAAAATGAATCCAACACTCTAAATCTTAAGATTCAATCACTTAACTTAAAAATTAAAGAGATAAATCGAGAGCAAAGTGATTTAAGCGCTTTAAAAACACAATTCAAACTAGAGCAGCAAACTAGTATTCAACCCTTCCATAAAGGTTTATTCAGTCAAAACCAAATCCAGATTTACGGCTATGCTTCTTTAAATGACTTACGTTTGACCCTTGCTCATGAGTTCGGCCATGCATTAGGCCTAAAACATACTACTGACCCTAAATCCTTAATGTATCCACGGTTAAAAGAGCAAGATATTCATAACTTTAAATTAACAGATTCAGATTTAGATTTATTAGGTTCAATTTATAGACCAAATTAAGGAAAAATCGTTAAAGTTAAATGATTAAAAAAACTAAATAAAAAGGAATATATTAAATTTTTTCTAAAAAATAATTTGGCATTTGTTAAAAAATAATGAGACTAAAGTCTCATTTATTTTCCTGATTTGTACATTTTTTGATTGATTTTTCATTTTATATTCTTATAATACGTTTTTTTTAAAATCTCCCCCTTCGATTATGCGTTTAACATCTTTGTTATTAGGCGTAGCCTTTGCTTTTTCTAATTTTCAGGCTAATGCTAATCTTGCAACTCCAGCTCATACTCAAATCCAGCAAAAAGCAGGTCAACATTTGACTTACAAAATTGCTGATATTGATCCACGTTTTGGTTTAAGCCAAGACCAATTAATTCAAATTAGTCAACAAGCTGCGGACATTTGGAAACAAGGTACTGGACAGGATTATTTTACTTATGATCCAAATGCAAAGTTAGAAATTCGTTTAGTTTACGATAATAGTCAAAGCCGTTCTGAACAGCGTCAAAAAATCGCAGCTCAGTTCCAACAAGAACAGCAACGTGTAATTGATGAACAGCAACAAATTAAGCAATTGAAGCAAACCCTTGGTCAAACTCAGTCTGAGCTTGAAAATAAGAAGCAGATTTTGAATGGCAAATTGAAAAATCTTGACCAACTAATGATGGAGCTTAACCAAGGCAAATTAGCACCTGAATACAGCGCTAAATCTTTGGCTAAAACTCAGAAAGATTTGCAAAAACAAACTGTTGCTTTAAAGAAAGAAATTGCTGCATATAATCAGCAAGCTAAAGACTTAAATGTCAAAGTGACTCATTTTAATCAGATTAATAATGAGTTTAATAATTCATTGAACCAATTTAAGCAAAATGCTCAAGCGGATGTCTTTAAGAAAGGTATCTACAACGGCAAACAAATTGTGATTTATGAGTTTAAGTCTATTGATGATTTACGTTTAACGATTGCTCATGAGTTAGGTCATGCGCTGGGTTTAAAACATAGCGATCAACCAAATGCATTGATGTACTCAGTACGTAAAGATGGTGACAAAAAAATCACTGGACTTACGGATGCTGACCGTGATCTATTAAGTGCTTTACCTCAATAATTAAGAGCTTGATATAAAATGATGTATCTATTTCTATGTAGATACATCGAAATTGATATCAAAGTCATGTTATTGTGGTCATAAGAGCTAACGAAAATAGAATGGAGATCAAGATGAGTTATTATCATATCCTGATTGAAGTAAATGATCATATCAGCACGATTGAACAAACTCGCGATATTGAACTGTTTGATATTATTGAAATTAAACCGTATCTTCATTCTATTCTAATTCCCTTTTTCAATGAGCATGAAATCGAGCTTGAGGATGAAAATATCGAATATAAAGATATTCTCCATCTTGAAGTAAAACAGACTCTGTTACCGATTGAACATTTAATTGAAGAAGAGCAAAAGCAATTACCAAGTGATACTGATGTCACGATCACTGCGTATGAAATCTTTAATGATCGTGATTTAAGCCAAGATGTTACGTCAGTTATTTTTGATATTTTGGAAGCAGTTAAATTAGAGTAATCATCTTATATAAGTATCTATAAAAAAGGTCTGCATGAGCAGACCTTTTTTATTATTTCTAGTTTATTGCATCATTTTCTGAGCTTGTTCTTGACGGAATGCGCGTAAAATTTTCTGCCCTGCCCGTCCTGTTGGATTTAAACCTAAACGAGTCTGCTCCTGACGAATAGCTACGCGGGTTTTATCTCCAATAAGACCGTCAACTGCACCAATATCATAGCCACGATTAATCAAAAACTGTTGGATTTCACGACGTTCTGCACGTGAAGTTCCCGGATCATCAGTTGGCCAAGACGAAACAAATGGACCAGCACCTTTTAAACGATCAGATAAATGTGCAATCGCAAGTCCATAGCTTTCCGCAGCGTTATAGCTGTAGATAGCATCAAAATTCTTAAATACTAAAAATACTGGACCATTTACACCTGCAGGTGCCATTAAACCTGCTGAAGTACTGCTAGATAAAGCCCCTTGAACAAGTGGAGAACCATCAATTCGGGTCACCCCTCGTGCACTCCAGCTACTTAAAGCTTTCTTTGAACGTCGCCCTTCTCCATCAATTGACATACCTTGGGGAACTTTGACTTCAAAACCCCACGGCATTCCTGTTTGCCAACCTGCTTTATTTAAGAAATTGGCAGTTGAAGCCAGTGCATCAGCTGTACTCGACACTAAATCGCGGCGACCATCTCCATCAAAATCAACAGCTAAACGTTCATAAGTAGATGGCATAAATTGAGTATGACCAAATGCCCCAGCCCATGAACCTTTCAGTTGATCTTCGGTTAAATCACCACGTTGTAAAATACGCATAGTGGCAAAAAACTCAGTGCGGAAATAATTTTGTCGACGCCCTTCACAACTTAAAGTCCCGAGTGCTTGTAATAAAGGATATTTTCCAGAAATATCACCAAAATTACTTTCAACCCCCCACACTGCTACAATTGTTTCCGGTGGCACGCCGTAAGTTTGAGAAGCACGGTTTAAAACATCTCGATGTTGCGCCAGTTTTTGTTTACCAAGCTCAACGCGCTCTTCATCAACTAGACCAGAAAGATAATCCCAAATTGGCGTCGAAAATTCTGGTTGATAGTTTAATTTATCAATAACTGAATAATCTGGGGTCAAGTTTTGGGTATAACGATCATAAGTTGTACCAGATACTCCAGCAGCAATTGCTTGAGAACGTAAATTTGCCAAACAGCTTTGGAAATTATTATTAGGCGTATAATCTTCACTCGTCACTACTGGAACAGTAGCACTGCTAGATATTGTAGAACCATTAATTACGAGCTCTGCTTGAGCCTGAGTCATCGCTAAAAATACAGAGCCAACAATACAAGAAAAACGTCGCATATTATCCTAGTTCGATTTTTAAATTTAAATTTGTAAGTACCATACCATTATGAGTCCAAAATTTCAGAGAGAAAACGTAAATTTGAATTCATAATCTCTACTTTAAATTCATTTCCCATGTTTTAAATTCAAATTTTCTACTTTATTTTTGAATTTAAAATTCTCTAGATCAAAATTATTGTTTTTGAATTCAAAAACGATACTCAAGTTTAAATTCAAAAGTACTTCTTTAAATTTAAACTATCACGCAGGCGTTTCTGTGGATAAACTTATCCACAATCGAGCAAAAACAGCACTATTTATTGATTCCATTCTATATTTCATTATTCTTGATGACACGAAAAATCCAATCAACCAAACAATCTATATTTTTAAATTCAAACTTACCGCGTTATTTTAAATTTAAAACACTTCAGCAAACACCACTAGTTTTGAATTCAAAAAACATGAGCTCTATCATCAGCTACAAATCAAACTCTCTTGTGGATAACTAACTTTAAATTCAAAATAATCAAGCTTCACTTTTTAAATTTAAAAAATACCATCAATATTTAAATTCAAAAATTCCTATAAAAAGTTATCCACAAACAAGAAATTACTCAGGATTTATTATTTTTTAAATTTAAAAGATAAAAAAAGCGATCCGAAGATCGCTTTTTTTAGAATTAGAAATGCTTTAGAGGGTCATATCTGCTGTTAAAGCGAGTGGTTCTGGCAAAATTTCTGCTAATTGACGGCATAAATTCGTCAATTCATTACTATCCACAGGCATTAAAGTGATATGGCCTAACTTACGGCCAGCACGTTCAGACTTATTATAAAGATGAAGATGAGCACCATTTAAGGCAAGTACATCCTCAGTTTTAGGATGCTGACCAATAATATTGATCATGACCGTTGGGCGAACAACATCTGTTGAACCCAATGGTAGTCCTGCAACAGCTCGAATGTGGTTTTCAAACTGAGAACAAACAGCGCCTTCAATGGACCAATGACCTGAGTTATGCACTCGCGGTGCCATCTCATTTGCACATAAGCCTTGTTCTGTCACAAATAGCTCTAGAGTTAACACACCTACATAGTTAAGGTGATTCAACAAACGAGTAATGTAGTCTTGAGCCACAGGTTGCAAAGCTTCGCTATTCGGTGCTGGAACAATTGAATGCGATAAAATACCATTATGGTGGTGATTTTCAGCCAGTGGCCAAGTTTTTACCTCACCATTTTGGCCGCGCACCGCAATAATTGAAACTTCACGAGAGAATTTAACAAAGCTTTCAGCAACTAGACTTTTTGCAGGACCAAGTTCAGCCCAAGCAGTATCAATCTGGTCTTCTGAACGAAGTACAAACTGACCTTTACCGTCATATCCACCAGTTGCAGTCTTAAGTACAATCGGTAAACCAAGCTCAGCAACAGCCTTTTTCAAGCTTTCTAAGCTATCTACAGCACGATACGGCGCAACAGGAATAGTAAGCTCATCAAACAATGCTTTTTCTGACAAACGATTTTGCGCAGTCGCTAAAGCAACACGGGGAGGGTGCAATGTTTTGGTTTGTGTTAAAACATCCACATCTTCAACGGGTGTATTTTCAAACTCAAGACTGAAAACATCAGCACTTTCAATAAACTGCTTTAAGCCTTGCTCATCTTGGCTAGAAAAGACTTGGCCTAAAACACCTGCTGGACAATCTGTATTTGCTTCAAAAAAAGTACATTGAATATTTAATGGTAACGCTGCTTGAGCCATCATACGGCCCAGTTGCCCACCACCAAAAATACCGATAGTTTTATCCATCTCAGCCTCTTACACCTGACCCGGAATATTCTTGCTTGCAACTTTGTCAGTTTGCGCAGCACGGAAATCAGCAACATTTTTTGCGATTTCAGGACGAGTTAAACCTAAGATTTGTGCAGCCATAATTGCCGCATTCGTTGCACCAGCTGGACCAATTGCTAAAGTACCAACCGCAATACCTGCTGGCATTTGTACGATTGAAAGCAAAGAATCTACACCATTTAAAATTGATGATTTAACTGGCACACCTAAAACAGGTAAATCAGTTTTTGCGGCACACATTCCAGGTAAATGCGCTGCACCGCCTGCACCGGCAATAATCACTTGAATACCGCGATCACGTGCAGTTTCTGCATATTCAAATAAACGATCTGGAGTACGATGAGCAGATACCACTTCCGCTTCAAATGGGACACCAAGCTGTTTAAGCATATTGGCTGTGTTTTCGAGAGTTGCCCAATCAGATTGAGAACCCATAATAATTCCAACGAGAGGTTGAGCGTCTTGTGCTGCGGCCGCATTCATTGCTAATGTTCCAGAGACAAAAGTAAAAGAAGATAAATCTCGACGAGAGCCAAGTTTTAAATAGTTCGGAAGCCCATTATTATAGACTGATTTTTCATCTCACGAAAATTTAACTGACCAGCTCTGTGAATATTTTTAATATCATCAAAAAATGTCATGGTTTAACAGTGACACATTCTCAATTTTTATTAATATAACGCGCTTAATCAAATCAATAAGAGCTTAATAATGAAAAAATTTCTTGGAGCCCTAACACTCACACTTTGCACAACAACGGGTTACGCGGCTTTAGTAAATTTAAACATCGATGAATTTCAAAAAACCATTAAAACTTTAAATAAAGAAAAAGGTTATAACGGAGAAATCAAAAGTGGAGCATTAACTGGTAAAGTCCAAGAGAAATTTATTGTTACTGGAACATCTGCTACTGATGAGAGAGAACCAGTTCTGATGACTGGTTATTATCTTGGAGCAACTGAGGTAGGAAATTTATATTCAATTACTGAATATCGCATTTACTGTGACGATCAGACCTATGGTTTTGCCATGTCTAATTTTGAGCCTGATGGCGCCTTAAGTTTAACTACAACAGACAGTAATTATGCTTTTGACTATGAAGACCCAACGCCAAGAGATCAGCAATTTTCTAAAATTCTAAAAAAAGCATGTAAGTATTCAGCTAAATAAATAGTTATGTCTACTAACTATGGCTTGTTATTAAATAGAATAAATCATTTAATTCACAAGCCATAGGAGCTTACTGGCTTCTAAATACGAAATAAACACAACCAAATAGGCATAACATCGCCCATAAGTAATCGAGTTTAAAGGGTTGCTTAAACAAGAAAATCATAAAAGGTACAAACACGACCAATGTAACCACTTCCTGAGTGATCTTCATTTCACCGAGTAACCAGCCTTGCGCGCTTAACATACGAGTGGCTGGAATCATAAAACTGTATTCAAGTAAGGCAATAATCCAACCGAATAGAATCGCTTGCCAAAGTGGAGCATGGTGCAAAAATTTAAGATGTCCATACCATGCAAGTGTCATAAAGCAGTTAGAAATAATTAATAGCGTAAAAGCTAAAACCGTTGGGCTCAAAGGCACATCCTTCATCATCACGATGATTTAAGTATTTTAACGATACAAAACATTATAAAAGATAAAACTGTAATTCAGCTTAAATCTAAAAAATAAAGCTGTAGTTTTATTAGGGTCTCAAACACATAGAACAACAACGATTTTTGACTATCTTTTCGAGTTTAGCCTTGCTATCTTTGCTGGCAAATTTATCAATAATGCACACATAGCAATTCATTTTAATGTTGTGTACAAAAGCAGTGGAGAAGGCGAGCAATGCATCTGCATATCTTGGGTATTTGTGGCACTTTTATGGGCTCTTTAGCACTTTTGGCTCGTGATTTAGGACATAAGGTAACTGGTTCCGATTTAAACGTTTACCCACCGATGTCTACCCAGTTAGAAAATGCAGGCATTACACTCATGCAAGGCTATGACCGTAGTCATTTACAGCCTCATCCGGACTTGGTTATTGTCGGCAATGCCATGAAACGTGGTATTGATGCTGTTGAATATATGCTAAACGAAGGCCTGCCATATATTTCTGGTCCACAGTTCCTTGCCGATCATGTTTTACAAGGTAAACATGTACTTGGTGTCGCAGGTACTCACGGGAAAACAACAACTACGACCATGTTAGCTTGGGTACTTGATCAAGCTGGTTTAAATCCGGGCTTTTTAATTGGTGGTGTTCCACTTGGTTTTAGTGAAAGTGCTCGTTTAGGCGGTGGTAAATACTTCTGTGTTGAAGCCGATGAATATGACTCTGCTTTCTTTGATAAACGTTCTAAGTTTGTTCACTATCACCCAAAAACGGCGATTTTAAATAACCTTGAATTTGACCATGCCGATATTTTTGATGACCTAGCAGCGATTCAAAAGCAGTTCCATCATCTTGTGCGTACCATTCCAAGTGAAGGCCGTATTATTGCGCCAATTACTGAAACGCATATTGATGAAGTGCTTGAAATGGGTTGCTGGACACCAGTAATTCGTACAAGTCTAGAAGCAAATGAAAAAGCTGCTCTCTCTGCCGAATTAATTTCAATTGATGGCAGCCATTTTAAAGTACTCGAAAATGGCAATGTCGTTGGCGAAGTTAAATGGAGCATGACAGGGCAACATAGCGTAGCGAATGCTTTGGCAACCATTGCAGCCGCTCAACATGTAGGTGTTACGCTTGAACAAGCTTGTGAAGCTTTGTCTAATTTTGGCGGTGTAAAACGCCGTATGGAGTTACTCGGCACAGTTAATGGTATTGAGGTTTATGATGACTTCGCTCACCATCCAACAGCAATTGACACAACTTTAGATGGCGCACGCAAACGCTTAGGTGAACGCCGTTTATGGGCCATTATTGAACCACGTTCAAACACCATGCGCATGGGCAGTCATAAAGATGGCTTAGCACATTCAGCACGCTTAGCAGACGAAGTGATCTGGTATCAGCCAGAAGGCTTAGATTGGGATTTACAACCTGTAATTGAAGCTGCTTCTAACCACGCTCAAGTAAGCCGTTCACTTGATGAAATTATTGAGCGTATTGTCAATGAAGCAGGTGAGGGCGATGCCGTTGTGATTATGTCTAATGGTGGCTTTGGTGGCTTACATCAAAAACTCATGAGTGCATTAAAAGCAAAAGCTGCTTAAATTTCGCTTTAGATGATTCAATAAAAAATGGGTTTCAAATTGAAACCCATTTTTTTTATCAGTGACTTTTAAATCTTTTCTGGCTCTATATTGGCCATAAATTTATTAGAAACCATTAAACGTAAACTATAGACAATGCCCATCGCAAAAACACTATATCCCACGTTATTACAAATAAACGGAATACATAAAATAATGAGCGCTGTGATTGGATAAAACCATTTCGTGATTCCAGATAAGCATTGGAACTCATAAAGTATCCAAATACAGGTGGTATAAAGCACTACACTCACCGCAACGACTATTCCCATATATAAATCAGAAATATGCGCATGATGGGTTGTAACATCAACGGCGGCAGCAAGCGCAGCACCTACGGCAGCAATACTGACAAAAACAAAATAATGACCGTATCCCCAAACAAATGGGCGCACACCTTTAACATGATGGTGTTGTTCGCTACGGTCAAAATAAGCCCACCACATCGCAAACATTAACATCAATCCACCGACCATTAAGAAAATAGCAGGGATATTCATTGACTGAGCGGCTAAAGCATCACGTATAGCATTAAAACTGCCGACAATCGACTCACCCAACACAATAATTGTGAGTAGGGCATAACGTTCTACAATATGATGAGGATGCCACGGCGTTGGAGAATATTTTTCTGCATAGATTGGAACAAATAATTCCACTACAACCAGAAATAAAAATAGAGGTATTGAAAGTACATGAGCAAAGTTAGCCACAAGCCAGCCAATTTGTACTAAGACTATACCTATTGCATAGCGATAAGCCGTAACTCGCCGTTCAGGATCATGTTTTGCTGCTCTGAGCCACTGAGTCACTAAGGCCATGCGCATGATCACATAACCGATAATGATTACATCAAAATCCTGACTACGAAATACATCAGGGATACCCGCTGCCATCACCAATGACCCTACAATCTGTACAAAGGTAAGGCACCGATACAATGCATCATCGTTATCGTAAGCCGAAGCAAACCATGAAAAATTCATCCATGCCCACCACAGCGCAAAAAATACCATCAGGTAGCTTGGTAATGCATGCCAGAGGTGATTTTCAATAATTGCATGATGTAACTGCTGACCCGCTGTTGCAATCGCGACCACAAAAATTAAATCGAACAATAATTCGAGTGGAGTCGCTGCTCTATGCTGCTGATCAGGATCTCTTGGGGATAGGGGCCTCAAGCTTAATTTTTTCTGTTTTTCTTGAGTAGTCATAAAATAACGTTCTCGAATAAAGTGCCAACACGTTAACACTTTAATATTAACACCCAGAACACGCATTAAAAATTATCTAGACCTGCTGTTTAATCTTTACTCACAAACAAACTATATTTCATTTTTGTGACAATTCTTTATCAAGACCTTAAGCTTAATTCTTTATCATAGCTCACGTTTTTGTTCTTGTTTGGAATATGAATGTCTTTAGAAACACTCAACCTTAGCTTATTCCATGTGATTAATGGGGCTCAGGATGCGAGTCAATTTATCATTCGTCTTGCTATCTTTTTTGCTAATGATCTCCTCTATATTCTCTTATTCATCCTTATATTTTTATGGTTTTATGGCGATCAAGATTTAAAAAATAGGGTCATTAAATCTGTCTTTTTAACCTGCATATCACTTTTAGTCGGTTACGTTATTTCTCTGTTTTACCATCACTCAAGACCGTTTGTAATGGGTGTGGGTACGACTTTTATTGAACATGCACCAACGGCATCTTTTCCAAGTAATCATATGCTGATTTTTAGCACCATTGCTTTATCTTATTTGTTTGCTCAGCGCAAAATAATTGGAATCATTCTGTTATTTTTGTCATTTGTGGTAGCGTGGTCACGTATTTATTTAGGTGTGCATTTCCCTTTAGACATGCTGGGGGCTTTTATTGTCGCTCTACTGGTCAATACGGCAGGTTATTACTTCTGGAATGCTTACGGTACAAGTTTGACCGCATTCTTTATTCACCTTTACCAAATTATATGCAAACCACTTTTAGACCGCGGTTTGATTAAATAATGCGTAGATCTTTTTTGTGTTAAAAGCACGATATTAAGTTCAGTTGCGTAATACAAAAAAATCTGCCATTCTATGTGAAATTGGATATGTTTTATCCAAAACAGAATTTAGTTTGACAAGGGGAGTAGCCTCCTCCAAACATAACAGCAATGTTATGTGTCAGATATCGTCAATACGCTTTTATTAAAAAGTCGGTATCTGAGCATCGTGAAATTCATGATGTAGGCAAGACCTTGATCATGTTGAAACAGATGTTTACTTCATCTGGCAACTGGTCGAGGTTTTTTTATGCCCAATTGCCGGATGTATGGAGGATTTATGGAATCGATCGGCAATTTATGGCTGTACATAGCATTCTTTGGCATAGTCATTGTGATGCTCCTGATTGACTTTTTAGGCTTTAAGCAAAAGCAAGGTCAGGATGTCTCAATTAAGCAAGCTGCTTACTGGAGTGTGGCGTGGGTAAGCGTCGCAGCCCTATTTGGTGGTGGTTTATGGCTTTACCTACAACAAACAGTTGGGGTGACCTTAGCAAACCAAAAAACTATGGAATACTTTGCGGGTTACTTACTCGAAAAGTCCCTCGCAATTGACAACGTTTTCGTCTGGTTAATGATTTTCGCAGCGTTTGCTATTCCAGCTGCACTACAACGTAAAATTTTGCTCTACGGCGTATTAGGTGCCATCGTACTGCGTACCCTCTTTATTTTTATTGGTGCATGGTTCGTTCAAGAGTTTTCTTGGGTACTTTATATCTTCGGTGCGTTTTTGGTATATACAGGCTTTAAGTTCTTAAAAGGCCAAGATGAAGAAACCAATATTGAAGATATCAAGCTCTTAAAATGGTTACGTAACCATATGCGTATTACACCACAGCTTGAAGGTGACAAATTCTTTGTACGTCAAAACGGTTTATTGTGGGCAACGCCGTTATTTCTAGTTTTGATTTTGGTTGAAGCTTCAGACGTGATTTTCGCAGTAGATTCTATTCCTGCTATTTTCGCGGTAACTAGCGACCCGTTTATTGTTTTAACGGCGAACTTAATGGCAATTTTAGGTTTACGCGCAATGTTCTTTTTACTTGCTGGCGCTGCAACTAAATTGCATTACTTACCATACGGCTTAGGCATCATTTTATTGTTCATTGGTGCAAAAATGTTGTTGCTTGATGTATTCCACATGCCAATCTGGATCTCGTTAAGCTTTATCGTAATAGTGTTAGCAATCACTGCTTACCTTTCTTTACGACACAACAAAAAGCAATTGCAGTCTTAATTCATCACAACAAGGCATCTACACGTGAGATGCCTTGTTATCTAAATTTTCAAAATAGACTGTACTTTAAAAAAACAGGTTAATATCATATGCCAACTTAAATTTTATCTTTCCTAATCAGAAACATAATAGATAATAGCTATTCGGTATTTTATGCCGAACATACTTATTAAAATGTGTGGAGTCTCATGCGTTCTAAAAAAATTAATCTTGTCGTGGTCCCTCTATTACTCACGGCATGTAGCCATAACGATGGTCCTTTAGTACAAGACGTATATAACAACCAATATGACTGTGCTCGCGACTGGAATAATGAAACATGTAAACAAGAAAATAGCTCCAGTGGACATGGTTCTAGCTATATTGGTAGTCGCTATTTAGGTCCTGCGTATTATCGAAATAATCGGGAAGTTTCTTTTCGCGGCAATACCTTACATCCTTACAGCAATTTGAGTGTAGGCCGACCAGTTATTTCAAGCACAGCGAAAAGCGCGTCTTCTTCATCCCCAATTCGTGGTGGTTTTGGCCGTAGCGGTTTTTCTTTCGGCGGCTAAGTCTTTAGGCATTCACTTAATATGAAAAGAAAAATATTTACTCCACGACCAGACTGGCAAGTGGAGCATCAAAATATTGGTTTTGATTATTTTAATTTACCTTCTCTTGATGGCTCAATTTACTGGTCTGAAGGAGTTGCTTATGAGTTTACCCTTAAACAGATTGAACAACTGGAAGATGCGGCAAATGAACTGCATCAGATGTGTTTATCGGTAGTAGGAGACCTCATTCAACGGGGCGACTATCCTGCTTATTTTCAAATTCCAGAAACAGCTATAAACCATATTGAACATTCATGGAAACAAAATGCCCCCATGCTGTATGGCCGCTTTGATTTCGCTTACGATGGACGAAATATCAAAATGCTGGAATATAACGCCGATACACCTACTGGCTTACTCGAAGCCTCTGTCGCGCAGTGGCTGTGGATAGAACAAGTCTCAGGCATTGCAAACCGAGATCAATTCAATAGTATTCATGAAGACCTGATTAAACGCTGGAAGACAATTTTACCGCGTGGTAGCCATGTGCATTTTGCTGCCTGTCAGGAGGCTGGAAGGGAGGACTGGGGAAATCTCGAGTACTTGATGGATACCGCTTATCAAGCTCATCTACAGGTTTCCGAGCTTTCTATGGAAAACATAGGTTGGAACGGGCAAGACTTTGTCGATCTTCATAATCAGCCCATTCAAAACATATTTAAGCTCTACCCATGGGAATGGATCTGGGAAGAAGCCTTTTCTCAATATATCCATCCACAAACACAGTGGATTGAACCTTGCTGGAAAATGTTACTTTCAAATAAAGCGATTTTGGTTGAGCTTTGGAAGCGTTATCCAAACCATCCATTGTTGGTCGAAACCCATACCTATGACCCGCAACAAGCGTTGTCTGGCAAATGGGTGAAAAAGCCGATTTTGGCAAGGGAAGGGGCCAATATTCGAGTTTTACAAGACGGCCATGACCAAGGCGCGGTTTCTGGTAGCTTTTATTTTGATGACTATGACAAATACGGTTATGTCGTACAGAAATGGGTAGATACCCCATTATTTTCAGGGCAACTACCTACACTCGGTTTATGGATGGTTGGACATCAATGCGCCGGCATGTCTATTCGTGAAGATTGCTATGACATTATTGGTAATGATGCTCACTTTGCAGCACATTATTTTGTCGAGTAATAAGTACCTAGAGGTATTTTAAAAAGCACTTTTTAGGTGCTTTTTTATTATGCTTGATTCGCAATCAAACAGAGCATTTTACGTATATAGCGATAATGAGTATTTATTTTTAAAGCTAAATTAGAACAAAAATTCAAAAATATAATGACTTAATATTATGTAATTTAATAATTTTATTCTTATTTCTTCAATTAAAAATCAATATTGGCAAGCTCTTTGCATCTCCTAAAAAGAAAAAAGCCTAGATTTTAAGGGCTCGTGAGAGCCCTGATTTTTTTAAGGAGTGATGCCATGAATGCGATTCCAACTTTAACGCCCCTTGCCATGCCGTGTAACAGCAGTTTTGAAGCAAAAGATTGGGAAATTTTATCTACTCACTGGTATCCCGTCGCACGTACTCAAGATGTCTCTACTGCACCTCAACGAGTCACGCTACTAGACGTCAATATGGCGTTATATAAAACAGAAAGTGGGGAAATTCATCTGGTTCGAGATATTTGCCCACATCGTGGGGTGCCATTAACCAAAGGTTGGGTGGATGGTGAGGAGATTGTCTGTCCTTATCATGGTCTACGCTATAACACCGAAGGGAAATGTACCCAAATACCAGCTCAGCCCGAACTAACTAAAATTTCTGATCGTTTTTCTCTGACCAAATTTCCAGTTGTACAAAGATATGGTCTCATTTGGACCAGTATTCATGGTCGTGATATTGCTAAAGCCAATATTCCTATATTAGATACTTGGGACCATGCAGAGCATCAGTCAATTTTACCGCCTTTCGTCGATATTGGTGGTTCTAGTGGACGTCAACTTGAAGGATTTATCGATGTCGCTCATTTTGCGTGGGTACATCACAATGCCTTTGCAAATCGCGATAATCCCATCGTCCCTAAATATCACACTGAACGTACCGACTATGGTTTAAAAACGGTCTATATCAGCAATGTCAGTAATTATCCGCATGAACTAAAACATCTCGAACCAGAAGGTTTTTTATGGAAGCGTACTTTTGAGGTTTATCCACCTTTTTCAGCCGTGCTCACGGTCGATTTTCCAGAAGGCGGGGTCTTAAAAATCTTGAATGCCTGTTGCCCTATTTCAAGCAATAAAACCCGTTTATTTGTTCCACTCACCCGTAACTTTGACCAAACAGGCGATTTAGACAAAGTATATGCATTTAATGCGCAAATTTTTGCCGAAGACCAAGAGATGGTCGAATCACAAAAACCAGAAGAACTGCCGCTTGATTTAATGATGGAAGCACATTTTGAAGCAGACCGTTCATCAACAACTTATCGACGGATTTTGGCTGAATGGGGACTAAGTAAACGTTATACCGTTTAAATATTGGCTAACTGGGGTACAATCAATCGAAAAAAGTGAAAATATAAAGGCTTTCCATGTCATTGATCGCAAATACCACCGTTGTGCGTGGTCGTTTTTTAGATATTCAACACACTGTCTCTGAGCCAACTGATATTCCAAATCAAGTGCGTTATTTGGAAGATGGTGTATTGGTTAGTGAACATGGAAAAATCAAATGGTTTGGTGCATGGGAAGATGCACAGCAGCATCTACCTGCTGGGGTTGAGATTCAACATTATCCAGAACAATTGATTGTACCTGGGTTTATTGATACCCATATTCATTTCCCGCAAACAGAAATGGTTGGAGCATACGGCGAACAACTTTTAAGCTGGCTCAATACTTATACTTTCCCAACCGAAACCCAGTTTCAGGATAAAGCATATGCAAGTGAAATTGCCCAATTCTTTGTTCAAGAGCTACTGAAACACGGTACAACCACAGCATTGATTTTCTGTACGGTTCATCCTGAGTCTGTTGATGCCTTATTTGAAGCCGCAGAACACGTTCAGATGCGTTTAATTGCCGGTAAGGTACTCATGGACCGCCATGCACCTGAAGCGCTTTGTGATACGCCAGAAACAGCTTACAGCGACACCAAAGCATTGATTGAGAAATGGCATGGTAAGGGCCGTGCTCTCTATGCGATTACTCCACGTTTTGCACCAACGTCTACACCTGAACAGTTAGAAAGAGCAGGGCAGTTAAAACAAGAATTTCCAGATGTTTATGTACATACCCATTTAAGTGAAAACAAAGATGAAATCGCTTGGGTGAAATCTTTATTTCCTAAACAAGCAGGTTATTTAGATGTTTATCAACATTATGGCTTTACTGGGAAACGTTCTGTATTTTCGCATTGCGTTCACTTAGAAGATCAAGAATGGCAATGTATGCATGATACACAATCGGCTATCGCATTTTGTCCAACATCAAACCTGTTCTTAGGCAGTGGTTTATTCCCATTGAAAAAAACATGGGAAAAACAAGTGAAAGTGGGCTTGGGTACAGATATCGGTGCTGGTACATCATTTAGTTTACTGCAAACCGTTAACGAAGCTTATAAGGTTCAGCAGTTACAAGGTGATAAACTTTCAGCTTATGAAGCGCTCTATCATGCAACTTTAGGTGGAGCAAAAGCGCTTGATTTACAAGATCAGTTAGGCAACTTCAACGTCGGTAAAGAAGCTGACTTTGTGGTACTGAATCTCAAGCCAACAGCATTACAGGAACTTCGCCAGTCTAAATCCAAATCTGTTGAAGATTCACTGTTTGCATTATTCACTTTAGGTGATGACCGTAATATTGAGGCGACTTATATTTATGGAAACCGTGCTTATCAAAAAGAAACAGCCAAATAAAAAAGGCATTGTTAAGTTTTTGTTATTATTTGGAATATGCGCTCTTGCATTAAAGCGTGATCGACATAATCCGCAAAATGATAAAATTTCACAGCCATCAAAGGGTGCATGAAACGTCATTTTGCTTTAAAATTTTACCATTAACTCAGATTTTCGAGGTGTTGCAGGTCAACACCTTTTTTATTTTTTCTTTTATATCTTGTAGGAATCTGCCATGACTGTTGCAATGAGCATCATGATTTCAACCGAAGAAATTCAAGCAAAAGTCAAAGAGCTCGGCGAGCAAATTAACGCTCACTATGCAAATAGTGATAAAGAATTAGTTCTTATTGGACTACTTCGTGGTTCTGTTATTTTCATGGCAGACTTGTGCCGTACAATTACTAAACCGCATGAACTCGACTTCATGACAGTGTCTAGCTACGGCGGCGGTACGACTTCAAGTCGAGATGTCAAAATCTTAAAAGATCTTGACGGTGAAATTCGCGGTAAAGATGTATTGGTTGTTGAAGACATTATCGACTCAGGCAATACCTTAAGCAAAGTCGTTGAAATGTTGCAAACTCGCGAGCCAAATTCAATTCAACTCTGCACATTAGTGAGTAAACCATCTCGCCGTGAAATTGATCTTGAAGTGAAATTTTTAGGTTTTGAAGTTGAAGACAGATTCATTGTGGGTTACGGCTTAGACTACGATCAAAAATATCGCCACTTGCCATTTATTGGTGAAATTGGTTTATAAATTTCAGAGAAATAGCACCGCAAGGTGCTATTTTTTTATATAAAGCCTTAGCTTTGAACAAAAAAGACACAAAAAGTCGCAATCTGCTACAGACAAAATAGACAGCTCTACCGCACGATAGAATATGAAGCAAAATCATTAACTTCATCAAAAAAACAACTGGAGAACAAATATGTGGTCACTTATTGTTGCTATTGTAGTTGGTTTCTTTGCTGGCTTAATCGCTCGTGCTTTGCATCCTGGGGATGATAAAGCAGGTTTCATCGTAACGACCTTGATTGGTATTGCAGGTTCACTTCTAGCTACTTATGGTGGTCGTTTACTTGGACTTTACGGCGAAAACTCAGCTGCAGGCTTTATCGCATCCGTGATTGGTGCCATCGTTATTCTTTTTATCTACAACTTGATTGCACGAAAAAGCTAAACTTTAATTCATTTATAAAAAAGCACCTTATGGTGCTTTTTTTAATTTATTTTAAAGACCTAACTCTTTCCATACGGCCTGAATTTCTTCAGCAGAGCGTGCGCCAACCAGTTTGAAACCATTTGCAAAAATTAAAGTAGGAGTGCCGTTAAAGCCGAGTTTTTTTCCTAATTCCAAATTACGGTCAATGGGGTTTGCACAGCTCGTAACTGTTGGTTTAACACCTTGCTGAATCAGTTTTTTCCATGAGTAAGATTGATTTGGTGCACACCAAACTTGTCTAGAAACCACAATAGACTGAGGTTTTAAAGGATAGATGAACGTATAAATAGTCACATCTTTAAGCTTGTCGAGTTCAGGTTCAAGCTGCTTACAATAAGGACAATTTGGATCAGAAAATACTGCTAAAACATGCTGGCCATTACCTTTGACTGTTTTAATCGCATCTTTTAAAGGCAGCTGTTTCCAATCAATTGAGTTCTGCCCTAAAACCAGATCTTTGGTTAAGTTCTTTTGGTCTTTTAACCGAATCATAGAGCCTACAAACATATGTTGCCCATCTTCACCAACATAAATGATTTGCTGATCGAGATTAGCACTATATAGCCCAGGCATTTCAGTTTTCTGAATATTGCTAATTTTTAAATTAGGATATTGTTTTTTAATATTTTCCCTAACAGTATCTACATTAGCGAAACTCACACTTGCAGTTAGGCTAAATAACGCCAATATTCCTAATTTTTTAAGCATAAAACTGACTCATAGGTAGGAGAGGAGATCATTTTAATCAGTTCAGTTTTTTAAAACAGAACTGATTACCGAGTTATAACCAAACTTCTACTCATTTATGCCAATGTTTCACGTGGAACATAAATAGGTTTTAGAGTATTAATTTCTACCGATATATGCACAATTTCATCATGAATGGATAAAGCATGACGAATCTGATCTGCGGTTAAAGAAATATCATCAGTTTCGAGTGCCAAAATACAAGAAAACTTACCTTTCGCGACTTTCCAAACATGAATATCCGTAATTTCAATGTTTTTAGGAAATTCAGCAATTACTTCACGGATCTCTTCAACTACCGGATGATCCATTTCTGCGTCTAAAAGGGTTTTTCCTGTCTCTTTCATTAATCCCAGAGACCATTTTGCAACCAAAATAGCACCTAAAATTCCTAAAAGTGCATCTAAAAAATCCCATCCAAAATATTTACCTGCGAAAAGTGCAATGATTGCAAAAACAGAAGTTACTGCATGTGCAACTACATGTAAAAATGCAGCTTTTTGGTTTAAATCGTGGTGATGATGCCCATGATCATGCTCGTGATGGTGATGGTGATGGTGATGGTGATGGTGCCCATCATCGTGAAGTAACCATGCGCAAATCAAGTTAATGACCAAACCCAAAATTGCAATCGGAATCGCTTCATTATAAAAAATTTCAACTGGATTAAATAAACGTTGGATCGACTGAAACGCCATAAAAATGGCAACAACCATCAACAAAATTGCACTGCTATAACCCGCTAAAATCTCGATTTTCCAAGTTCCAAAACTAAACCGACGATCTTTGGAATAATAACGAGCCGCACGATAAGCAAAATAGGCTAAACCGAGAGCCAACATATGGGAACTCATATGCCAACCATCAGCCAGAAGTGCCATTGAATTGAAAAACCATCCACCGAATATTTCTAACACCATCATTGATGCCGTTAAAATCGTTGCAATCAAAATACGTTTTTGTGCAAGTGGATTTCCTTCATCAAACTGATGTTGATGATGACGTGATACACTATGATCCTGCATAATATTTAAACCCAATATA
This sequence comes from Acinetobacter sp. 742879, assembly GCF_000588535.1. Lineage (NCBI taxonomy): Bacteria > Pseudomonadati > Pseudomonadota > Gammaproteobacteria > Moraxellales > Moraxellaceae > Acinetobacter > Acinetobacter sp. 742879. The sequence continues at coordinate 23,606 of NZ_JFYC01000020.1, read as the reverse complement.
CTCCCTACCAGTATATTGAATTATACAAGAGAACACAGATGAGTCACATTGGTCAGGATAAAAAAATACTTAATCGTGTAAAACGACTAAAAGGACAAATCAACAGCATTGAGCATGCTGTTGAACAGCCAGATATTTCATGCATAGAAATACTACAACAAGTTGCTGCAATTAAAGGGGCAATAAACGGTTTGATGAGTGAATTAATGGAACAGCATTTACATCACCACGTGCTCAAAGACGCACAAGTTGATCAAAATGAGCTAGATGAGTTTTTAAAGGTTCTAAAAAGATACGGTTAACGAGGTGACTGAATGACACAGCCATGTGCATCATTCAGAATTTTGTAATTATTTTCCAATACAGAATGAACCAAAAATCTTGCCTAATAAGTCATCGGCACTAAAGTCACCGGTAATTTCACCTAAAGCATTTTGGGCAAGACGTAATGACTCAGCAACCAGTTCACCTGCGTTAAACACAACAAGTTGCTCACGTGCTTCTGAAAGATAGAGCTGTGTGCGCTTCATTGCGTCTAAATGACGTGTTCTTGCAATAAAGGTGTCTTCCTCAGGGTGGAAGCCTGCATGCGCTGTAATCGCGTCTACGAGGCCTTGTACGCCCATCTCTTGTTTTGCAGAAACGGTTATATGACGGAAACCTTGGAAATCACTTATTTCAGCTAATTGTCCAGTTAAATCGCATTTATTACCAATTAACATTAAACGACGCGGTTCAATATGTTCCGCAAAATACTCTTGAGCGAGTTTTAATGGGTCATCACCTTGGTTTAAATCATAAACCAGCAATAACAAATCAGCTTGTTCAATTTCTTTGATTGCACGACGAATCCCTTCTTTTTCAACTATGTCACCTGTTTCACGAAGACCCGCAGTATCTGTTAAGGTGATTGGTAGACCATTTAAGCTAATTTTTTCATGTAAAACATCACGAGTTGTACCAGCAATATCGGTCACAATTGCACGCTCAACACCAGCAAGTGCATTCAATAAGCTCGACTTACCCGCATTTGGTTTACCTGCAATAACGACTTGTAGACCTTCACGTAATAATTGACCTTGTCGTGCAGAGGTTTGAACAGCATGTACCGACTGCTGAACATCTTCAAGTAAAGCTAAAATTTTACCATCTGCCAAGAAATCGATTTCTTCTTCAGGAAAATCAATTGCTGCTTCAACATGCAGGCGTAAATGAATCAGTTTTTCTAAAACAGTATTAATTTTTGTTGAAAATGCGCCTTGTAAAGAGCGAACCGCAGAGCGTGCCGCAGCTTGCGAAGTCGCATCGATCAAGTCGGCAATCGCTTCCGCTTGTACCAAGTCCATCTTGCCATTTTCAAAAGCACGCATGGAAAATTCGCCGGCTTTTGCAGCAATTGCGCCTAGCTCAAATAGACGCCCAAGCAAGGCATTTTGGATGACTGGACCGCCGTGGCCTTGTAGCTCTACAACATCTTCACCTGTAAACGAGTGAGGATTGGGAAAGCATAGAACAATCCCTTCATCCATAATGCTGGCATCAGCATAAAAAAATTTACGGAACCCCGCCATACGCGCTTCAGGCAAGTTTTTTTGTGTCAGGTTTTGAGCAATTTCATAAGCCTTAGGTCCAGATAGGCGAATCACGCCCACACCACCACGCCCAGGTGGCGTTGCAATTGCGGCAATCGTGGTTTGACTTTGCATATTATTCACCTAAAAACCTAAAATCCAGCCAAAGAAAAATCCGCCTAAGATTACCATCTTAAGCGGATTTATTCAGCAAAAGTTCAACGATTAAGAAGCTGATTCAGTCTTATTGATACGACTTTTCTCAACGCTCTTATTAATAAACGACTGCTGTAAAATAGTAATACTGTTGTTCACAATCCAGTACAGTACGAGACCGGCAGGGAAGAACAACATAAATACCGTGAACATAATCGGCATAATGCGGAACACTTTTGCCTGCATTGGATCAGCGGGTTGCGGGTTCAACATTTGCTGTGCAAACATGGTAGCACCCATGATTAACGGCAAGATGAACCAAGGATCCATTGCTGACAAGTCTTGAATCCAACCTAACCATGGTGCGTGACGTAATTCCACACTTTCCATGAGTACCCAGTACAAAGCAAGGAAAATTGGCATTTGTAGCAACAATGGTAAACAACCTGAAAGTGGATTTACTTGTTCACGCTTATATAAAGCCATCATTTCTTGCGAGAAGCGCATACGGTCTTCACCGAACTCTTCTTTCATGCGTTGCATTTCTGGTGCAATCACACGCATTTTCGCCATAGAACGATAACTTTTTGAAGATAAAGGCCACAAGATCATCTTCACCATAATGGTAAGCAAGATGATTGACCATCCCCAGTTACCCACAATGCTATGGAAGAATTGAAGACCTAAGAACAAGAGTTTAGCAATTGGCCATAACCAACCATAATCAACAGTCTGATTTAAACCAACAGCTAAATCTTTTAATTCAGATTGTACTTTCGGACCTGAATAAAGTTTTGCATCCACTTCCATTGAAGTGCCTGCTGGAACATTAATCACTGGTGAGGTAAAACCAATGATATTCATGTGATCAGCAGATTGACGAGATTCAAGCTTAGCTACATAAGGCTGACCATTCGCTTGAGTCAGCTTAAGGTTTCCAGGAATCCAAGCACTTACAAAATAATGCTGAACAATCGCAACCCATCCACCTTTCGCTTCAGTATTTACTTTTTCTTCTGAGAAATTAGCAAATTTAAGCTTGTTGTAATGTGCATCAGGCGTTCCCCAAGCTCCACCTAAGAAAGTTCCTAGAGTGAAAATACCTTGAGAAGATTTACCTGGATCTTCAGAATTATCGCGCTTTAATTGTCCAAACATCTGTCCTTGCCAACTTTGTTGGCTACGGTTAATGACTTGATGTTTTACAACAATTGGATATTGACCTTGAGTAAAAGTAAAAGTTTTAATAATTTCAACGCCTTCAGGTGTTTTAAATACCATCGGAACGTTTAAAACTTTTTCAGATTGACCCTTTTGGTCCTGTACACCTTTAGCATCAGCCAAAGTATATGATGTCTTTTCAACAGCATATAATGGACGACCACCACGACTACTATCTGGTCCATTCAAACCAATTAAGCCAGATTGAGCAACATATGTACGCTTGGCATCATTTTCAAGCATAACAAAAGGTTGATCGCTGTCTTTGCTTTTGTCGTGTGAGAGTAATTCAATACGAACAATATCACCACCTTTTGGATTGATCCAAATATGGTAAAGGTCAGTTTGTACTGAAATAAGCTGTTGATTCACAGGTGCAGTTGCATCTGTGGTTTGTGACTGCGCAATATTTGCTTGTGGCACATCGGAAGCCACTGTTGCATTTTTAGCATTTGGCAAATCAGCAGATACTTCATGCGAACTTACAGCTGCCGCTTGTTGTTGCGGAGCAGTTGCAGCATTTCCATAATCTTTTTGCCAAGCCAAAATGAGCAAATATGCGGTGACAAACATGGCCCCGAGAATTGCAAACCTGGCCCATTGTTGCATATCTATTACCCCAAATGGTTAGAGAGATTTTGCTTCAGTAAACGATCACGAAAGGGTACAGCAACATGATGCGTTTGAGAATCTATTTGATGAAACGAAATAAAACGAATTGCTTTTGGCGGTACCGGATCATATCCAGATCCTCCCCACGGATGACAACGACATATCCGTTTAGAAGATAACCAAACGCCTTTTATCGCACCATGAGTTTGCAATGCTTCTATCGCATATTGGGAACAAGTCGGGATATAACGACAACGGGGTCCAAGAAGCGGACTAATCGCAATTTGATACAGTCGAATCAACCAACGTAGAAAACGGACCATTGGCTATCTCTTAATTCTGCGAGGTTGTGCCAACTTTAGAATGTTTTTTTGCTAAGCGCTGTAATTTTTGCCAAGCAAAGTCTAATTGTTGATATAGCTCAGCATTCGTAATCGTTTCTATACCAACTTTCGGCATCACTACAACATCTATGTCTGATCCAAAATTCGGCTGATGTAGACGAAAGCTCTCACGAGCAAGACGTTTTATTCGATTTCTTTCATGCGCTCGGCGCACTTTTTTCTTAGCAACAACAATACCCAAACGGCTTTTAGGCTGTTCGGTTAATTTTGCAAGAAATAAAAAATGGGGTTGATGCACTTTAAAAAGCGCACCATCAAATACACTTTTATAATCTGCAGCACAGCGTATTCGCACGTCTGTGCTAAAACTGTAAAGTGTCATCACACCCAAGTCTGGTCAGCGTAACAGTATTAAACAGTTAAGCTATGACGACCTTTTGCACGACGACGAGCTAATACTTGACGACCAGCTTTAGTTGCCATACGAGCACGGAAACCATGAACGCGTTTACGCTTTAATTCAGATGGTTGGAAAGTACGTTTCATATTGAAACTCCCAAAAATGATCTTTCTATAAAGGTCCGCGATTTTATTGTGCAATGTTTACGCTGTCAATGAAAAACCAAGAAAGTTTTGTATTTAACCCAAATTTTTAATCTCTTCTCTTCTTTTTATCACGGTCATAATTCAGTGCAATATATAGCTTTAAAAGTTATACACAAAGTAATTGTCTATTTTTATTAGAACTTTTAATATATACACACCTTATATACATATTTATCAACAAAACAAGATACCATCTAGGTTTGGATTTGCTGTATTTGAATTTAAATTCATATTTTGCAGTTATCCACAAAAGATCTGCATCCTATTAAATAAATTCAAATTTAGAAATTTAAATTTATTCTTATTAGGGATAACTTTTTCTGTGGATTTCGCACTTTTAAATTTAAAAAACATATATTTGGGTTGTTGATAACTCTGTTTTTACTATATTTATGGATTGTGGATAAGTTTATGTGTTAATTTATCCACAGGTTGTGCAAAAAGTTATACACAAGCCATTTTGAATTTAAATTTATTCACAAGAGATTTCTTTTTAGACAAAATCAACTGAAATCGTCATGACAGATGTGGATAACTTGGTTAGAATGGCGACCCCTTCTCATCAGGAAGGGTTAATCTTTAGATTATTTGAATTTAAAAACGCAGAAATAGGGGATACACATGCTTTGGACAGACTGCTTAACTCGCTTGCGACAAGAGCTCTCTGATAACGTCTTTGCGATGTGGATTCGCCCATTAGTTGCTGAAGAAGTAGAAGGGACACTGCGTCTTTATGCACCTAATCCTTATTGGACGCGTTACATTCAAGAGAACCATCTAGAATTAATTTCTATATTGGCCGAACAGTTATCAGAAGGGCGAGTACGTCAGGTTGAGATTTTAGTTGATTCTCGTCCTGGTAGTATTTTGTCATCAGGTGAGCAGCCAGCAACTACAACTGCTGCTTTGCAAACTGCGCCCCAACAAAGTATTAAAGTAAAAAAAGAACCAGATTCTATTTCCAGTTCACCTACTACTAATAGTGTAGTGAACCCAAAAACACCGAAAAAGAAACTATTAAACCCCCAATTTACTTTTTCTTTATTTGTTGAAGGCCGTTCGAACCAGATGGCTGCTGAAACATGTAGAAAGGTATTAACACAATTAGGTGCTTCACAGCATAACCCTTTATTCTTATATGGTCCGACAGGATTGGGTAAGACTCACTTGATGCAGGCAGTTGGTAATGCTTTATTGCAAGCCAAGCCTAATGCACGGGTGATGTATATGACCTCTGAGAGCTTCGTTCAGGATTTTGTAAGTTCTTTGCAAAAAGGCAAAGTTGAAGAATTTAAGAAAAATTGCCGTTCTTTAGATTTATTGTTGGTCGATGATATTCATCTTTTAGCAGGTAAAGAAGCAAGTTTGGTTGAATTCTTCTATACATTCAATGCATTACTTGATGAATCTAAACAAATTATTTTAACTTCAGATCGTTATCCAAAAGAATTGACCGAGTTAGACCCACGTTTGGTTTCTCGCTTTTCTTGGGGTCTTTCAGTAGGCGTTGAACCGCCAGATATTGAAACTCGTATCGAAATTCTATTGAAAAAAGCCGAAAATAGCGGCGTTGATTTACCTCGAAATTGTGCATTATTTATTGCACAACAAGTAGTTGCCAACGTACGTGAGCTTGAAGGCGCACTCAATAAAGTCGTCGCAATTTCTCGTTTTAAAGGTGCACCAATTGATCTTGATGTTGTCCGCGAGTCTTTAAAAGATGTGTTGGCAATCCGTGCACGTACAATTAGTGTAGAAAATATCCAACGTGTGGTTAGTGAATATTTCCGTATTCCTTTAAAAGAATTGGTAGGACCAAAGCGGACTCGAATCTATGCGCGACCACGTCAGTTAGCAATGGGACTTGCTCGTGAGTTGACTGGTGATAGTTTTCCCGAAATTGGAATGGCTTTTGGTGGACGTGACCACAGTACAGTCATGCATGCTTGCGAAAAAGTAGTAAGTCTACGTGAAGAAGATCCGATTTTTGACGAAGATTATAAAAATCTATTACGTCTACTCCAGAGTTAATGAAATGATAAGACGTTGTTGCAAAGTCTACGTAAGTGCAGCATAGTACACAGCTAAAAAATGAAATATTTGCTCCAAGTTGCTAGAGGAATGAATCGTGCGTTTGAAAATCGCTAAAGAAAGCTTACTCAATGTTTTATCGCATGTTGTCGGTGCGGTAGAACGTCGTCATACATTGAATATTCTTTCAAACGTCAAAATTCAGACTAATGCTCAGGCACTCACCATTACCGGTTCTGATTTAGAAGTCGAGCTGGTTGCCAGTACTGTTTTAACAGAAGGGGCATGCATTGAAGCAGGTGAAACAACTGTTCCTGCTCGTAAGTTGATGGAAATTTGTAAATCATTGCCTACAGCTGCATTGATTGACTTACAAATTACTGAAGATCAAAGATGTATTTTAAAATCTGGTAATAGCCGTTTTGTATTAGGTACTTTACCGGCAGAAGATTATCCATTATTGACCACTGAAAATAGTCAAGGTACACAAGTACAGGTCACTCAACGTGAGTTAAAGCGTTTATTTGAAAAAACGGCTTTTGCTATGGCCGTACAAGATGTACGTTTCTATTTAACGGGTACTTTATTAGAAATTGATGAAAATCAATTACGTGCAGTAACAACAGATGGTCACCGTTTAGCACTTTGTGAAATTACTGCTTCTTCTACATCATCTCAATTGGTCCAAGCAATTGTGCCTCGTAAAGCTGTTGGTGAATTACAGCGTTTACTTAGCATTGAAGATGAACAATTAACGTTGCTGATTGGTCGTGAATTGTTAAATGTCACAATTAATACGCCAAGCCGTGACAAAGAGCAGGGCGATATCACTGTTCGCTTTACTACAAAGTTGATTGATGGAAAATTCCCTGATTATCGTCGTGTAATTCCACGTGGTGGCGATAAACATGTATTAATTAGCCATGATGTGTTTAAACAATCATTACAACGCGTCGCAATTTTGAGTAATGAGAAGTTACGTGGTGTTTTCTTGAATTTTAATCAAGATTCTTTACAGCTACGTGCAAATAACCCTGAACAAGACGAAGCGATTGAAGATTTAGCGATTCAGTATCAAAACATACCGCTTGAAATGTCATTTAATGCGCAATATTTGCTGGATGTTTTAGGTGTGCTTGATGGTGATGATGTAAATATGAGCATGACTGAGGCAAACCAATCTGTATTGGTTCAAGATCCGGCACATCCTGATCAAACCTATGTCGTTATGCCGATGCGTGTATAATCTGGCTATCTAATATGCATCTTACGCTTTTAAATATTGAACGTGTGCGTAATTTAAAAACGGTTGCACTCCAAGGGTTGCAACCGTTTAATGTATTTTATGGCGCTAACGGTTCAGGAAAAACTTCAATACTGGAAGCAATCCATTTGCTTGCAACAGGGCGGTCGTTCCGCACCCACATACCTAAAAATTATATTCAATACTCTGCTGAAGATGCGATTGTTTTCGCGCAATCTGCAACTGAAAAAATTGGCATGCAAAAGTTGGCCTCTGGTGAGCAGTTGATGAAGGTCAATGGCGATACAGTGGCTACACAAGGACAACTCGCTAAACTGCTTCCTTTGCAGCATATTGATCCACAAAGTACAGATATTATTGACCATGGGGCGAAACCTCGGCGCCAGCTTTTAGATTGGCTGATGTTCCACGTGGAACCTGAGTTTTATTTTGCTTGGCAATATTATTCTCGTGCATTAAAGCAGCGTAATACTTTACTTAAAACCAGACGGAATATTTCTCTAGCGGATTTAGAGCCGTGGAATAAAATGTTGAGTGATTATGGTGAAATTTTACACTCTCAGCGTTTAAGTATTGTGGAACAATGGAATGTCTTTTTTCAAAATGATTTAAGTCAATTGCTACCTGATCTAGAGATTGAACTGGAATATAGTCCCGGTTTTCATACAGAGCAGGGACTCATGCAAGACTTGCTGGATCAACACCAAAAAGACATCGAACGACGCTATACCGAATATGGCCCACATCGTGCAGATTTGCGCTTAAAAACCCCGTTTGGACATGCTGATGTAGTTTTATCAAGAGGTCAGAAAAAACTCTTGATTATTGCCTTAAAACTGTCACAAATTGCAATGTTACATGCGAGTAATAAGGAAACTGTGGTATTATTAGATGATCTGACAGCAGAATTAGACTTAACCGCACAACAACGTTTAATTGAACGATTAAGCCAACTTGGTAGCCAGGTTTTTATGACAACTTTAGATCATGCATCGGTAAAAAAACACTTACATGATCTGTCTATTTCATATCAATTATTCAATGTTGAATCCGGTCAAGTTAGTCTTGCTTCACCATAATTTTTTGATGTTACCCATCTTTGAATAAACCTATATTTGCTAGGGAGAAACCATGAGTTCAGAGTCTCAATCAGCCTCTCAAACAGAACAAACCAATGAAAAGGCTTATGATTCCTCTAGTATTAAAGTATTACGTGGATTAGATGCAGTTCGTAAACGTCCGGGTATGTATATTGGGGATACAGACGACGGTACCGGTTTACACCATATGGTATTCGAGGTTGTCGATAACGCAATCGATGAAGCTTTAGCTGGGCATTGTGACGAAATTATTGTCACGATTCACGAAGATGAATCGGTAAGTGTTTCTGATAATGGCCGTGGTATTCCAACCGATATCCACCCTGAAGAAGGGGTGTCTGCAGCGGAAGTAATTCTTACGATCTTGCACGCAGGCGGTAAGTTTGACGATAACAGCTATAAAGTTTCAGGTGGTTTGCACGGCGTAGGCGTTTCAGTTGTAAATGCGCTTTCAAGTAAATTGCATTTAATTATTAATCGCGCTGGCCAAGTGCATGAACAAGAGTATCACCACGGTGATCCGCAATATCCATTACGTGTGATTGGTGAAACGGATAGCAGTGGTACAACTGTACGTTTTTGGCCAAGTGAACTAACTTTTAGTCAAACTATTTTTAACGTTGAAATTTTAGCGCGTCGTTTACGAGAGCTTTCATTTTTAAACGCGGGCGTGCGTATTGTTTTACGTGATGAACGTATTAACCTTGAGCACGTATATGACTACGAAGGTGGTTTATCTGAGTTTGTAAAATACATTAACGAAGGTAAAACTCATCTAAACGAGATTTTCCATTTCACTGCTGATACAGAAAACGGTATTGGTGTAGAAGTTGCATTACAGTGGAATGAAAGTTATCAAGAAAACGTGCGTTGTTTTACCAACAATATTCCTCAAAAGGATGGTGGTACTCATTTAGCAGGTTTCCGTGCGGCTTTAACACGTGGTCTTAACCAATATCTTGAAAACGAAAACATTCTCAAGAAAGAAAAAGTCAATGTGACAGGTGATGATGCCCGTGAAGGTTTAACGGCGATTATTTCGGTCAAAGTACCTGATCCGAAATTCTCATCTCAAACTAAAGAAAAACTAGTATCGAGTGAAGTAAAACCAGCGGTTGAGCAAGCAATGAACAAAGAGTTCTCTGCTTACTTACTTGAAAATCCGCAAGCTGCAAAATCAATTGCCGGTAAAATTATTGATGCTGCGCGTGCACGTGATGCTGCACGTAAGGCGCGTGAAATGACACGTCGTAAGAGTGCACTTGATATTGCAGGCTTGCCAGGGAAATTGGCTGATTGTCAGGAAAAAGACCCTGCACTTTCTGAATTATATCTAGTCGAGGGTGACTCTGCTGGTGGTAGTGCTAAGCAAGGTCGTAATCGTAAAATGCAGGCTATTTTACCGTTGAAAGGTAAAATCCTGAACGTTGAACGTGCACGCTTTGACAAAATGATTTCTAGTCAGGAAGTCGGTACTTTAATCACTGCACTTGGCTGTGGTATTGGTCGTGAAGAATATAACCCTGATAAGCTTCGCTATCATAAAATCATTATCATGACCGATGCCGACGTCGATGGTTCTCACATCCGTACCTTGTTGTTAACGTTCTTCTTCCGTCAAATGCCAGAATTGGTTGAGCGTGGGCATATTTATATTGCTCAGCCACCTTTGTATAAATTGAAGAAAGGTAAGCAAGAACAATACATCAAAGATAATGATGCGTTAGAAACTTATCTCATCTCAAATGCGATTGATGAGCTATCTTTGCATACCAATGCTGAAGCACCTGCAATTACAGGTGAAGCACTTGCGAAAGTGATTCAGGACTATCAGGTTTCACAAAAGAGCTTACAGCGCTTAACTTTACGTTATCCAGCTAGCTTACTTGATGCTTTACTTGAAGTAGAAGCATTCAAGAGTGATCAAAACCATGATGAAGCTTATGTACAACAATGGGCTGATCAGGTGCGCGATATCATTACCAGATTACAGCCAAGTTTACGTCCAGAAATCTCTCTAGAGGCATTTGAACGTGAAAATGCTCAAGGCGAAAAATCTGCGCATTATTGGCCGCGTATTACTGTCTATGTTCATAATCTGCCGCATGCGTATTTGCTTGATGCAGCTTTATTGAATTCAGCTGAATATGCACGGTTATTGAAAAACTCTAAGAGTTGGTTCACTTTACTTGAAGATGGTGCTTATTTACAAAAAGGTGATCGCCGTATTCAAGTGGCTAACTTCCATCAAGTTTGGCAACATATTTTGCAAGATTCTCGCCGCGGTATGATGATCCAACGCTATAAAGGTCTTGGAGAGATGAATGCTGAACAGCTGTGGGAAACAACAATGGACCCTGAAAACCGTAATATGTTGCAGGTGACAATTGATGATGCGATTGAAGCAGATCGTATGTTCTCTTGCTTAATGGGTGATGATGTTGAACCACGTCGTGCATTCATTGAAGAGAATGCTTTAAATGCGGATATTGATGCTTAATTCATAACATGATTCTAAATCAGTCTAGGGAGAGAATGATGAGTCAGAAATTATTAGCTAGTCTTTTAATTTCATGTGTGTTTTTAGGAAGTTCTGCTGTTTGGGCGGCAGACCTAGAAACGAATATGAAAACTTTAGCTAAGAGTACTAAAGCATTTGCTGAAGCGAAAGATGCTGATAACGCAAAAAAACAGCTTGTTGTAATGCGTGAAGCAGCAGTTTCTTCTAAGCAATATTTGCCGCATAAACTCGAAGGTTTGCCATCAGAAAATGTAAAGGTAAAAGAGTACCAAGCTGGTTTAGATCAGCTTGTTGCCGAAATTGATAAAGTAACTGTTTTAGTTGAGCAAGGACAATTAGATCAAGCCAAAACTGAAGCAATTAATTTAGTGAAAATACGAAATGAAAATCATAAAAAATTTAGATAATTGATTTTTTATGGTAAAGGGCTAATCATCATTAGCCCTTTTTTGTATCCGAAAAAAGTATTTTGTTTAACAAGTAAACTATTGAAAGTTATATTCTCTAGGCGGTACTTACTAATAACAATAGGCAATATAATTATGAAAAAGATTTATAAACTCATATTGGGTAGCATTGTTTTTGTCACTAGTGTGTTTCAATTGCATGCTGCTACAGTCCCGACCTTTTATGGCAAATTAGTATTTCATCGTTATAGTGATTATGACGCATGGGACAGTAAGCTTTATCTTTATAACTTCACAACACAGCAGACTACATTACTGGGCACAAACTGGAAAATCGACCATATGATGAATGGCCATTTTTCCCCAGATGGTAAATGGTTAACTTTTATGGGGGTTAACTCTGGGCAGTATTATGGCGATGCATGGGATGTGTATGCTTGGAAAGTGGGTAGTAGTGAGTTACCCATTAACTTAACTCAGGGAAATAACAAACGCGATGAAGATCCAAAATTCATAGATAACCAGCGTATTATTTTTAAACAAAATGGTGATTTAAAAATCGTTAAAATGACGGATCGGACGATTACTTCTGTCACTCAAAATGGTTGGGACATAGAAGAGTCAATGCCTTATCCGATGGTAAATACTACCCAAATCTTATATGCGAAAGGTGCGGGAAATAATTCTAGAGTTTTCAGTATTGATCAGTCGGGTGCTTATGATACACAGCTGACCAATATCGCTTCATATTATCCAATATGGTGGCAAGGAAGTCGGTTCTTATATGTGCGCTGGTATAGCCCAACAAATGCTCATGATCAGATCTATATTTATGATATGGCTAATAAACAAACTACACGTTTGCCATTTAACAATATTAATTATGATACTTCCGATCCAGCTCCTTTAGATCAGCGTTACATGGTGGTGTCTCTTGCAGGACAAACAGGGAGTCGAGGCGGATACGATTTATATATTGCAGACAGCTTATCAAGCAATGTTTGGCCTTTACCGATAAATACTAATTTAAATGAATTAGGGGCTTTTTATACGCCTTATTAACAAATAAAAAAGCCGATTAAGAAATCGGCTTTTTTATTTTAGAAAATAGATTAATCAAAAGAAGCTTCTATTTCTTCTAATTCCATCATGAGTTCCAAAAACTGCTCTTCATGTTGCTCAAGTTTAGCTTTCAGCTCTGTCTGCTCATTCATAAGTTTGAGTAGATCATCCTTACGTGCAGCCTCATATAAAGATGTGTCTGCTAAGGATTCTTCAATTTTGGCGAGCTGTGGTTGTAGCTTTTCAATTTGTGATTCAACCTTTTCAATATTTTTACGAATAGGTCGAGTCTGTTCACGACGGCGAGCTGCTTCTTTACGCTGTGCTTCTTTATCAACTTTAGCAGGCGCTGGAGCGGCAGAGGAAGAGTTGTTCTGTGCGACGGCAGTCTGAGCATTGATTTGCTGCTGACGTGCTTCACGTAGCCATTTAGCATAGTCCTGTAAATCACCCTCGAACTCAGTACATTTACCGCCGTGTACTAAAAGAAGCTCATCACATACACTTGCAATAAGTTGACGTTCGTGGGAAACCAGAACAACTGCACCTTCAAAATCTTGTAATGCCATGCTCAGTGCATGACGCATATCAAGATCTAAATGGTTTGTTGGTTCATCGAGAATTAAAACATTTGGACGCTGCCATACAATGAGTGCTAGGGCTAAACGAGCGCGTTCTCCACCAGAAAAGCTTTCACATGGTGTATCCATGCGTTCACCACTAAAGCCAAAACTACCTAAGAATGAACGTAGAGTGGCTTCACTAATTTGTTTATCTGCTATACGGGCAAGCTGTAGCATTGGGCTAGCATTGCCATCTAAAGCATCCATCTGGTGCTGCGCAAAGTAACCAATATTAAGCAGCTCGGAAGCTTTACGTTCACCTGCCAAGAGTGGTAGATCACCAACCAAGCTCTTAATCAATGTTGACTTACCTGCGCCGTTCATCCCAAGCAAACCAATACGTGAGTTTGGTGTAATTTGTAATCTGATTTTTTCGGCTATCTGTTTATCACCATAACCAATGCTGGCATTATCTAAAGTCAGCAATGGTGAACTCATTTTAGTCGGTTCACGGAAAGTAAATGTAAAAGGCGTATCTACATGGGCTGGTGCAAGTTGCTGCATGCGCTCAAGTTGTTTAATACGACTTTGTGCCTGACGAGCTTTAGTCGCTTTTGCCTTAAAACGATCAATAAACTTTTGTAAGTGAGCACGTGTTTCTTGCTGCTTTTCAAAAGCTTGTTGTTGTTGAGCAAGACGTTCACTACGTGTGGTTTCAAATGTAGTGTAGTTTCCGGTGTAAAGCGTGAGTTCTTGATTTTCGATGTGAAGAATATGATCTGTAATCGCATCTAAAAAGTCGCGGTCATGCGAAATTAGAATGAGTGTACCTTCATAGGCTTTAAGCCAATCTTCTAACCACAGAATTGCATCCAAATCTAAGTGGTTTGTTGGTTCATCCAGTAAGAGTAGATCAGAACGACTCATCAATGTACGCGCCAAATTTAAACGCATACGCCATCCACCTGAGAAGCTCTCAACGTTCAAACGTAATTGATTTTCTAGAAAGCCAAGACCTGCCATGAGCTGCGCAGCTTTAGAGGGCGCTGAATAACCATGAATTTCATCAAAGCGGCCATGCAATTTAGCCAGTTCAAAATCAGTCAGTTGATCTGGTTGAGCAAGCTTATTTTGAATATCCCAAAACTCTTCATCACCTGAAAGAACAAAATCAATTGCAGGCATATCTAGGGCTTTTACTTCTTGCGCCATATGCGCCACGGTCCAGCCTGTCGGACGAGTAAGTGAACCTTCATCTGCACCTAAACTTCCAAGTAATGCAGCAAATAAAGTCGATTTACCTGCTCCATTTACACCAGTTAGACCAATCTTCCAACCTGGGTGTAATTGCATAGACGCTTTTTGAAATAGAACACGTCCACCGCGGCGTAAAGAAACTTGGTCAAATTGAATCATCTTATTGTATCGAGGTGAGTTAGGGATGCTGTATTTTAAAGAGAACTGCCGATGAAAACAAAACTTTCCGGATTTTAGTGAGTAGCTGTTAATAATTACATATATCAATACATTCTAAATTTCGCTATTCATCCGAAATTTTCAAAATATTGAACAAGATAGAATACTTTTAAAAAAATATGGCTAAAATAAAAACAGTTTAAAATTTGGTTGATTAATGAGCTACTAATAAAACTAGACTAAGGAAAGTCAAATGAAAAAAAGATTGGGGATAATTGGTGCAGTATTTTGCTGTGCTGTGGGGACAGTACATGCTGGGCAAAGTGTCTGTGTGTTTGATTTATTAGGAAAGTCAGGTGAGTCCTATAAAATGATGGAAGAGTGGGCGCTTGCAGCGAAAGAATGGCAAGCAGATATCACTTTAATTCCATTTCAAGATGAAGGCTTAGTTGACCGTAGACTGCGTGAAGGAAAATGTGACGCCGCTTATATGACCTCCATGCGGGCGCGAAATTATAATAAATTTGCAGGTTCAATTGATGCGATTGGAGGGGTAACCAGTAATGCAATTGCTCAAAAAGCTATTAGTTATGTTTTAGATAAGCGTAATAAACATCGCATGGTGACTGCACAAAATGGAACCAATTACGAGGTCGTTGGTATTGTCCAGATTGGATTAGCTTATTTATTTGTGAAGGATAAAAATCTCAACTCAATTGAAAAAGTACGTGGGACTAAGTTTGCTATTTTGCAATATGACGCAGCACAAAAAATTATGGTGGAAAGCGTTGGCGCTCAGCCCATTCCTTCAGAAATTACCGATTTTGTGAAAAAGTTTAATAGTGGCCAAGTCGATGCAATTGCGGCACCAGCCTATGCTTATAAACCTTTAGAGATTGGTAAAGGGGTTGGCGTGAAAGGGGCAATGTTTACTTTCCCCGTAGTTAACGTTACGGGTGATTTAATTGCCCGAAGTGATAAGTTCCCCACAGATTTCGGTATAAAGTCACGTGCTTGGTTTATACAAAAATTACCTCAGAATTTTGCCATGATAAAACGGCTAGAAATGGGCGTACCCTCAAAAATTAAAATTAATTTTTCAGCAGAAGACAAAACTAAATATCAAAAAATTTTACGTGAAGGTCGCCTCAGCTTAACAAAACAAGGTGTATACGATGCAACAATGATGAGTGTGCTAAAGCGTGCCCGCTGTACAGTTGAACGGACAAATTTTGAATGTACGCTTAATGGAGAGTAGTTTATTTTTTAAACACAAAAACGCTACATATATTTCAAAGCTGAATATGGGTATGAAAATTGTGAATATAAAAAATAACTTACGGAAAATTAGCAATTTTTCCTTTTAATAAATAATTTAAAACCAACAAACAATGGTTCAATGAGATAAAAATATTTGAGTAAAAGCTCTATTTTTTTCTAAAAAACATGATTAATATCTGTGTTTGAAAGGAAACTTCAAACAAAAAATCTGTTCCGTGGAAGGATGAAGAAAATGAAAAAAATCGTACTTGCTATGGCTGCCGCTTCTGTTGTTGGTTTTTCTGCTTCAGCGCAAGCAGCGAGTACCGTATGTGTATTCGACCTCTTAGGAAAAGCAGGCGACTCATATAAAATGATGGAAGAATGGGCTCTTGCTGCAAAAGGCTGGGGTACTGAAATTAACTTAGTTCCTCGTCAGGACGAGGCTGTTGCTGATAATGATTTTAAAGCGGGTAAATGTGATGCTGTAGCAATGACAGCAATGCGTGCGCGCCAATATAACAAATTCGCAGGATCTATCGACTCACTTGGTGGTGTTCCAAATAACCAAATCGCTCAACGTGCAATTACTTATGTATTAGATGCGCGTAATGCAGCAAAAATGACCACAAATATGGGTGGTAAAAAATACGAAGTTGCTGGTATTTCTCCGCTAGGTTCAGCATTCATTTTCGTACGCGACAAAAACATCAACTCTGTTGAAAAAGCTGCGGGTAAAAAATTCGCTGTACTTGGCTATGACGATGCACAAAAAATTATGGTGCAACGTGTAGGAGCTCAAGCAGTTCTTTCTGATATCTCAAACTTTGCTGCTAAATTTAATAATGGTCAGGTAGATATGGTAGGTGCGCCTGCTTATGCTTACAAACCATTAGAATTAAATAAAGGTTTAGGCGCAAACGGTGTAATGTGGAACTTCCCTGTATTACACGTTACAGCAGATCTAGTATTACGTTCTGATAAATTCCCAGCTGGTTTTGGACAAAAATCTCGTGACTGGTTTGTTAAACAGTTACCTAAGAGCTTTGCAATGATCAACCGTTTAGAAGCGCAAATTCCTGGCAAATACAAAATGAACTTAAGTGCAGAAGACAAACTTAAGTATCAAAAAATGTTGCGTGATGGCCGTATGGACTTAACTAAACGCGGTGTTTACGATGCTGGAATGATGTCTGTACTCAAAAAAGCGCGTTGTTCTGTAGACAAAGCTAACTTTGAATGTTCAATGCCTGGTGAATAATCCTAATTTCTTTCAAAAAGCCTAGACTGAGTTCTAGGCTTTTTGTTTTATATACGCTGTCAGTTCTGCCATTGTGGTTAGTTAGAAAGACGTTAAGCTAAATTTAGATAAAAACTTCATAAGGAAACATGAAGGTATAAAAATAGATCAAGGACTTGAGTGATTAAAATAATTGCTAATAGATAGGTCATTCGCTATCTATTTTTCAGGGAAATAAAATCATAAAAGCAAATACGGTCTATACAAATATTCCATCATGTTTTTTATATGAAGCCTATCCGATTCATACCTGATGGTGTGAAATTTCTTGGTATCGAAAAACAAAAACTCCACAAGGAAAGGAAAAAGAATATGCAATTTTCCAAAACGCTATTACTTGCGATGGGACTTACCACAGTTTCTTTTGCAGCCGAGGCTAAACAAACAGTATGTGTTTTTGACTTCGTTGGAAAAAATGGCGACGTTTATGCGCTGATGAAGGATTATCAACTTGCCGCTAAAAACTGGGGAGCTGATATCGAGCTTAAAGTAAACCAGAATGAAGCCGTGATTGCTGAAGATTTTAAAGCGGGTAAATGTGATGGTATTAGCGTGTCAGGGATGCGTGGTCGCCAATTTAACTCATTTACTGGGTCATTAGACGCAATTGGAGCGATTCCTGATCTCAAGCTTGCTGTAAAAGTGATGCAAGGCTTAGCGAGTCCGACTTTTAGTAAATATATGGTTAATGGTCGCTATGAGGTTGTCGGTGTTATTCCGGTTGGTGATGCTTATCTTTTAGTAAATGATCGCAGCATCAATACGGTAGCGAAAGCCGCAGGTAAGAAAATTGCTGTTCTTGACTATGATGAAGCACAAAAAATTATGGTTCAGCAGGTCGGGGCACAGGCGGTTAGTGCTGACGTAACAAATTTCGGTGCGAAATTTAATAACCATCAAGTTGATATTATTGGTGCGCCAGCAGCAGCATTTAAACCTTTGGAACTACAAAAAGGTTTAGGTACAAAAGGTGCGATCGTGAATTATCCAATCTTACAGGTCACAGGAAATATTATTATCCGACCTGATAAGTTCCCAGCTGGTTTTGGCCAAAAATCTAGGGAATGGGTTTCAGGTCAGCTACCACGTGCTTTTACCATCTTGGGTAAAATGAAAGCTGATATTCCACAAAAATACTGGATGGATGTCCCAGCAGCCGATAAACCGGGCTACCAAAAGCTCATGCGTGAGTCTCGAATTAACCTTACACAACGTGGTGTATATGATAAACGCATGATGAAACTACTATGGCAATTCCGTTGTAAGCAAGATGCTAAAAACTTCGAATGTGGCTTACAGGATGAGAATTACAAATAATCTTGATAAAAATACTCAAGATTCGCTTTAAACTTCGAAGACAGACCCTATATTGATTATGCTATACTCAATATAGGGTCTTTTTTATTTTGAAAGGCACAGCAAAATCCGAGGAACAATCATCATGAATGCCCAAGCTCTAGTTTTGACAGATAATGCTGCCAATAAGGTACGCCAACTCCGTGATAGTGAAGGGAATGACGATCTCATGTTACGTGTGTATGTAACAGGAGGCGGATGTTCAGGGTTTTCGTATGGCTTTAATTTTGCTGAAAGCGTAAATGAAGATGATGCAGAATTCGTAAATGGCGATGTAAAAATGCTGGTTGACTCACTTAGCTACCAATACCTCATTGGTTCAGTAGTTGACTATGTAGAAGGTCTTGAAGGTTCGCGTTTTATCGTACAAAACCCGAATGCAACAACAACATGTGGTTGTGGTTCTTCATTCTCGATTTAATAGAATTTTAAAATTTAAAAAACCTCTCTATTTTGAGAGGTTTTTTTATTGATCAAATCATTATTTTTTACGGATAGATTCTAAAAAGTATTGCACCAGTTCAGGCGCATTCTGATAGGGAATCCAATGCGACGCATCCATAAAAACTGCTTCATAACTATTTTTAAAATAATGTGAGTTTAGCTCCGCGCTTTTTTCTGTAACGGCAATATCATGTTTACCCCAAATAAAAAGAGTGGGGACATCTATGGCTTTAAACGGATTTTGAAGTTTGTCCCAAAAAAAGCCACGATACCAATTCAACGCCGTGGTTAATCTATTTTCCTTTATAAACTCAGCCTCAAATATCGCAATTTGCTGTTCAGTCATGCCTGATGACTTTAGAAACTTACGACCCAATTTAGGTATCTTTTTAAATAAAAGTTCGGGCAGAATCGGTAACTGAAAAATTGCAAAATAATAAGATTTAAAAAGTTGTCTACTGCTTAAACAAGCTTTTAAAAATGCAGCTTAATGAGGTACAGAAACTAAAGTGAGATGTTGAATATATTCTGGATACTTCATAGCAACGCCTGAAGCGATTGCCGAGCCCCAGTCATGCCCAATTAAATAAACTGGCTGGCCAAGCTGTTCAATTAAACTTGCCACATCTTCTACAAGTTCACTCAATGAATATTGAAATCGGCTTTGAGGCCTAGCATTTAAACTATAACCACGTTGATGAATCGCAAGTGTTCTAAATTGATACTCATGCAATAATTCCGAAGTCTGCTCCCAACTATGGGCAGTTTCTGGAAAACCATGTAATAAAACCACGAGAGGGCCATCTATAGGGCCTGAATCAATTACATCGAATGTCCAGGTCCCACGTGTGTATTGATGAATACGTTTGGTCAGATCCATAACAACATGCCTTACTTATTTTTGTTGGCATTTATCATGAGTTTTTATGCTCATTTAAATAACAGCATTTCGGGTCAGTAAATGTGCTATGAGGTCGAATCTAACCAAACAAATCAATAAATAGTTTTATACTGCCGTGATCGTACCTAGGATTCTGAAATCCGAAGCGCCTGTGACTGCTGGCAAATTTCCACTTAAACCATCTACAAAGCGCATTGCTAACCATGCAAATTCTGTAGCCTCGACCCAAGTAGGGGAAAGTCCTAACACATCGGTAGGTTGAACAGACCAATTATGTTTACGTAAACGCCAACGTAACTGTTCTAATAAATAAGAGTTATAAGCTCCACCACCACAAACATATACTTCACCTGTTTCCATCTCAGAACGATAAATTGCTTTTTGAATGGCACGCACAGTAAGCTTTAATAAGGTGGCTTGGATATTTTCAGGGGTATCTTCTAACTCATCATAAGTTAAATCATTTCGCCAATCGATTAACTGATCATCCAACCAGTCAATATTAAAGTCTTCACGTCCTGTGCTCTTAGGCGGTTCTTTAGAAAAATACTCGTGGGCATGGAGACGATCGAGTAAAGAGCGAATAGGATGACCATAAGCTGCCCAGTCACCATTTTCATCATATGGATGACCTGTATGGCGATGACACCACGCATCCATCAAAATATTTGCAGGTCCTGTATCAAAACCAAATACGCCGTCAGCATTATTGGCCGGCAGCATACTCACATTGGCAATACCACCCAAATTCAAAATCACACGATGAATACTTGGATGTTGAAATAATGCTTGATGGAAAGCCGGAACCAATGGCGCGCCTTGACCTCCTGCTGCCATATCTCTACGACGGAAATCTGAAACAACCGGAATCTGAGTAATTTCAGTAATAATGTTTGGATCACCAATTTGTAGCGTAAAGCCATGTTCTGGACGATGACGAATAGTTTGTCCATGCGAACCAATTGCTTTTATTTGGCTACGGTCTAATTGGTGCTTTTCAATGAGAGTATTAATCCCATGACCAATCATTTGGGCTAGAGCAACATCAGCTTTACCCATGCGGTCAATTTCATTGTCATCAGGTAAAGTTAATGCCATAAGCTCATCACGTAACTCGGGTTCGAATGGAACTGTAAGAGTGGCATGAAGCTGTAGTGGCTCAAATGAAGCCGCAACAATATCTACCCCATCCATACTAGTGCCAGTCATTACGCCGATATAGATTGCGCTCATATGCAACTTCCCCTGCAAGACGCTGAAAAAATGTTAGTATATCGCACAAATTGAATAACTGATGTGTTTAGGTTTTGTGATGTCAAATTTCTTGCCCGCCGAAGAACAGCTTGCCCTCATCCAACGAGGCACGCACGAAATTATTTCAGAAGAAGATTTACTGAAAAAGCTTAAAGAGAATCGCCCTCTTAAAATTAAAGCTGGTTTTGACCCTACAGCACCAGATTTACATTTAGGACATACGGTTCTTATTAATAAACTAAAAACTTTCCAAGACTTGGGCCATGAAGTTACCTTCTTAATTGGTGACTATACAGCGATGATTGGTGACCCAACTGGTAAAAGCGCAACTCGTCCGCCGTTGTCACGTGAACAAGTGGAAGCCAATGCTAAAACTTATCAAGAACAAGTATTCAAGATATTAGACCCGAATAAAACAAAAGTACGTTTTAACTCAGAATGGTTTAATCAAAAGTCTGCTGCTGACCTTATCCAATTAGCAAGTCAGCAAACAGTATCACGTATGTTAGAGCGTGATGACTTTACTAAGCGTTATAGCAATCATCAGCCGATTGCAATTCATGAGTTTTTATATCCTTTAGTTCAAGGTTATGACTCAATTGCGCTTGAAGCTGACGTTGAGTTAGGAGGTACAGACCAAACCTTTAACTTACTTATGGGTCGTACTTTACAAAGCCGTTATGGCCAAGAATCTCAAGTATGTATCACTGTGCCGATTCTAGAAGGTCTAGATGGCGTAAATAAAATGTCTAAATCTTTAGGTAACTATATTGGTGTATTTGATACACCAGGGGCAATGTACCAAAAAGTTTTATCAATGCCAGACTCTTTAATTGAACGCTATTTCGATTTATTAAGCTTCAAATCTCTTGATGAGATCAAAGCTCTATTAGATGAAATTGCTGCTGGTCGTAATCCACAAGAAGTAAAACGCATCCTTGCACTTGAGTTAGTTGAACGCTTCCATGATGCAGAAGCTGCTGCTAATGCCCATAAGAGTGCTGGTAACCGTATTACAGAAGGTGAAGTACCTGAAGACACACCAGAAGTGACTATTTCACTTGGTGAGTTTGGAGGAGAAATCTTTATTGCTACGATTTTACGTGTAGCGGGGCTAAACCCAAATGCAGCTGCGGCAAAAGATGCGGTTGCTCGTGGTGCGGTAAAAGTTGACTGGAATGCCGTTGATGCAAGCTTCTCTGTAAAAGAAAAAGGAAGCTTTATTATTCAATCAGGTAAAAAAGCAATTGCACGTGTAATTTTCACTGACTAATAAAATAAAGTTATAGAGTAAAAAGCAGGAGTAATCCTGCTTTTTTTATTTCTGATCACAAAAACAATTAAGCGTTCCACGTGGAACAATTTGTAATTAACTTAATAAGTAGAAAAATAGAATAAGTAAAGAATAGAAAGTATTAATCAATAAATAGAGTATTTGCTCTAGTCTGTCTTTGGAATCTTTGGAATCTTTGGAATCTTTGGAATCTTTGGAATCTTTGGAATCTTTGGAATCTTTGGAATCTTTGGAATCTTTGGAATCTTTGGACTTAAGGGAGTATATATGTCTATAAACTCTATTAAAGACATAGGAAATTAAAAATGTCCCAAATTCTTAAATATAAAACTAATAAAAGGCAGTGAAGATGCCTAAAAAAAAGCCATATATATCACTTTTTTCGCAAAATAGTAGAAAAAAACGGCACTCAAGTGAAAAAGGCTGAAATACCCCTTGCAAAGGGGATGTAATGGTCTATAATGCACATCCATCGGCGGTGATGCAGATAGAAACTTGTTGAAAAACAGTTACTTGTGATTAAGTTGGTTGCTTTAAGTGATGAATTTGATGGTAAGTTAGTTTGAGAGATAAGTTTTAAAAATATCGAAATTACCTGTTGACTTTTAAGAGATTAAGAGTAATATAGCCGACCTAGCTTGCTGGTGACGAACCAGGAAGAAGATCATTAAGAGAATTGAAGAACAACTTGTGTGGATTTTTACTGATTGATTAATCGAAATAATTTTCATTGATTGATTGGTTTAAATTACTCGAAGTTTATTTGAGCGAAATTTAAGTCAGTAATTGATGAGCCAGAATTGGCACCTTGTCTTTAATAAGGTGCAAAATGATTTTAACTGAAGAGTTTGATCATGGCTCAGATTGAACGCTGGCGGCAGGCTTAACACATGCAAGTCGAGCGGAGAGAGGTAGCTTGCTAC
>NZ_JFYC01000019.1:0-66189 GCF_000588535.1 Acinetobacter sp. 742879 | reverse complement strand
CCATTTATTTCGGGAAATGAAGTCACACTTGTGACTACCGATGCAACGGGACAGCAGAGCATTACCAAAAAGCCGTACTATTTTTCCTCCAAGATTCTGGCAAAAGGCATTAATGAGTTTTCAGTAGATGTGGGGGTTCCACGCTACAACTATGGGTTGTATTCAAATGATTATGACGATGCCACCTTTGCCTCAGGTGCGATTCGATACGGCTACAGCAACTCACTGACCTTAAGCGGCGGTGCAGAGGCTTCAACAGATGGCCTGTCGAATCTCGGCACAGGATTTGCCAAGAATGTTTTGGGTATTGGGGTAATTAATGCTGACATCGCAGCGAGCCAGTATAAAGATGAAAACGGCTATTCTGCCTTGCTGGGTTTAGAAGGGCGCATCAGTAAGAACATTTCATTTAACACCAGTTACCGCAAAGTATTTGATAACTATTTTGACCTTGCCCGTGTGTCTCAAGTGAGATATTTAAAAGATAACCAGATCAATGCCGAGTCACAAAACTATCTGAACTACAGTGCATTGGCAGATGAGATTTTTAGGGCAGGGATTAACTATAACTTTTATGCAGGCTATGGGGTTTATCTGGGCTATAACCAGATCAAATATAGTGATAACTCCTATAAATTACTGTCTACCAATTTAAGTGGAAGTTTGGATAAGAACTGGGGTTTTTATGCATCAGCGTATAAAGATTATGAAAACCATAAGGACTATGGAATTTACTTTGCACTGCGATATACCCCGTCCAGTAAAGTGAATGCGATCACGAGTGTATCTAGTGATAGTGGTAGCTTACGGTATCGCCAAGAAATATTCGGTTTGTCAGAACCCCAAATTGGTTCATTTGGCTGGGGCGGTTATGTTGAGCGAGATGAGGATGCGAATGAAAACAATGCGTCGATCTATGCATCTTACCGAGCACGGGCAGCTTACCTGACAGGGCGCTATAACCGATTTGGAGACAACGATCAGGTTGCACTTTCGGCGACGGGTTCATTGGTTGCAGCAGCGGGACGCATCTTTGCGGCCAATGAAATAGGAGACGGCTATGCGGTCGTAACCAATGCAGGGCCGCAAAGTCAAATTATAAATGGCGGTGTTAATCTAGGAGAAACTGACAAGTCTGGAAGGTTTCTGATTCCTAGTCTCATGCCATATCAAGTGAACCATATTTATTTAGATCCATCGTATCTTCCTCTGAATTGGAATGTTAAATCTACAGATCAAAAAACAGTGGTGGGTTACCGTCAAGGAACTTTGGTTGACTTCGGTGCTCATCGGGTCATTTCGGGATTAGTGAAACTTGTTGATCAAAGCAATTCACCGTTAATGCCGGGTTATGCCGTTCGAATTAATGGCCAGCAAGATGGTATTGTGGGCTACGATGGTGAAGTGTTTATTCCAAATCTTTTAAAGCAAAACAAACTTGAAGTCGATCTTCTTGATCATGGCTCCTGCCAAGTTGACTTCACCTATAACAGTAATCAGTACTCAACTAAAAAATTGGGACCTTATGTATGTCATTAAATATTATGAATAAGGCTCAAATAGAGAGCTATAAGTTTTTTCCATTGTTTTTAAAATATTTTGTAGGCATTTGCTTATTTTATCTCGTTTATGCATTTTTTAGTCCGGCACATGCAGCTTGTACGGTAAGTGGGACCACAAATAACACTTTTACCTACACAGCAGCAAATATTAATAGTGATGCAACCGTAAACCTTTCAGGAACAATTACTTGTACGAATTTAGGACTTCCCCAGATTTCTAATTTCATGTGTATGAAAACCGTATTTACGGGAACCACAAATGCAATTAACAGTGTTTCATTACCGTATACGGTTACTGCAACTGTAGGTGGAGCTGGGTCTTCTACCACAAACCAAACCTCCAATGTGTGGTATGGCCCAGTAGCAACAGTCGCATCAAATAATATTGTGAGTTACTCGGTAAATATAAAAGTACCAGCTCGAACGGGGTCTCTCATTGCATACCCTCAAGGAACATATACGGCTTCGGTTCGGTTGTATTGGGATATGGATCTTTTGGGTTTGTCATGTGGTGATTTACTTGGTGGCTGGGATTCAGGCGATACATTGCTAACAGCAAACTTTGTGGTCCCAAGTCTTTGCCAATTAAACTCAACCTCAACTGTTGATTTTGGAAATATCAATGATATTAGTACAACGAGTCGTGATTACACAGCGCAAGGAGCAGTGAATACGACCTGTAATTTTGGAACGCCATATAGTATTTATTTAGGGGATGGAAACAACCGTATAGCTGGGGGCTTTAGGCGTATGATCAATAGTAATAATGAATTTATTCCCTATCAGCTATATAAAGATTCTAACTATAGTACGGTATGGGATGCCACGGGAGGCGTAACCAATGTTGGGGGAACAGGGGGAGTCTCAAAAACAAGTACAGGAAGCGCTCAAACGACTACAGTTTATGGAAAGATTCCGCAAGGTACCGCCATTGCAAGTAGACCTGGCGTCTATTCTGATAGTGTTGTTGTTACAGTGACTTATTAATTTTCTAATCTATTATATAGGAAGTTCTTTTTAAGGCAGAGCTTCCTATAATTCAAATTATATCGCTTGAAAAATGTTCTGAAATAAGTAGTAAAAATCAAATAATTCTTAGCTTTCGGAACTTATTCGTCATCAAAAATAGTTTGACTTAAAAAAACATTCTGTATATTTATTGATTAGTTCTAAAAGAGAACTAGATAAAAGGCAATTAAAAATAAAGGTGAATAAATGTCGAATATTATTTTACATCAATGGGAAATTTCTCCATTTTGTCAAAAAATTTCAAGGGCTTTGAGATTTAAGGGAATTCCATTTGACACAGTTAACTATAACGGCATTCTTGGAGCGAAAGTTCCTCTGCTAAGTAAGGTGGGTAAAGTACCTGTCATTGACCATAATGGTCAGCGAATTCAAGACAGCACTCGGATTGCACGCTATTTAGATGAAGCTTTTCCAGACACACCTCGGCTTTACCCTGAAGATCCAAATCAAAAAGCACTTGCAGAGCTGTGGGAAGACTGGGCGGATGAATCTCTTTACTTTTACGAAATCTATTTACGCGTAAATGACTCAAAAGCTTTAAAAGAAGCGATTCGCATTAGTAGCATTGGTCGTCCAGCTTATGAAAAACCATTGGTAAAAGGTTTTATTTTGGCTGAATTAAAAACGCAGCTTTTCTTTCAAGGCTTAGGACGAATTAAAGCTGAAAATGTTGAAGAAGAGTTTATAAGACACCTCGACCGTATTGAGCAAGTTTTATCAAAAAGTGAATGGTTAATTGGAGACAGTCAAACTATTGCAGATATTGCCGTAGTTGCTCAACTCGGTGAAGTGATTCGCACAAGTAAAAAATTTGGTAAAGAAATTTTGGATCGCCCCTTTATTGCAGTATGGTATAAAAAACAAACAGGATGAAACGTCTATGACATCAGCAATATTAGATAAAAAACGAGATTGTGCAGTTGTTATTGGCGTCGGGGCATCACAAGGTATTGGTGCAGCCGTGAGCCGTCTTTTTGCAAAAGAAGGCTTAAAAGTCTATGTCGCTGGACGTACATTTCAGAAAATTGAAGCAGTCGCTGCTGAAATCCATGCAAATGCAGGGGAAGCTGTCGCGTTCCGTTTAGATGCAGAAGATATACATCAAGTACAGGCCTTATTTGACACAATCACGAGTCAAAATGAGCGTATTAGTGTTGTTATTCATAACGTGGGAGGGAATATTCCTTCTATCTTTTTACGCAGCCCATTGTCGTTTTTTACTCAAATGTGGCAATCCACTTTTTTATCGGCCTATTTAGTTTCTCAAAGCTGTCTAAAAATCTTTAAAGATCAAAATCACGGTACGCTTATTTTTACTGGAGCAAGTGCATCTCTACGTGGTAAACCTTTTTTCGCTGCTTTTACGATGGGGAAATCTGCTTTAAGAACCTATGCATTAAACCTAGCTCAAATCTATAAGACACAAAGCATACATATTGCTCATGTGATTATTGATGGAATAGTCAATGGCGATAGAGTGAATAAAGCATTATTCGGTTTAGGGCGGTTAGCCCGTCTTACCCGTGGAACCGGCGGACTCAATATTGATGCAATAGCAGAAAACTATTGGATGCTTTACCAACAAACTCCACAACTCTGGACACATGAGCTGGATTTACGCCCTTATCAAGAAAAATTTTGAGAGACTAAAATGCTAAAAAAAATATTTCAAAGATTTCAAAAAAAGCAGGGCTGTGTTGTCGTTGCTGGTCATGACCTTCAACTGATTGAGCGTGATTTTGTAATTTTAGATAAAAACGCGCATTTCCCTTTACATCTTTATCAAGTTGTACATGATTCAGCTGTAAAAAAAATGCAAGTTCATTCTTTAAATGATGGTGTGACAGTAGTTCACTTAAATTTAGTGAATGTAGATCATTTAAAATGCTTGTTGCGTTATATTTCAAGTCATGGACATATCATTGAGCTTTGTGTATTTCAGCCGAGTTTTTCATCTTCATCAAATATCGAAGCTTTATCTTTAGAAGAGATTGAACACAGTTGGCAGACCACAGGTTTAAGTGCCGTGAGTGTCGCTCAAGCTGTGATTAAACCTATGCTTAAACAACAGCGGGGCACAGTTA
Source organism: Acinetobacter sp. 742879 (assembly GCF_000588535.1). NCBI lineage: Bacteria > Pseudomonadati > Pseudomonadota > Gammaproteobacteria > Moraxellales > Moraxellaceae > Acinetobacter > Acinetobacter sp. 742879. The sequence goes on along the minus strand of NZ_JFYC01000019.1, from coordinate 61,514 downwards.
TTTTTCTTGGAGCTCCATTTAATAACTCGCCCCATTACGATGTGTTAAGTCAAAGCATGTTTGCAAGCATTCGTGCTTTAGCGCAGTCATTGGCGAGAGAGTTTCAACCTAAAGGCATCCATGTTACCTATTGCATGGTTGAAAAATGGGAAGGGCAAGACCAGCACTTTAGCTCATCTCTCAAGCAAGTATGCCAACACATCTATCAACAATCTGATTCTGCATGGAGCCAAGAGCTCAGCCTATCTTAAAGTTTTACTTTAGTATTTTCTTGAAATACAGTACTGAGCTGAAATGATCATAGAACAATAATTTCGGTAGGTTTTAAATGGTGAATATAAAGAGTTTTCAGCGAACTGCTCAGATCGTGTCGACCTTGGCAGCTTTTATGTGTATTTCTTCACTCGCCCAAGCATATCAATATGATCAAACTGCTCGTTTAGTTAACGAGCGTTTATCTTATATGAAAGATGTAGCAGGTTATAAAGCAGAGCAGCATTTGCCGATTGAAGATTTAACCCAAGAAAAGAAAGTTCTCGATCAATCACTTTCTGAAGCCGAATCTTTAGGTTTAAATAGCGAAACAGTAAAGCCATTTATTGTGACGCAAATGAATGTTGCCAAGGCCATTCAGTATCGCTATCGCGCAGATTGGTTATCGAGTCCAGAAAGCAATTGGAAGCCACAAGATTTAGCAGAAGTACGTTTAAAAATTAGTTCTCTAAACACTGAACTTCTAAAAAATATTGCCGATGAACTTAAGAAAAATAACAATAAAGCGCCTCATAGCTGTAGCTATATGTGGCCTGTTCAGCATTCTCAACTTAAAGACGCTGACAAAAAAGCTTTATGTGTGGCATTAAATAAAATTAAGTTAAGAAAGCAGTAAAACTTTTACATTTGAAACTTAAGTCTTCATCTTCCACTTGTCTGATTTCGTAATTAACATTTTCCCACTGATTTTTGTGCTTTTCGATAAGTAAGCAGGGGAATTGTTGAAAATTATGTCTAAAACTATCATTCATACTTAAGTCTGAAATATGGTTAAAGCATACATTGAATTTAGGGGTGGAAGGCTCATGTAAATCTTTAGATAGAATCAAAACAAGGTTGTAGCAATTCATTATATGGTCGTGTTCTATTTTGAATGTGTCTACTTGATCAAAATTAAAAAAATTTCCATTCATTTCATCTAGGTCTAACATAATTATCCTTATTTTAAAGTAGTGATGAAAATCTATAATTAAGTTGTCGTTCATATTAACTAAAGACAAGCTAATAACGAATTTTTAACCAAGTAATTAAATATTCTAATTCGATGAAAAACAATAATTATTTAACTGTTTTCTAGCCAATATCACATTGACACCCAAAATCTCTCCGATTATCCTTTGCCTGCTGGCCACATTGCCAGTCAGCTTTTGACAGAGCTGGTACAAAAGGCGCACAACAACGTATTATTTCGTTTTGTGCGTTCTCCTAAGTCACGCCTTTATGGTGAGGCTAGGAGGGGCACGCTTGCGTGCGCTGGTTTCCTTTTGTACCAGTCTGTCAACCCTTCTAGTCTTGCCACCATTATTTGACAGTAATTGGTAAGACTCTTCTAAATCAAAAGGAGTCCGCCGTTATGCGTACTATTTCTTCTTTATTGGTCTCTGTCAAAATCTCTCTATTCATTCCATTTAAACAGTCTTTCAAACGGTTTAATCGGCTCTAGGTTTTCTATACCTTAAGAATCCTTACGACTAAAAAATCATAGCAACAATAAACCTGAGATAGGCGAGCACACCATTATTTGTGCCGCTTTTGCATGCCTGTTTTTAGCGCTCAATTTAAGAGTAACGGCAATTCTATCTCTTTTACTTACAACAAAAAATTATTTTAAACGGTATAAAAATGCCAAATTTAGAAGCATCATTTAGAGCATTACGCGTGCTCCACGCGGCAAAAGATTTATTTACTCAACATGGGTTTTACATTGGGATCGATCGAATTATTGAAGAAGCCAAAATTCCCAAAACCACTTTTTATAACTACTTTCACTCCAAAGAAAGGCTCATTCAGATGAGCTTAACTTTTCAAACAGATTCATTAAAACATGAGGTGTTTTCAATTATTCATTCGTACCGCGAACTTATGATGTTTGATAAGCTCAAGAAAGTTTACTTTTTACATGCAAACTTAGAGGGCTTTTATCGTTTGCCATTTAAAGCCATTTTTGAAATTGAAAAGCTTTATCCAGCAGCTTATACGGTCGTCAGCGACTATCGAAAATGGTTCATAAATGAAATTTATAAGTTGCTTTTAACCGTAAAAGTTACCGCTACAGTTGAAGATGCCTACATGTTTTTGTTTGTGATTGATGGGGCAATGGTCCAGCTTTTAAGTGCAAATAAGATCGATGAGAGAGATAAATTATTAGAATATTTTATGTCGACGCTCGCTTAGATTGGTTAGTATTCTAAGGTTTAATTCTTATAAAAAAGCCCTCCGAAGAGGGCTTTTTATTCAATTTGGTTTAGCTTTAAAAGTCAAAAGAGGTTTGTAGATAGAACGTACGTGGCAGTCCTACATACTTACCGCCTGTAGAGTCTGTTGAGCGAGTAAAATATTGCTTATCAAAGATGTTTTTGATTCCACCAGCGATTTTTAAACCTTTAACTTGTGAACTTAAGTCATAAGAGGTACGGACCGCAAAAGTGGTATAACCCGGAATATCTCCATATTTACCATCAGCAGTTTCTTCTGTTTGATAGACATTACTATCTGGAAGATCTGGTGAATGCTGCTTTGACTGCGCAAACATATCCGCATTTAAAGACCATTTATCTACTGTGTAACCTAACCCAACATTACCGACATGACGTGAGTAAAACGGTAGGTCTTTATCTTTAAACTTTCCTGCTTCAGCGACTGCTTTGGTGAAAGTATAGTTGCCATATACTTTTAAGCCTTCCAGTGCATCAGACAATTGACCGAAATCATAGCTAATACCTGTTTCGACACCTTTGTGACTGGTTGCCCCTAAGTCTGTCCAAATCCCGTTATTACCAGCATCGCGAACCAATGAAAGCTCTTTATCAAAGTCTAAATGGAACACGGTAAATTCGGCATTTAAACCATTACCTAGATATTTAGTTCCAATTTCATAGTTGTTCGACTTTTCAGGATGTAAGCCTTCGGTTGTAGCCGTTGCGGTTGTCCCTTCAAGACGAGCTAATTGACTGTATTGCTGTGGACCGAACGATACGCCTGCATTTGCAAATATATTCCAGTTTTCATTTGCTGAGTACATCACGGATAAACTTGGTAAAAATTCGTCTGAATCAATTTTTGGATAAACAGTATTAGGTTGTCCTTTGTTATAACCCGTGAAGTTATTATGGGTTTCAATTGATTCGAAACGAACACCCGGTGTAATCGTCCAACGGCCGAGTTCCATACGGTTGTCGATATATACCGCATGTGCTTTAGTACCGCCTTCGCTGCTACTACGTGGAGCAAAATCTGGCACTGATGAACCTGCTGCATAAGAAGCAGTACGTCCAGCAAATTCAGAACTTTCTTCTTTTAAGTAGCGATAGCCAACCGTCACTTCATTTTGAGTATTACCTAGTTGATAAATACGAGAGTAACGCGGTTCAATTGCATAGACTTTATAATCGCGTGGAGCAGAATCGAGACGCTTGTCACCATTCGCTAAAGTAGTTTCAAGATTACTTGTACGGAAAGAGTCGATGTAGTAACTCAAAACTTCGAAGTTATTTTTTTCATCTTTATGGTTATAACGTAAAGAGACATCTGTACGTCGACCTGCAAAATAGTTTTTTTCACCAGAAGATTGATAAGGGTTTTCAGCATATTGCGCCTGAGTTAAGCCCTCTGGCATTTCGCCGCGACCTTCATAATGATGCAGATTTAAAGCAACTGAGTCTTTATCATTAAATTGATAAGCAGACTTTAGCATTACGTCATCGATATCAATCTTATTATTTGCTTCTCGATAACCGTTTCCTTTAGTCCCTGAATATAAAAGGGCAAGGCCTAAACCATTATCTAAAGTTCCCCCCACAAATAGATTAGGGCTCAGTTTTACTTGGTCAGTACCAGAGGCATATTCTGAAGTTAGGCTAACGGTTCCGCTAAAATCTTGAGGAATTGATCGAGTAGCAAAGTTAATAATTCCGCCTACGTTTTGAGGCCCAAAACGAACCGATCCCGCACCACGTACAACGTCAACTGACTCAATATTACCAATTGAAACAGGTGCTAACGATAACTGTGGCTGACCATAAGGTGCAAATGAAAGAGGAATGCCGTCTACTAGAACTGTTGAGCGAGGTGATAGGCGAGATGCTAAACCACGAACCCCAATATTGAGTGAAACATCACTACCACCTGTGCCACTACTGTCTTGAGCCTGAACTCCAGGAACTTGCTTTAGAGCTTCGCGCAGTGAAGTTGCCGCCGTTTCATCTAAACGCTTACGGTCAATAATAGTTCGAGCGCCAGCATGCTTGTGAACAGTTTCTGCATTTGCTTCTTCTAGCCAGTTACCTTGTGCCTTAATGGTAATAGTCGGTAATGCATTAGTGGTTGTATCTTCAGCATGTGCAGGAAATGCGAGATAAGTACACACAATTCCGATTGCATAGCTAAGCGTAGAAACTTTGAACTTGAAATTTGGGAGTGAAAGAGGGGGTGAAAGAGGGGGTGAGCGGTCCATGTTGATGTATCGAAATCCTAAACGATAATTATAATCATTATAGCGAAAAAGTAACAAAATTTTATAAAATGGTTTATGTTTTTTTTAAGAATTTTAAACTTTTTCTAAAAGATTACTTTTGATAATAATTTCAAATAGCTGACTATGATTTAGATATAAATAATAAGATTCTAGCTAGACATTGGCTGTTAAAAGATGGAAGCCCTCTTATGTGCAGCCACGTATAATTTCTATTTAAAGACACAGTAAGTATAAAAGTGATAGGGGGCTCAAAAGTACACTATTACAAACTTACAGTAGATAATCAGGTAATAAGTTGAGTTTAAAGGCTATTTGTGTGAAATTGAAAATAATTTCATAAATATATTTAATTAAAATCAAAGAATTATTAATTTTTATTGAACATTTGTTATAGGATTTTTATATTAAATTATTGTTTTAATAATCAATAATCATTATTATTCGCGCTAATATTTACATGAACACACAAAATATATATGGAATTTATTAAGTCTCGCAAGAAGATTGCTAAATCAGCAATAGCTTCTTCATTATCAATTGTAGCTACAACTGCAATGGCTGCTCAGGAAAATTCTGTAGCGCTTCCATTAATTCATGTTCAAGCAGATACAGAAGTTGCACAGAGCCTTAAAGTTGATAAATCGGCTAACTCTAAATTTGTCGCACCTCTGTTAAATACACCAAAATCAGTTTCAGTAATTTCAAAACAACTTATTGAAGATACCAAAGTAAATACTTTAAGCGACGCACTTCGTACTGTACCAGGCATTACCTTAGGTGCTGGAGAAGGCGGTAACCCGAATGGGGATCGACCATTTATTCGTGGTTACAATTCAGAAAGTTCGATGTACGTTGATGGTATTCGTAACTCATCATCACAAAACCGTGAAATGTTTGCTATCGAGCAAGTTGAAGTGACTAAGGGGTCTGCTTCTTCTATGGGTGGTGCAGGTTCTGTTGGCGGTAGCATCAATATGATTTCTAAAGTTGCTAAAAAAGGTGACTTTTTAGAAGGCTCTGTACAAGCAGGTACCGATAATTATCAACGTATCACATTAGATGGTAATAAAGACTTCGGTAATGGTACTGCTGGTCGCGTTGTTCTTATGGGGCATAAAAATGAAAAAGCGGGTCAAAGCGATGGCGCTGAATACAAGCGTGTAGGTATCGCACCTAGTATTACATTTGGATTGGATACACCAACACGTGCAACTTTAAGTTATTACTACTTAAGATCTGATGACACTCCAGATTCAGGTGTTCCATATAATTACGATACGGCTAAAAAGGCAACTGTTGGTAAGCCTGTTGATGTTAAACAAGGTATTTACTATGGTTTAAAAGGTCGTGATTTCCAAAAACAAGAAAATCATATTGGTACTTTTAAAGTAGAGCATGATTTAAATGAAAATCTTACTCTTGCTAACACTGTACTCTACAGCAAATCAAAAAATGATTACCTTTGGACTCAGCCAGATGATTCAAAAGGTAATGTAGCAAACGGTAAAGTTTGGCGCCGTATTAACTCTCGAATTACTGACACTGATATTTTCACCGATCAATTATCTTTAAGAGGTAAGTTTAATACTGGAGCTATCAAGCATAGCTTTAATGTCGGTGCAGAATACAGTGATCAAGAGTCAGATAAAGGTAGCTACACAACAACATATCCGGGGTACGCAGGTTCTACAACGGGCGGTTTTAATAGTGATTGTGCTATTAATGATGCATGGTGTACTTCATTAACTAATCCTAATTCTAAAGATGCGTGGTTAGGTGGTCGTATCGCCAATAAAGCAACTACGACAACGACTACAAAAAATACTTCTGTCTATTTATTAGATAATATTGAGTTTAATCCTCAATGGTTACTTGATTTAGGTGTTCGTTGGGATAAGTTTGATACCGAACAGGTGACAAATGCCACTGGCGCTAAAATCGAGAGTAATAAAGATTTTGTTACTTACAATGCAGGCGTAACTTTCAAACCTACTGAAAATGGTAGTATTTATGCAAGTTATGCAACTTCTGCTAACCCTGTAGGTGTTGATGGCGGTGATGGTTCTGAGTCAATCGGTCAAGCTTATATGGACCTTAAACCAGAAGAAAGCCAAACCATTGAATTGGGTACAAAGTGGAACGTTCTAAACGAAAAACTTAATTTAACTGCTGCCATTTTCCGTACAGAGAAACAAAATACACGTATTCAAGTTGACTCAAGCACTTATACGAATGGCGGCGATAGTAAAGTTGACGGTATTGAACTTTCAGCAAACGGAAATATCACTGATAAATGGGCTGTGAGCGCAGGTTACACCTACTTAGATAGTGAAAATACTGATCCAGGGCCAAGTTGTAGTCGTGCTGGTGTATGTAATCCAGAAAATGCAGCTAAGGGTAAGCAACTTCCAAACGTACCTAAAAACTCTGCAACTTTATGGACTACATATAAAGTATTGCCTCAAGTTACTGTGGGTGCTGGCGCTTTCTATGCTGACAAAGTATATGGTGATGCAGCTAATACAAAATGGGTTCCTTCATATGTTCGATATGATGCAATGGCTCGTTATGACGTTAACAAGAATGTTAACTTGCAACTTAACTTAAATAACCTTTCTGATAAGCGTTACTTTACTAAAGCATATGCTTCACACTATGCAACTGAAGCAGAAGGCCGTAGCGCAGTATTATCAGTTAACTTTAAATACTAATAAGTTTAAAAATTTATTAGTTTGAATAAGTAATCTAAAATAGCCTCAATATGAGGCTATTTTATTAAATAAAGCTATTTTTAAAGGTATCGCCGTGATTCACCATATTCCAAATGTACTTAATAAAGACCAAGTCCAGTTTTTCCGTCAAGAAATGGACAAAGCAGAATGGGTTAATGGAAAAGTCACTGCTGGTACACTTTCAGCTACAGTAAAACATAATCAGCAATTGCCTGAAGAAGATCCTCTAACTCATCAACTGAGCAATATCATTCTTGATGCTTTAGGAAAACATCCATTATTTCTATCTGCCGCAATTCCCCTAGATATAATCCCACCATTATTTAATCGCTATGAAAATCATGAGTCTTTTGGTTTTCATGTAGATAATTCAATACGGCTCATACGTGGTAGTAATCAGCGTTTAAGAACAGATTTATCGTGTACGGTTTTTTTAAGTGAACCAGAAGAGTATGAAGGTGGGGAACTCATAATTGAAGATACGTATGGATATCATGAGATTAAATTACCTGCTGGTGATATGATTTTGTATCCATCTACCAGTCTACACGAAGTCACCGCTATTACTTCAGGCTGTCGTATAGCGTCTTTTTTCTGGGTTCAGAGCATGATTCGTGATGATGCAGAGCGGCATATGTTATTTAATCTAGACCAAACTATTCAAAATTTACGTATGCAACTAGGTGATGATCATAAAGAAGTTTTGAACTTAACCAATACTTATCACAACTTAATTCGTAAGTGGGCTGAGGTTTAAAAAAACAAGGCGAGTAATTAAGTAGCGTAGATTATTTATAGGTTACTTATAAATATTTACTTCAATATTTAACGCTTTTTCATCAATTTTTTTCAACAAGCATTCTAGTAGTTCTTCTACTTTTTCATCATATTCAAAAGGATGAGATTTTCCAGTTTTGGTATTAATAAGATTTAAACTAATTTTATTAGAGGCTGGTCTATAAATCCCTCTATTACTTTTACCCAAAACAACTCTTTTAATTAATTTTCTATGTTCGAGTTCCGCTAAAGTACGATATGTCGTGGCTAGACTAATTTTTAAATTTTTCTTTTGAGATAGTAGGTATATTTCTTCTGCAGTTATTCCCTTATCGTTCTCATGTAAAAAACGAAAAATAGCAACTCGCGAAGGTGTAGCTGATAAACCCGTTTCCATTAACGCTTGATGATAATCCATTTAGTTCCTCTGCTAATGGCTTCTTTACATTTAAATTGATTACTAAGGCTTTTTTAGTAGCAGGTAAAAAAATCTATTTGAAAACCAATGATATTAGTCTTAATTGTAAACCATTCGGTATAAAAAGTATTATGATAAAAAGTAAAAATACTAATAGAAATAACAAAAGCTAGCAGTCGATTCTTTTTTAGAAGCTCATATTTACCATACCATTAAATTTTTAGACTCTCATGACTGAGTTCTATTTTGCTCAATGATCTCTGTTAGCTTTTCACATGATTGATTTACTTTTGCTATAGGTGAGGCTGCAATGCCTATGAATTGAGAGCTGTAAAGATGAAGGAAGTGGCATTCCTAAAAGTAACATTTAAAAAGCCCTCCGAAGAGGGCTTCAAATTTATTTAAAGTTAGGTTGATTTAAGATTTTGTAGACCTTTTCTTTATATACATCATTAGAAATAACACCTTTATCTCGCTGTTGTTTTAGCGATTTAAACTGTTGGCCACGAATTTCTCTTTGAATACCCACATTATCATGATGTCTAATGTAATAAAGACTACGCTCATGATTGCTCATATTCACTGTTTCATCAGTAAACGAAGAAGGCTTTGCTTCATTTTCTTGATATTGTTTTGCAATTTCAAAAAAATCTACGTTTTGGGAATGAGGAGAGTCAAATGAATTTTGTTGTTCAGTCAGCTGATAGTTCTGAGTGTTAGAATTTACTTCAAGCATACTTTTATGCTGATTAAATCTAGGGCGGTTATATTCTTGTTTGGTTTGAAATGTGTTTGTTTCAGCAAAAGTGGAAGAAGAAAAAAGCCCAATATTTAAAGATAAAAAAGTTAATAAAAATCTATTCATTTCTTTGGGAGTCCAATTGAAATTGAGTAAATCACTGTATTCTAACATTAAAATTTGATTTTTGAAGGTTTGACTTCAAGTATGCTTGATCAACTGGTAAATAATAAGATCTGTAGCGGAGCGTAAAAGCCAATTTAAAAAGGCTCTTTACACTCATTTTTTTAAGATCGTTTTGAATATTCTTCTTTCAATTTATCCAGAAAAATAAAGAGGTTTTGATTCATTTTTTGATAGTCATGCTTCCATAATTCTTCACGAGTATTCACAAATTTATAATTATGAGCATCATTTAACTCGATTTCTGAATGTTGAATCAGCAATTCAACTACTTCTGAAGTTAATTCCATATGACATTGTAGGCCATAAACTAATTTGGAATATTCAATAATCTGTCTTGGGCACCCTGCGCTAAAAGCAATAATTTTTGCGTTGGGAGTTAAGCCTGGCATGTCGTTATGCCAATGGCCAACTTCGGTCATTTTTCCTAAGTGAGAAAACTTAGAATGCGTTATTCCATAATCTGTAAGCATAATTGGAAACTTACCAATTTCTCGCTCAGGGCTGTGTTCAAACTTGGCACCTAAAGCTTCACCGATCAATTGAGATCCTAGGCATACCCCAATAACCACTTTATTTGCTTCAATCGCTTTTTTAATGATTGCTTGTTCTGCTAATGAATTAAAGTGAGGGCACATATCTAATGTAGTATCGGGACTTTGTGGGCCACCCATTACAATAAGAAAGTCAATATCTTCAACAGAAGTTGGCAAAACTTCATTTAAATACACTCTTGAATAGGTAATTTTGAAGTTATTCATTTTGCCCCAAATTTCATATGCGTCAGGCGCTTCAAAATCTTCATGAACAATAAAATGTAACCGCATAACAATCCTTAAAATCTAAACATTAATAGGTAGATCATTGGTTAAAAATCAAGGAAATATTAAAATTAGAATAGGGCCTTTAATACATCCAGTTTTGAAAACTTATATGGGCCAGCTTTATTTGTTTTTATCGAAGTTGAAATTATTTGTTTTTAAAATATATGCGATATATTTATTGTTAAGTTAAACTAAATTATTCTGGTGTGACAATAGCAGTTCAATTTGTTAAATTGTGTAGCTTTTATCAAAGTGGACAAAATTTATGAAGACATTTTTAGTTATATCTTTATTGGGTTTTGGGCTGATTGGTTGTGCTTCATCTCCATATAATTCTCAAGAAAATTATTTAAATAAACCTCCAATAGTTCCAGAGAATAAAGCTTTTAATAGTTTTAAAACACCTGAACACGGGATTTTTACTGATCGAGATGTCTATAATATAAATATATCAGAAAATTCAAATCTAAATTTTCGTTATGAAGTTCCTTTTTAATGAAAATAAAATATTAAATAAAAAAGGGAAGAGCAAAGGTGGCTTCACACCTTTGTTAACTCATAATAATTAATGATTAATACAACCTTTTGGGTGGTTTTTTAAACTCTAAACTGTTAAATTTTAATTATTGAAAATAAGGTATTTTAAATGAAAAACTTCACTATTGTTGCTTCTTTATTTTTGTTAGTTGGGTGTGCCACAGGTCACAAACAAGTCACTCCTGCGCCAGTGGTTGATAATAAAATTATTTCAGAGGCTGAAAAATATAAAAAACAATATCAAAAGAAAATTTATAAAACATGGGATATTCCCAAGTCTTCTACAGGTATGAGCGCAAGTGTTAAGGTCTTTTTAACGGATACTGGAGAAATCGAGCAAATTATCTTTTTAGATAAAGAAGAGCAAAAATTTAAAACAAGTATTGAAAAAGCTATCTGGCGTTCAAGTCCATTTGTTTTACCATCTAATCCGGAAGTAAGAAAACAAGCAAGAAAATTCAATATTAAATTTCAGGTAAAATAAAAGAAGATCTTACTAAACATAAGGAGCGGATTTAAAGGATTTTCGTTTATTTATATTAAATTCGCCCCTTTGTTATAAATATCTTTAATACTATTTACTTTAAAATTTTGAGGTTACAGAAATATTAAATATACTAATTAATATTTTTTGATAAACAAAATATAAAAATTAATAACATTTTTATCAAAAAGTTAAAGAAATAAAACTTTAAGTACATAGCGAATTAATATAAAAGAATATGTAAATCTAGAAGTTTATTAAGAAAAATTATGAGTGAAGTGAAGAAATCACTTAAAGAAAGTAAGACAACATCAGTTGTAGCATGGGTTGTGATTTTGTTTGGAATTGTCTTAGGCTTGGCTTTTATTTTGTCATATGGGCAAGTTGAAACTCGAAATGATAATTTAGATATTATTCAAGTGTGGTCTAAAGAAATGGTGACTGTTGGTCTTTTTATTATATTTAATGGACTACTTTTCGGTTACTTGTTTTTAAAAATTAGTAGTATTTTGAATCACCTTGAAAACAATAAAAATTAAAAAATATCTTAGTAAATTAATATCTTATATAAGCATATTTCATATTAAATGGATGGTAAGTTAGTATTGGAAGCATTGCTCATCTATAAAAATAAATTGAAAGAAAATTTTTCAAAATCTTCTTTTATTTTGGTGTTTTATGTTAAAAGTTTCACATTTTTAAATGTTTTTGATAAATGCCTTACTATTAGCTTTCAAAAACCTTGTATTTCTTACATTTAGTTGATGAGTTTTACCCTATCTTACATAAAAAAATAATAGTTTAAAGAAGTATATAAATATACGCATAAGAAGATAGGAGGTTAAGATGCCAAAATATCTAGCAATAGCAGATAAAGTTTATAAAAAAATTAAAAATGACAACTTGTTTTCTGATGATGTAATAGAAAATTTAAATTGTTTGGTTGGGCTTATTCGTAATGCGATAAAAGGTACTGAATTCAAATTAAAGTATAATTTTATTAATTTTGAAGACTGCTTAACCAAGCCCATCGAGCAATGCTCGGTAAAAATTGATTTTAGTCTTATGCCTAAGTTTGATAATGAAGGTGAGTTTATTTTATGGCTTGCAGGATTTATTGAAAGAATCACTGAGGGAGGGAAAGCCAAATTTCCTCCTATTTCTCAATTGGTCCCTCAAGGCTTTAGTATGGGAAATGAAAATATTCCAGTAACTACTTTACCTGTAAAAGAAGAAAATGCAGAAATGATTGTTAATTATTTTAAATCAGATGATTATATTAAAAATAATAAACTACCTTCTTAAAATATATAACAGTTATAAGCCAATTATCTCTAACAATTTAGAGTTTAGTAACCGCCTTCGAGGGCGGTTTTCTTTGTTATATGTATCTTAAAGTGTCTGTTACATAAATGATGATTGTTTCATGTTGAATGTATCTGTTAATTATTTGAGCATAGTATGAGACAAGTGAAGTAAAGGATAAATCTCATGATAGATGAAGAAAAACCCTTAAATTTTGATGATGATGAAGAGCCTCTTGATTTTGCAGATGAAGAATTTATTGATGATAAAAAAGAGGATGAGTTGTATAACAGCATTACCAAAGATGGCTCTAGTGTCGATCCGGCAGATGATGGTGAGCGACATATTCGACCTGAAGATGGCGATCCCATAGAAGTCGAAGAATAATCTATAGCCCAATTTTATATTGGGCATTTTAATTTTTAGCTTATTTGGTTGAACAAAAACAAACCCTAGATGTTATTCAAAAATTATCATTAATGACTTAAAAAACATGAAAGTTAAGCAATGAGTCTAGAGATATGAGGCTATATATTTATTAAATTCTTATTCTCAGCCAGAAGTAAAACTATGAGTAATTATATTTATAAATTTGCCAACCAAATCAAACATAACGCTGTACCACCAATTAATGACGTTTTGCTCGCTTTTAGAACATTGAAAGCAATACCAGGTGGATTAACGTTGTTGTCAAAAGTTGTTAGCCGTGTTGCTCCATATTTTCAAACAGTAAATCCAATTATTCAAAAACTAGATGCTGACGTGTGTGAAGCTTTCATCAAAAAGAATAAATCAGTCGAAAATCACATAGGAACAGTTCACGTTATTGCCATATGTAATGGATTAGAATTTGTTATGGGTGTACTAACCGAAGCATCTATTCCTCAACATTTAAGATGGCTACCTAAAGGCATGAACGTAAATTATGTCGCCAAAGCCGATTCTGATATTAAAGTCGTCGCAACAATTGATGAAGAATGGAAAGTTGGCGATATGCAAATAAAAGTAAATGCCTATAGAGCAGATGGACAGTCTGTAGTTCAAGGGTATATTACACTTTGGGTTACAGAGAAAAAGTAAGATGACAGAGGATTAGATGCAAAAAATATTGGATTATCTTTGCAAGCTTTTTACTACCAAGTCTCGGTCACGTGCCGCTACAAATAGTCCGATTGCTACCGCAACAGACAATGGCGATCAGGAAATTGGTTTTGCGGTAGATGAGATGTCTCTGAGTCAGGAAGGGGTAAATCATATTTGTAATTTTGAAGGATTAAGACTCAGTGCTTATGATGATGGCGTAGGTGTCTGGAGCATTGGTTATGGCACAACCAGATACCCAAACGGTTTGAGCGTTCAAAAAGGTGACACATGTACTCTTGAGCAGGCCAAAGCATATATGCAGCATGATTTGAAAATATTTGAGCGTGCAGTCAATGGCACTGTAAAAGTTCCTTTAAAGCAAAATCAATTCGACGCATTAGTCTCACTAAGTTATAACATCGGGGCAGGAGCCTTTAAAAAATCGACCTTATTAAAAAAATTAAATTCAGGTGATTACAAAGGGGCCGCAAACCAATTTGATATATGGGTAAACGCAGGCGGTAAGCGTTTGGCTGGATTGGTTAGACGCCGCGCTATTGAAAAGAAATTGTTTTTAGGATCGTAGAGTCTTTTTAATTTTTATAGGCTTTTATCAGAAAAGCCGTTCCGATCTTTAATAAAATCTAGGCATAAAAAAAGCCTGATGCTACGAATCAGGCTTCAGTATTCATCGACAATAGGAGTTGATGAACAAGACCAATCTAACAGACCTGTTCAGTAAAGGCAAACCGAGGCTTGAATTGCTGAGTCAGATAAAAGTAGTTTTTCCAAATTACACGCATTAAAAAAGCCCTTGCTCGAAAGCAAAGGGCTTAGTCATTCATTGATCTACCAATGAACTATATAAGGCTCATCTCATACTAAGGTCAGTATATCTGAAATTGGAGCAACTGAGAAGAAAACCTTATAAATACCTTTTTCATTCTATTTAAACTTAATTTATTTGAGCGTATAGCAAGTTACATCATTGGTAAATCAATACACAAAACTTGCACTTTGCATTTTTAAGGGTGTGGTATTTGTGTAGGCTCTGATTGGCTTAGGAAATAAAACAATAGCTATCTTTTAACGGTTCAATATAAAGTTTGAACATGTTGAAGACATCAGGAGCTAGATATAAGCAAGGAAGTAAATATGAACTTAATTAGATTAGAAGAACTTTCATTGATGAGTAATGCGGTTTTAACACCTCAATTAAACAATTGGCCATGTATACAATCATCAAATACGGGTACTACATATGCTAATAAGAATACAGACAGTTTTTCTGAACAATCTGATAAAAAATTTCATAAAGAATGGCGAAAACAACAAAAGAAAATACTTAAAAATATTCCGAGTAATGCTGTTTTACTCAGTATTAAAGAGATGGTGTAGTTAGACACGAGACAAGTTTATAAAGATATAAATTACAAGGATAAGCTATTAGCTAAATAACTTTACGTAGGTACACTTGTTAGTCATAACTTATTCTAGGGATATTAATAATAAGCAAATTACATAAGGTAAGACAGAAAATAGAAAATAACAAAAAAGGGCAATTCTGTAGAGGTAATTTTTATGGTTAATCTTCATCAGAAATCACTTTTTGATGTTCTGACTCAACATCAAGCTTATCTATATCGAGCATCTTCAAGATCGGTTAATGAACTTCTTAATTTATTTAATTCCGAAACAGTTAATATGCTTACCAAACTAAGTAACTTGTTAGATGAGCTAAATGAAAAGGAAAAAACCGCATTGGCGGGGGGGGTTTACTCAACAGCCCCATTAAAAGAGATACGTGCACTGATTTCTCAGTGGTTTAATACCACTAACGATGTGCTCATTGAAACTTTTACCATCTCTGCTGTGGCATTGGCTGTCTATGAAGCCAAATATATGTCAAAAGTTTTTAGTGGCAAACATAAAGAATTAAAAGGTGAACAGCTCTATAAAGCTGCTAAACGTGTTCCTTTAGCAGGTGGAGCATTGGTGGATGAGTTATTTTCTACAATTGCCGAGGTAGCCCGTCAAAGAGTTGAGTATGCGATTCGGGATGGCCTCAATACTGGATCGACGAATCAACAAATTATTCAAAGGATTCTAGGAACTAAACGCCTTAAATATGAAGATGGACTACTAAATAGCTCTAAGATTGATATTGAACGAACTGTGCGTACGATTCGAAGTCATATATCCAATCAGGCCTATTTAAACAGCTATAAACAGTTAAAGTTTGAATATGTCAGATTTGTAAGTGTTCTTGATGGCAGAACCTCCAAAATATGTGCAGCCCTTGATAGTAGTGTGTGGAATATCAATGATCCTACAAAAAAAGTTCCGCCTTTACATCCTCATTGCCGTAGTATTCTAGTTCCAACTCATGAGGACGGTCAGCTAGTCGGCAGCCGAGCCTTCATTATGGATGAGAGAAAATTTAAGGATATTCCTAAAAATGAACGTGAACAGTTAATTGGCCAATTAGATGCAAATATGTCATTTAAAGAGTTTTTTAAACTAACAGATGATTTCTTTCAAAAAGAGTGGTTAGGGCCTAAAAGATATCAACTATATAAAGAAGGACAATTCGACTTTGATAAGTTTTTTGATCCAGAAGGACGATTGTATACACTTGAGGAGCTTAAAGAACTTGATGAGCGAGCTTTTAAAGTATTGGGATTGTGAGATAGAGTAGAAATATTAGAGATAATATTTTTAGTTTTAACTAAATACACACACTTAAACAATTAGTTGAAAAAAGTTTCAATAATCTAGCCAGATAGCATGTTAAGTTTTTCTCAATCATAAAAATTTAGAAAGGATCAAAACATGAAATTTTCCTACCAAGATCTTGCTGGAAATAATATTGAAGTGGAATGTGAAAGTTATATCCATATTCCATCAGGTGCAGCTGTAAAATCTACAGAAGCCGGCAATTATCATATTACTGAAAATTTCAGCTTCTATAAAAAAACTCAAGCTGATTCTGTGCCCATCTATCGATTTGCTATTGATCGTAATTCTAATGTTTTTAATAGCGATGAACTGCCAGCATTAGCTCAAATTGGTAAAGATTGGAAAAACTTAGACTAGTCTTTAACTCAGCATAAAGCCCTCAGTCGAGGGTTTTATGATGTACTTTAAATGAGTTATTTCTTTTTAAATACAAGTGTTAAGCCTATTAAAATCGCAATCATTCCTATTAAGCCTGCAAGCGGCAACTTATTTTTTAAAATTAAAAAATCTAAAAGTGCAGTAACAACAGGGACTAAATAGAATAGGCTTGTCACATTTACAAGATTGCCCCGATTTAGAAGTCGATAAAGTAAAAGTTGAGCAACTACAGAAATTAAAATTCCAAGGAATAAAACCGAAATAATGAGTTGTGAATTCCACGTTATTTCAAAATGTTCAAATGGAACTATAAATAAACAAACTAGAAGGCTAACTATATATTGGAGCGGTAAGACATCTGTTGGGGCTTGTTGAATGTTTTTTTGCATGATGGCACCAAAAGTTATACAGATCAGTGCTGCTAAGGCAAAGAATATTCCGATTGGAGCGATAAAAGACATAGTTAAGCTTTTCCACACTAAAAGTATGAGTCCGGCTAAAGCAATCAATAGACCTAATAATCTCTCTTTTTGTAAATTCTTTTCTAAAAGACAAAGCGTCAAGATTGGCTGTATTCCCATGATTGTGGCCATTAAACCAGGGGTGACTCCGTGAGCCATGGCTTTAAAATAACAAATTGAATAACCTGCAATAATAAGGAGTCCAGTTAATAAAACTTGCTTTCGAGTTCCATGCTTAGGTAAAAGTCTTTTTCTAAAAATAGCAATTAACAATAGAACAAACAAAGCTGTGGCAAAACGCAGAATTAATAATGCTATAGGTGAGGCACTGTCGAGTCCCCATCGAGTAAAAATCGCAGCACTTCCCCAAAGTAAAACGAAAGTGGATGTCGCACTTTGTGATGCAAGCATCTGTTTATTTAGGCGCATAAAACCTCCTCCTAGTGCGTAATACCTAAGAAATACGAAGTGATAAAATTGTTAGTAAGGACAGTGATTAACGAGTTATTCAGTTGTTAATCAATTTACTGTTAGTGACGTTAAAAAATGAATTGTTTTAACTTCTTATAAGTTCAGTATGAGAGAGGCAATAAATAAAGAAAAGCGCATAATTCTTTTATATACTATTTGAAAATCGAATAGATAAATTCTAATGACTTTAAAAAATTTACAGATTGATTGGCTAAAGTGTTTTGTCACCGTAGTAGATACAGGCTCTTTATCAAATGCAGCACCTGAGTTATATCGATCACAGTCAGCGGTTAGCATGCAATTAAAAAAACTTGAAGAAGCTCTACATTGCCAACTTTTAATACGAACGCACCGACAAATTGAATTAACGTCTCAAGGACAGCTACTTTTAGGTTATGCGCGCCGTATTCTTGACTTACATGCAGAAGCCCAAATGGCATTTCATGGAGATGAGCTGAAGGGGCGTATACGCCTTGGGGTGCCCGATGATTATGCTGCAAAATATTTAACGCCTGTACTTAAGCGTTTTGCTCCACGTTATGGAGGTGTTGAAATTGAATTAATTTGTGAGCAGTCTACTTCGTTAATACCACGGGTAGAAACTGGGGATATAGATTTAGCATTAATTTCGAGAGATAACGCTCGTCAAGGAACACTTTTATTTCATGAACCAATGGTGTGGGTAGGCTCTCCACAGTTTGAACTCTGGCGAGAAGATCCACTCCCAATTGCAGTTTATGAAAGTACTAGTCAAGCCAAAAAGAGTGCTATTAATTCTTTGGCTTTACAGGGACGCCGTTATCGGGTGGTATACAACAGTTCAAGTTTAGCTGGTCAAATTGCAGCAGTGGAAAGTGGTCTAGCAATTGCAGTGTTTACACAGTGTAGTGCACCTGAGCATTTAACTATTTTAAGTGCTGATCATGGCTTAGGACCTTTAGAACCTATGGAGGTCGCTGTGTACCGAAGCCGGGCATCTTTGGAGTCTAAAGCTGTAGATCACTTATATGACTTACTCCTCAAAACGCTCAGGCATTCAGTTAATATTTAATTTAAGTTTATTTTAGGTACTGGGCTCTGAACGTGGTGAGTTAAATTTAAAATGGGCACTTAAAGTTAAAACTAAATAGCTTTACATTTTTGCGCTAAATCTACAAAAAAGCCTAGAAACCTATGCTGATCGTAAAACTAATAAAAAGTATTTATTAACTCATCAATCTAAACAATTCATGAGGTGAAACATGACAAAAATTATAGCGACCTTGGGTTTAGCCGCCTTTATTTCTTTGAGTGTGAGTGCTTGCCAAGGTGAAAACGACACAAAACAGCAAGATAAAACCACAACTCCTCATTCGATGGATAAAGATTCATAATCTAGTTGAATGCCCAAAGCCCATCGTAAGATGGGTTTTTTATATCTTTTTATTTTTGTCTTAAAGTGTGATTTGTAACTCAAAAGATTTATTTTTAATGGCACTGTTCAAAATATGTTGACTAATACACTCGGTTTTAAATATATTTAAATTCGACACTAATTATTTTAAATAGAACTCTATATTTAAAGTAAATTGGTTCAAATATCGTCAGATCAGAAATTTAACCTTTAAATTTGATTATAAAAATATTAACTAATCAAGGAGGTAGGTATGGACGCTAAATTTCATTCTGAAAATGAATATGGTTTTATTTTAAATATATTGAACAACTATGTTGTTATAAAGAAGACATTAAAAGATGATCATTATCCTTATGATTCATTTGGTTATCTTCTTGCTCTTTATCAACCACTAAAAGTTTATATTCCTCAGCTTCCACATCCAAAAATTTATATTGAGGTTGGTGGAATTTCTTATGACAGAATGATTGTTATGCAAACTGAGGACGAGACAGAAGCCATAAATATTTTATTGAATTTAGGACAACTTGTTGCTTAACAATGAAATGATATTTAAATGCTGAGTTTAATTTACTTAAGAAAAAGCTTTCTTAAGTAAATTCACGAAAAAATAAAGACCATAAAATAGTTGTTGGAAAAGAGAACTTAAAGAAATTTTTTAATATTACTATTTATTCTCATTAACAAAGATCCTAATAAGATACAAAAAGCCACAAAAGCTAAATCTATAACTTTAAAAGAATTTGTTTATATAACTAAGAATATTAAAAAGTAGGTAATCGTCATGAAAAAAATACTTTTAACAGCGTTGGCTGGATTTGCTTTATTAGGAAGTAGTGCTGTGATAGCTAAACCAGATGCTGCTTTATTAAACGAAGCAACAAAAAATGTAGTCACAGTGTCCAAAGTAAAAACTTTGGCTGATGAATCTGGAGTAACTTTAACTGGTACGATCGTAAAGCATATTGCTGGGGATCATTTTGAGTTAAAAGACGCTACGGGTTCAATCATAATTGATATCGATGATGACTTATGGAAACCTCTTGAACTAAAAGCAGGGGATAAAGTACGTGTCGTTGGTGAGGTAGATAAGCATAGAGTTAAGCCTACCGATATTGAAGTTTTCCAAATTGAGCGTGTTAAATAAAAGCTAATATTTTAAGTAAATATTGTTCAAAACCAATGAAAAAGAAAACTCCTATTTTTAGGAGTTTTCTTTTGAAGATAGTAAGTTTTTATTATTGTGTTGCATTAAAAGCCTCATGGTATTTGACATTAGCTTTTGGAATATTGCCCGAGAAAGTTAGAGCCTGAAAATATTCACTTGGTACATCAGGCAAAATTAGCTCAGGATAATTTTTAAAACCAAATCGGCTGTAATAATTTGGATCACCTAATAAAACACATCCTTGAGCGCCAAGTTGTTTTAATTTTTCTAGTGATTTATTGATGAGAAGAGAGCCAACACCGCATCCTTGTTTATTTGGATGAACTGAGATAGGACCTAAACCATACCAACCTATTTCGCCTGAGCTAATCTCAACCGGAGAAATAGCAATATGTCCAATAATAGACTCATCTTCAATTGCAACGAGAGAAATAGTAAGTTGTCCGTGAGCTCTTAGACTATTAACAATAAAATGCTCGGTATGACTTGTGTGCTCAGCATTTTGAAAAGCTGCTTTTGTCAATTTTTCAATGGCTTCAATATCTTCGGCTTGCTCATCACGAATAATAATATTCATTAAAAATTCTTCCAGACTTATAGATTATCTATATACTTTAACTTTTAAATAATTATTGAAAAGAAAGATAATTAAGACTTCTAAGATACTTTATTTGTTACTGGTTATAAAAAGCAACTACTACTCATCAAACTCATACATAAAGTAAAATTTTATAAAAATCATTTTTAATATAATCACTTTAAAATAATTTTGAGGGTCAATAAGTTGAGAAAAATCATTAAAACATTATTACTATCTACGCTTATTTCAGCTACTTCATTTACTATCTATGCCAAAAATGCTGAGCAAAAAGTTAATTTTTTACAAAGTTCACCACATACCACTTTAACTGGAAAATTTCAGGGCTACGATGATATAAGGTATAGAGTTTATGCGAAAAAAGGCCAAATATTAAAATTTGATATCAATAGTCTGGGGAATTTAGCCTACATTAATATTTTTGCACCTGGTAAGAAGCCAGGTAAAGATAACGCATTATTGATTGGCTCAACTATAGGTTTTAAAGGAGAGTTTACTTTACCAGTTGACGGTGATTATATTATTCAAGTTTATCAAATGCGTAATAGTGCTCGTAAAAATAAAACTGTCAAATATACTTTAGACCTCGAGTTATTAAACAAAGTGAAAAAATAATAACTGATGAAATTTACTAGCTCTCAAATGAGAACTAGTAAATTTGAAAATTGGTATATTACTAACGATTATATTAAAGAAAATGACTCATGAATGCCCGAGCTTTCAACAAACAGTTGATCGTGTGAAACGAGCAATACCGCACCTTCATAACTCTGAATAGCATTAGCAAGTAGCTCTCTAGATTCAATATCCAAATGATTTTCTGGTTCATCTAATAACAGAAGTTCAGGTGCAGGGTTTAACTGGCTAAGAGCCAATAAAGCTACTTTTAATTTTTCACCACCACTTAACTGAGACAATAGTTGGGTACCTTTATCCCCACGAATTCGAAGTTGACCTAGCAAATTTCTCCATTCGAGTTCTGAAAGTTCATTATTCATGTGAGATAAATTTTCAATAACAGTCATTTCATCACACAAAAAGCTAAAGTTCTGGTCGAGATAGAAACACTCTACAGATAAGTGAATGCTGTCACAGGGTTGATTGCTTTGTGCATGAATTGCCTTAAGTAAAGTTGATTTTCCAATACCATTTTGTCCTGTTATGTGAATTTTTTGAGCTGCTTGTACAGCTAGATCAATGGGTTTTTGAGTACCATGTTTCAGTTTCAATTTTTTAATCCGCAGAATTTCACCAGATTTCTTATGAAAAGACGGGAAGACAAACTGTTGAGATTTAACGGTTTCGAGAAGCAATTTCTTATGTTTTAAATCATTTTGACTGTTCGAAATCTGACGTTGGTGTTGAGACTGTATAGCAGCAATGCTTTGGCCTGCTTGTTCCTTTTTAAAGTCGAGCAAAATCTTGGCTTGAGAATTTGATTCTCTTAATTTATTTCCAGCACGCTCACGTTTTTGAGCTTTCATTAATACATCATGTTGCTTTTGCTTCATGTGTTTAACTTCACGTTGGTTCTGTTGAATAGATTGCTCTAGAGCTGCAATATTGGTTTGATACTGCCCATAAAATTTTTCATAGTTTCCGGTGGTGTGATGTAGACCATGTTCATTTAAATGATAAATATGGTCGACTTCATTTAATAAAGTCCGATCATGGCTAATGATAAGACTACCTGCTGGGTGTTTTGTTAAATGATCGATTAACCATTGTCTAGATTCCTGATCTAGATGATTACTAGGCTCATCAAGTAATAGATAGTGATCTGATTTTAAAAATAAACAGCTTAGAGCCAATTTGGTTTTTTGACCTTCACTTAAATTTTTAACTGGGAAATCTAAATCTGTTGGTAGACCAGCAGATTCTAAGAGGTTGTTCCATAAAGTAGGCAGGTCCCATTTACCTTCCAATAAATCATAATCATCGAAGTCGGCATTACCTTGTTCAACACTTTTAAAAGCGTCGTAAATATCTAAGATATCTAAGGCTTCAGCAATCGTCAGTGCCGTCAAACGATGCAATTGTGGTAAATACGCATGTTTTACATGCCAGGATATTTGCCCTGATGTAACAACTGAATCTAATGCAAATGTCTCATTTAATATTTGCATAAGCAAAGATTTGCCTTGGCCATTACGACCAATTAGGGCAGAGACCTGATTCGATTCAAGACTAAAATTTAGATGCTTAAACATTACCTTTGAAGGGAACTCTAAGGTAAGTTGCGATATTACACATGCCTGCTGAGTCATAAAAAACCTCATAAATACAGGATGTACAAAATAGGAGAATGATAATTTTTAATAGAGACGGTAAATCACAAAAATAGTCTATTTTGCACATCAAAAAAAGAAAAAATTGATGAGAAAAAAGACTTACTTCATTGGCGTGACTCACGAAATTGATGGAATAGTGAACTATTCTATAGGGTTTTTTAGTGGGTGTAAAATTTCTATAAGTTATTTTATTAAAAAACCCAATCATAGGATTGGGTTTTTATCTTTCAAGAATTTTACTCTTTTACGACTAAAACTTGAATCTTGGTGCTATTTAAAACATCTTGAGCAAAGCTACCCAAAATTAGTTTTTGGAAACCTTTACGACCATGCGAACCAATCACAATCAAATCAGAACCTAAGTCTTCTACGGCTTTCAAAATACCATCTGAAGAAATTTCACCTTGGATGATTTGAGTCTCTGCATCAATGCCTTCTTCAGCACATAAAGCTTTAACTTTTGCGAGAGTTTTTTCCGCATTAGCACGTGCTTCAACAAAATAATCTTTTACAACAGGTGAGATGTAATAAAAATCTACGCCACTAAAAGGATCTACCGCAACCAAACTAATGGCGGTCAATTTACTACCAAATGCTTTTGCAATGTGAGCTGCTTGTCGAGCTGCTGCTAAAGAAATCTCAGAACCATCTACTGGTACAATAATATGTTGGTAATTCATGATGTTACTCCTCTTATTTACAGTTGTTATATGTATGAAGCTTTTATTAATTAAAGATTAACATATTTCATTCTATGGAGACATCTATTCAATTAAAAGTAATTGAAATTAAATAAATTATATATAAATCAAACAATTGAATTGATTGCTTTGCTGATTTTGAACTGATAAGTAAGCTGTAGACCAATAATTGTTAATATTTACATGAAAATTACAAAAAATTACGGTTCATATTTCTGTCATAAAGAAGCCGTATAACAAAATAGTAAATTAAAGGGGGGCTAAGAAAGATGGCAGATTTAACAGCAAAGAAAGTCAATAAACTCATTGAAGAGTTTAGTCAAACAGGTAAAGAACCTCAAAAGTTAATCATTGGCTACAAAACTTATGCAAGACTGATGACTGAAGATAAATTTGCGGAAAAAGTTGTTCCTTCACTAGAAGACTCAAAAGAACGCTTATATAAAAACTTAAAAATTAAACTTGTGACTGAAAAACATTATTTTGAAATTAAATAAAACTTATGTGAATTTCCTCACTCTCTATTAAACTAAATTAACATTAAATAAGTTTAATAACATTATTAATGTATGATGATACAAATTAATAGTGTAATCAACATTTGAAAACAGCAATCGTTTATAAACTCGATAGAATAAATTGCTTTTATTTTAAGTAGTGGAATAAATTGAAATGCCAACAATCAGTGTAATTATTTTTTATATTTTAGCTATATTAGGCGGTATAACAATTGTTTATGGATTAATCAGTTTAAGTGTTTTTTTAATTACAATTGGATTGGCTCTATTATTTGCAGCACTTTTATTAAAAAAAGAATTTAAAATAGATATTTTATTTTGGCAATAAATATAATATTTATTTGTAATTTAATTTATTTATAAACGTATTTCGATATAACTGACATAAAAAAATGTCAGTTTTTAAAAGATTAAATTAAGTTTTTCTAGAGATATGTGGTTAATGATGTTTTTTGATCAAAATAATTACAATAAAATATAAAAGTAAGAAATTTAAAATTTATTTAAGTATTTAAAAATAAAAAAGTTTCAATTAGGATAAAAGTAAAGTAGTAAGACCATTTTAGCTATTAAACAATAACAAAGTGAGGTAGGCATGACTTATAAGTATGAGTATGCAGGGTTCTGGTTAAGATTTGGCGCAATGATTATTGATAGTCTTATTCTTTGTTTAGCAATTATTCCAGCCGCATGGATTTTTTATCGGGGAGATTACGACTTAGTATTTGCTACAGGCTTAAGTAGTCAGCCACAAAATTATTGGTTCGACTTAATTGTGAACTACGCATTTCCTTTTTTATATTCAGTTTTATGTTGGTTGTATTTTGCAGGTACACCTGGCAAACGGTTGATGCGATTAAAAGTTTTAGATGAAAAAACAGGTAATAAGCTCACAGTTATGCAGAGCATTATTCGATATATTGGCTATATTCCATCAATTTTAGTATTTGGTATTGGTCTTTTTTGGGTGGCATTTGACGCTAAAAAACAAGGCTGGCACGACAAAATGGCAAAAACAGTCGTAGTAAGAGAGTTATAAGAAATTATACTAAAAAGCGTTCATAGCATTGAAAATAGGGAGCTATGAACGCTTTTTTTATTAGCTTTTTTTGGCTTTAAATTTGAGCACAACAAATACAATAATTCCGACAACCAATCCCCAAAATGCTGAGCCGATCCCGAAGAATTGAATACCTGAAGCACTACATAAAAAGGTAAATAATGCAGCTTCACGTTCTTCAATTTGAGTAAAAGCAATCGCAATGTTGTGGCTGATCGTACCAAGTAATGCAATACCAGCCAAAGCTACAATAAAAATATGGGGGAAAGACATCAATAAACTTGTGAGTGTTGCAGCAAACACACCCATTAAAATGTAGAAAAAACCGCAGCTTATACCTGCAATATAGCGTTTGCTTGGGTCAGGATGAACTTGGTCGTCTAAGCTTACAGCGGCACTAATCGCAGCAATATTGACGCTATAACAGCCAAACGGTGCAAGCACAACTTGGGTTAAACCTGTCCAGCCAATGAGTTGATTCACGTGTGGTTTGTAGCCATAACTTTTGATCATGGCAATGCCCGGTAAATATTGAGAAGCCATACTAATCACAAACAGTGGCAGTGCTAAGCCCAAAAGTGCTGACCAGCTAAAGTCAGGACTAATCCAAACAGGTTTTGCTAAAGACCACTGAATTGTAGGCATATGAAATTCTAAAAAGACAGGGCACAGGGCTATACCTGCAATTACGGTAAATACAATGCTATAACGCGGCCATAATCTTTTTGTAATGACATAAATGCTAAGTAAGGATAAAACAAATGCCCAATCATTTTGTAAACTTGCGAAAAGTGAAATACCAAATTTGAGTAGGACGCCTGCAAGCATGGCACTTGTTAAACTTTGAGGGATGTATGACAGCGCTTTTTGAAAAATACCTGAAAAGCCTAAAATAGCTGTTAATAAACCACCAACTAAGAAAGCACCAATCGCTTCATTTAAACTATATCCACTACCTGTTGCCATAATTAAAGCAAGACCAGCGGTTGACCACGCCGTCGCTACAGGATATTTAAATTTCCAAGAAAGAATGAGTCCTGATAAGCCAATACCCAAACCCAAAGCCCAAAACCATGAAGTGATTTGTTCAGGTGAAGCACCTAAAGCTTGAGCCGCCTGAATCACTAAAACGGCCGAAACACTAATACCAATGAGAAAGGTAATAAAACCAGCAAATACTGCTGGAATTGAAAAATCTTGAAGAATTTTTTGCATGATACGTGTTCTAAATCCAAGAAAAATTAATAGGCTTCTGCCATTGCTTCCAGTTGGGGTGAATTTAACAATTTTTTTTAAGAAGGTGCTTTCTATTTTTAGGTTAAAAAATAAATAATCTTTTTAAATTATTAAATAATGCTATTATTTATTTCATAAATAACAAGGGATCAAGAATATTATTTTATGGATGATAAGGCTGAAAATTTGACCCCATTAGAACTGAAAATTATGCGTGCCTTACAGGAAAATGGGCGTTTAAGTAATGCTGAATTGGCAAAACTAGTAGGTATTAGTACATCATCTTGTTGGAATCATACTCAGCGTCTTTTTAAGATTGGAGCAATCTTGGATGTCCGTGCTCGGATCAATCCCAATATGGTTCAACGTGGTACAGTGGTGTTAGTTGGTGTGGTTTTGGACCGTTCAACTCCTGACAGCTTTCAAGCATTTGAACAAGCGTCGGGTGATTTGGAAAATGTTTTAGAGTGTTATCTGGTGGCGGGAGAAGTCGATTATTTTCTAAAAATTCGTGTTAAGGATTTGGCTGCGTTTAACCGATTTCATAGTGAAAAGATTATTGCTTTACCCGGGGTAAGACAAGTCAGAACTTTTTTTGTACTTAATGAAGTTAAAACAGATGGCATGCTGGACTTTTAGCAGTTCATGATGTTTGAACTTTCTAATGCAAAAGCTTATTAGAGTAAAAATAATTAAATCGTAGAGGTTGCTAGTTTTAAACCAAATCCGAAAAATAGAATTCCTACTAAAAAGATTCCGCTTGCTGCAATTTTATGGTTCTCTTTAAAAAATACCGAGAGTTTAATTCCAGAGAAGATTAATGCAGTTAAATAACTAAAGCTAATGATTTGTAAAATAATCGCTAAAATTAAAAAGCTCAGAGCAGGATAAGCATAATTTGGCTCAACAAATTGAACAAAGAAAGAGAGGAAAAATAAAATCGCTTTAGGATTGAGTAAACTGATACTAAGTGCTGTTTTATAAGGATGAATTTTATCTAAAGCGGGTAAATCGGCCATTTCTGGTTGAGTTTGATTACGTTGTTTCCAGCGTTGAATACTGCCTTGTAACAGTTTAAAGCCTAAGTAAGAAAGATAAAGTGCACCTGTTAATTTAAGAATGACAAATACCCATGGAAATGCCTTGAGTAGAGAAGCAGCTCCGAGTACTGTACATAGCATTAAAATAAGGTCACCGGTGAAAATACCGAATGCACCCATATATCCGGTTTTAATGCCGTAACGTGAAGCAATTGACATCACATAAAGAGAATTGGGTCCGGGCAATAACACAATTAGGAATGTACCAATAATATATGTTGTTAAATCTGTTATGCCGAACACGAGAAACCCAATAAAAAACCGATTTTTGTCATGATAACAAAAATCGGTGATTTTGTATGAAAAGTGCAGTTTTTTAGGATTTTATTTCCGCATCAATTCCAAAAGACTGACGTAACAAAAGGCTTAATTGGTCACGTGCTTTAATAAAGCCATCAACACCACCTTGTAAAAGCTGGAATGCCATTAAGTCATGGTTAAGTTCATCTTTAAAACTTTGCTCATCTTGAGCTGGTCTAACAATCGCTTCTGCTTGTTTTGCTTGAGTTGCATCAAGTGCTGCATCAACTGTACGGTTATCTTGCTCAAGCTGGGTAAGTAAGCTTGGCGAGATGGTTAGCAAATCACATCCAGCTAGACCAAGCACTTGATCAATACTACGGAAGCTCGCACCCATCACTTGAGTTGGAATATTTTGCTGCTTGTAGTAAGTGTAGATTTTCTTAACTGAAACTACGCCTGGATCTTTTTCGATTGGGTAAGCGTCTACACCTTCAGCTTTTTTGTACCAATCTAAGATACGACCTACAAATGGTGAGATTAAAGTCACTTTTGCATCTGCACACGCTTGGGCTTGATGTAAACCGAAAAGGAGAGTGAGGTTACAAGCAATTCCTTCAGCTTCGAGCACTTTGGCAGCTTGAATACCTTCCCAAGTCGATGCAATTTTAATAAGAATACGTGACTGATCAATACCGTAACCTTTGTAAAGTTCACATAATTCATGCGCTTTTTTAATGGTTGCTTCAGTGTCGTATGAAAGTGCAGCATCGACTTCTGTAGAAACACGGCCTTCAATCAGTTTTAAAATTTCTACACCAAATTTTACGGTTAAAATATCAATGGTTCTTTCGATTAACTCATCGTTGCTATAGCCTTCTTCTTTGGCTTGATAATAAGCATCTTCAATCAGCTCTTTGCTTTCTGGTTGTTCTGCTGCTGCCGTAATCAATGAAGGGTTAGTCGTTGCGTCTAATGGACGGAATTTACGAATTGCATCAAGGTCACTACTGTCGGCAACAACGGTCGTTAATATTTTTAATTGGTCAAGTGCTGTATGAGTCATTGATATTCAACATCTTCAGTAATAAATCTTATGTTTTCTTTATAGCACAAAGTCTATTCATGCTGTCGATATATCAATTGTTATATTTCAAAGAAAAACGTTTAGGTTCTGCATCTAATTTGAAATATTTTTAAGGCAGTGGTTGCATTCGTTGCTTACGGATATGTTCAATCAAAAATCTAGCAGCGGCACCAAGCTCACTTTCTCGACTCCATACCAAATCAACATAATATTCAAATCGGGGAGTGAAATCTAATAAATCCAATACTTTAAGTTTATTTTTTAATTCAGGGTTTTCTTTAAACATTTCTTGAGGAAGTACACCCCAACCCAAATTTCGCAAGATCATTAAACAAGCGGAGTGGTGGTTATCGGTGCGCCAATAATGTTTCGAAAAAAGTAACTCGGGTTTTAAAGTCTCATCTCGGCTTGCAACTACAATTTGTCGTGTAGTGAGGATTTGTTCATAAGTAACCTGATTTTGACCTGCGAGGGGGTGGTTATTTGAAATAACTGGAATTAAGGCCTCACGTTTAAGCTCTACAAATTGTTCTCTGTTATCTAGGTGCTCGCGTTCAAACATCAGTGCAAGTTGGGCAGACCCGTCTAATAACATTTGCAGTGCATCTTCTTGAGGGGCAGAGACAATATTAATTTGTAAGTCTGGAAAACGACTCTCTAAAAGACAAATATAGTCTGTCCAATTGGTGTGTAAAAGTTCAGACACAATCACAATAGTTAAATTAGCTTCCAAACCTGTACTTAACGCGTGAGCATGCTGTTTCCATTGATTCATCTCAATTAAAAGCTGAGATGTCTTTTCGTATAACACTCGTGCTTCGTCAGTAGGGACGGGTTCACGGCCTTTACGGTCAAATAAAGTCAGGTCCAGATCAATTTCTAAGTTGGCAATAGACATGCTTACAGCCGAAGGAACTTTTCCAAGTTTACGTGCTGCTGCAGAAAAAGAGCCGGTCTCAATTACGGCTTGAAACATGAGTAGTTGTTCTTGATTAATATTCATCTGTCAAAAAAACTGAAAGAACCTGATTGGATTAATCAATATTATAAAAATAAAATGCACATTATCCAAGTTATTATTGAGTATTTAAAAATGTTGATTTCCAAGAGAAGACTCATTCATGCAATCAGTTATGAAGGAATTTTATTGGTCATCATTGCGATTGCATTAAGTTTTATTTTTGATATGCCAATGGATGTAACCGGTACACTCGGTGTGTTTATGGCAGTGGTTTCAGTTTTCTGGAACATGATTTTTAACCACTATTTTGAAAAAGTAGAGCATAAATATAATTGGGAAAGAACGATCCCTGTGCGGATTTTACATGCGATTGGTTTTGAAGGTGGTTTGCTGATTGCAACTGTACCAATGATTGCATATATGCTTCAGATGAGTGTCATTGATGCACTTATTTTAGATATTGGTTTAACCTTATGTATTTTGGTTTATACCTTTATTTTCCAGTGGTGCTATGACCATATTGAAGATAAATTTTTCCCAGATGCCAAAGCTGCATCACTTCATTAAGCTAATATATTGAAATGAAATAAGCACCCAAATGGGTGCTTATTTTGTTAGGTCGTTATAGAAATTATTTTTCTACAATCGCAACCACACCTTCACCACCTGCTGTACAGATAGAGATTAATGCACGGCCTGAACCTTTTTCATTAATCAATTTAGCAGCAGTTGCTAAGATACGACCACCAGTTGCAGCAAATGGATGGCCTGCACCTAAAGATGAACCATTTACGTTTAGTTTAGAGCGGTCAATTGAACCCAAAGGTGCATCTAAACCAAGACGTTCTTTACAGAATTTTTCATCTTCCCAAGCTTTCAATGTAGATAACACTTGAGATGCAAATGCTTCATGGATTTCGTAGAAATCGAAATCTTGAAGTTTAAGGTTTGCACGCTTAAGCATACGAGGTACTGCATAAGCAGGAGCCATTAACAAACCTTCTTTAGGGCCGTTTTTACCAATGAAGTCAACAGCTGCTGTCTCAGAGAAAGAAAGGTAAGCTAAAACTTCATGACCGTTTTCTTTTGCCCATTCTTCAGAAGCAAGCAATACCACAGAAGCACCATCAGTCAACGGAGTTGAGTTACCCGCTGTCATTGTTGCAGTTTCGCCTTTACCGAAAACTGGCTTCAATTTAGCAAGTTTTTCAACTGTGCTGTCTGCGCGTAAGTTGTTGTCACGGTTAAGACCTAAGAATGGAGTCATTAAGTCATCAAAGAAACCACGCTCATAAGCAGCAGCAAGTTTTTGATGGCTGCTAGCAGCTAACTCATCTTGTGCTTCGCGAGTGATACCCCATTCTAAAGCAGTGATTGCTTGGTGCTCACCCATTGAAAGGCCAGTACGTGGTTCACCATTGCTTGGTGCATCAAGAAGCTTTTTAAAATCAATTTTTGTTAAAGCTTTAAGACGGTCTTTACCCGTTTTAGCTACATTGAGTTCAAGTAAAACTTTACGTAAGCCATCACCTACAGCAATCGGCGCGTCAGAAGTGGTGTCTACGCCACCTGCAATACCTACATCGATTTGACCAAGTGCAATTTTGTTTGCAACAACAAAAGCTGCTTGTAAACCTGTACCACAAGCAATTTGAATGTCATAAGCAGGGGTTTCAGGAGCAAGATCTGTGCTCAATACAACTTCACGAGTCATATTAAAGTCACGGCTGTGTTTTAAAACAGCACCAGCAACGACTTCACCAATACGCTTACCTTGTAAGTTAAAGCGTTCAACCAAACCATTCAATGCTGCTGTCAGCATGTCAGAATTTGACGCTTTGAAATAAGCAGTATTTGAACGTGCAAATGGAATACGGTTGCCACCAATAATTGCAACGCGGCGAACAGTGTTTTGGCTCATGGTTTTATCCTGTTGAACAGAAGTTTTGGTTTTTGTTGCTTTTGTTGCTGCAGCTACATTTGAAGATGTAGAAGTAGTTGCTGTAGCCGCGCTCTTGGTGCGAGGGCTACGTGCAGGTGCAGTCGTTGAACGAGTACGTGTCGTTTTTGATGTATTAGTTGCTGCTTTAGGAGTAGTGCTGTTACGCTTAGCCGTGTTAGAAGCCGACTTTGATGTATTTGACACTTTTTCCTGAGCAGAATTCTCGACTGCTGGATTTTCTTGAGTTGTTTTGCTCATAAGGCTTTTCCAAGCATAATAACGATATTCTTGTAAGCTACCTTAACACAATTCAAATAGACCTGTATTGACTAGAATGACATTGTAGATAGCATTCAGGTCAAGACATCCAAAGATGAAGTCAAGTATGATTTGGAGTAACTCTAATGAACGACTGCTTTCATATTGTTGCTATTCATCTCATAACATAATGAAGCCTGTCGTAGAAAATTCATTTCTTTGAGAGATAATAATCATGACTGATCAATACCAAGCATTTACACAATCTCCTATTGGTAAATTCGTTGTTAAAAATCTGGGTTTACCATCGCCAGTTGCATTAGAGCGTTTTGAAAGTGCTCAGCCAGTAGTGAATGGTGCAGTATTGGTTGGCGCAGCGCCGTCAAGTGTATTGTCTGGTGCGATTGCACAAGTACTTAGCAATGTTCATGCAGATAGCTATGTAGGCAATAATGTTGCATTACAACAAGAAGCTGCAAAAGTTGGTTTAAATTTACGTCCATTCAATGCAGGCGACAAAGAATCAAAATTCAAAGCAGTTGTATTTGATGCGTCTGGTATCCAAAACTCAGAACAGTTAAACGAACTTTATAAATTCTTTAACCCAATTGCACGTCAAGTTGCGACTTCTGGTCGAGTGATTGTGATTGGTACAACTCCTGAAACTGCGAAAACTGTAAAACAAGCGATTGCTCAGCGTGCACTTGAAGGCTTTATCAAATCTGTAGGTAAAGAATTTAAAAAGGGTATTACTGCTCAAGTTGTTTATGTTGATGAAGGTGCTGCGGCAAACCTTGAATCAACTTTACGTTTCTTGCTTTCTCCACGTTCAGCTTATGTATCTGGTCAAGTGATTCGTGTATCTAAAGCAGATGTAGTTGATGTTGATTGGGCAAAACCGCTTGCTGGTAAAACTGCGTTGGTAACAGGTGCGAGCCGTGGTATCGGTGAAGCCATTGCGCATGTATTGGCACGTGACGGCGCGCATGTTATTTGTCTAGATGTACCACAACAACAAGCTGACCTTGACCGTGTAGCGGCTGATATTGGCGGTTCTACATTGGCAATTGACATTACAGCTGCTGATGCGGGCGAAAAAATTAACGCTGCTGCGGCAAAACAAGGCGGTTTAGATATTATTGTTCATAACGCAGGTATTACACGTGACAAAACTTTGGCAAACATGAAGCCAGAGCTTTGGGATTTGGTAATTAATATTAACTTGTCTGCTGCTGAACGCGTAAATGACTACTTGTTAGAAAACGATGGTCTAAATGCAAATGGCCGCATTGTTTGTGTATCATCAATCAGTGGTATTGCGGGTAACCTTGGTCAAACAAACTATGCTGCGTCGAAAGCAGGTGTGATTGGTCTAGTGAAATTTACTGCGCCTATCTTAAAAAATGGTATTACCATTAACGCAGTAGCACCTGGCTTTATCGAGACTCAAATGACTGCTGCGATTCCATTTGCAATTCGCGAAGCTGGTCGCCGTATGAACTCGATGCAACAAGGTGGTTTACCTGTTGATGTAGCGGAAACTATTGCATGGTTTGCATCAACTGCTTCTACAGGCGTAAACGGCAACGTTGTACGAGTGTGTGGTCAAAGCTTGTTGGGCGCTTAAGCACTTTTAGCTAAATAGGGGGTGCTTGTGCATCCCTTTTTTATTCAAGAATCTATAAATTATAAAAGGTTAGGTATGAATACTCGTCATTTTAGCCAGCTACCAAAAGCGGCATTGGCTTATCCAAAAGTAGTGCAAGGTTTAATTTTTAAAAAGCCGAAAGGTCCAAAAATATTACCGCAAGTTGAATATGTGGTAGATACTTTAGAAATTGATCAGAACCACCTCAAAGCTTATAACGAAGTATGTGGCTTTCAAAATAATGGCTTTGTACCAGCAATTTATTTGGCTGTACTTTCTCAAAGTTTGCAAATGCACATGATGACGGCAGAAGCCTTTCCATTTCCAATTTTAGGTTTAGTCCATATTCGTAACCAGATTAAACAGACCAGACCAATTGCTGTGACTGAAAAATTAACTTTGTCATGTAAATTTGGGGAACTAAAACCGCATGATAAAGGTGTTCAGTTCGACTTTATTACCACGGCAAAAGTTGGCAATGAAGTGGTGATGGAAGGCTTAACGACTTATTTATCTCGCCAAAAAGTTGAGAAAAGAGTAGGTGAGAAAGCCAAAGAAGAACAAGCACCAGCTTATGTTCCAAAGGCAGAGTGGAATATTTTAGAAAACACAGGTCGCCGTTATGCGAAAGTGTCTGGTGATTTTAACTTAATTCACATTCATGCCATTACTGCAAAAGCATTTGGCTTTAAGCAAGCCATTGCACATGGTATGTGGAGCAAAGCTAAAGCATTAGCAAACCTTGAATTACCAAATGCTTATGAAGCAGATGTATGGTTTAAGCTGCCAATGTTCTTACCGTCAAAAGTTGAGTTTTTAACTGCCAATACAGATAAAAAGACTGATTTCTTAATTCGTAATGCGAAATCCCAAAAACCGCATGTTGCAGGAACAGTAAAAGCATTATAAAAATATCAGCAGCCTGAACAGAGGTTTGGGCTGCTTTTGAGCAAAATAACAAAAAATGCAAGGAACTTCATGTGATTAAAGAGATTTTACTGGCCGATACCCATAACTATCACGGTATTTTAGATGAACGTTTTATTGATTTAGCTCACCAGTTTAGCCGTCTTCAAGATGCTAGAACAGGACAAGGTGGAGCTGCTTTAGCGGTTTATTTTAGAGGTCAGAAAGTTGTAGATATCTACACGGGTCTAAAATCACAAACCGAAGCTTGGCAACCTGACACATTGGCAGTTTGTTATTCTACAGGTAAGGGCATACTTGCAACTTTAGCGCATATTTTAGTAAGTGAAGGTTTTTTAGAATACGACAAACCGATTGCGACTTATTGGCCTGAGTTTGCTCAAAATGGAAAAGAGCAAATGACATTGCGTCATGTGCTCAGCCACCAAAGTGGCATGTTTGATGTGCGCAATATCATCGAAAGTGCGCGAGAAATGCTCGACTGGTCACATATGTTAGATGTGGTCGCGGCGACTAAGCCAAGATTCCTTGCAGGAGAGGGCAATGCTTATCAAGCTTTAACATTTGGTTGGCTTGTGGGTGGTGTACTTGAAAAAGCAACTGATCAATCTTTAGATCAGCTCATGCAAAAATATCTGGTTGAACCGTTGCAGTTAGACGGCGCTTATTTTGGGACGCCTGCAAATGAGTTGGATCGTGTAGCACGTTTAATTATTCAACCAAAACCAGAAAAACCAGCATCTACTCAAGTTGAAAAACCTAAAAAGCCACAGACGCGCAAGAGTTCACTCTCTGAAAAAATGATTACTTGGACTGGACAAGACCCTCAAGACTTTCAAGATGCCATGATTCCAAAAGGAATGAAACATCTTAGTTTCTTTAGTGACGAGGGGTTGCAAGCAGTCATTCCAGCAGCAAACGGCACATTTACTGCAAATAGTCTTGCTAAAATTTATGCGATGCTAGCAAATCAAGGTGAATGGGATGGACATCAAATTATTCGCCCAGAAGTATTTAAAGAGCTCAGCACCATCCAAAGTTATGCACGTGATCGTGTTATGCCAATTCCGATGAATTGGCGTTTAGGCTATCACCGCATTATTACCATGGGTAAACGCGCTAAAAATGGGTTTGGGCATATTGGTTACAATGGTTCAGGAGCGTGGTGTGATCCTGAGCGTGACCTCAGCTTTGCTTATACGCATAACTTTCAAATTGGTTCAATCACGGGTGATTACCGTTTATGGGGGCTGACTCAAGAAACTTTACGTTGTACAGACCAAATTTTAAAAGGCCGTAAAGGCTGGTTCTAATTTTAGTATTTTAAAGCTGGTATTTTTAAGCAATGCCAGCTCAACATTTATAATAATTCTAGGCGAATAATCGCTTCGGTATGGCGTTTGAAATCTTCCTCAGCTAAACCTTGTAAACCAAGTTTATAAATACCTTCTAAGCCACAAACAAAGGCAATGAGTCGCCATGCAATGTCTGTGGAATTTGATCTGTTTTTAAATTCGCCTTCTTTCTGGCCACACTCAATCGCTTGCACAATCGTTTGATGCCAATTCTGCATAGCAAGGTTATAAGCCTTTCGTATTTCAACATCTTGTTCAATCAAGAGTTCAGCTTCATTCCATAAACGTAAGTAGGGCTGAAGTCTGTCGATGTTTTCTGCGCCCAATAGGATGAAGACCCTTTGAAATTGGCTAGTTGTTTCTAGGGTTTTTTCAATTTCATCAAGCTGTTCCATCAGCTTTAAAAAAGCTTCAGCTTTTAAATGAGATGCCGAAGAGAAATGGTGATGAACTTGTCCGGTTGAGGTTTGTGCCTCCGTTGCGACTCTACGTACCGTCATGGCAGTAAAACCTTCAGCCAAAGCAACTTGCATGGCAGCTTGCAGAATCATTTCTCTGCGTTGATCGCGATTAAGATAGGCCATGTTTCTTTCACCTGACTGAATTCGACACAAATTACATTAAAACTAAAAGTTGGACAAGTGTCCAATTGTGTATATAATAACCATGATTTGAACACATGTCCAAGTTTTGGATATTGAAGAGCGTTATGCAAAAAAAATGGTTAATCCTGACAATTATCGTCCTTATTTATTTACCCGTTACGATTGATGCAACGGTGATGCATGTTGCAACACCATCTTTAAGTGCAGCATTAAATTTAACTGCCAATCAGCTTTTATGGGTCATTGATATTTATTCACTGATTATGGCGGGTTTGATTTTACCGATGGGTGCACTCGGTGATCGTATTGGCTTTAAAAAATTATTATTTATTGGAACAGCAGTTTTTGGTGTTGGTTCGTTAGCTGCGGCTTTTTCTCCAACTGCCTATGCCTTAATTGCTTCTCGTGCTGTCTTAGGGCTAGGGGCAGCGATGCTTATTCCTGCCACTTTATCCGGCATCCGTAATGCCTTTACCGAAGAAAAGCAGAGAAATTTTGCACTTGGTCTTTGGTCTACAGTGGGTGGTGGCGGAGCAGCTTTTGGTCCATTAGTGGGTGGATTTGTGTTGGAACACTTCCATTGGGGAGCTGTATTCCTCATCAATATCCCGATTATTTTAGTGGTTCTGGTTATGATTGTAATAATCATTCCTAAACAACAAGAGAAGACTGATCAGCCAATTAATTTAGGACAAGCTTTAATCTTGGTTGTAGCCATTTTAAGCCTGATCTATTCAATTAAATCGGCGATGTATAACTTCTCGGTACTTACAGTCGTGATGTTTGTGGTAGGCATAAGTACTTTAATCCACTTCATTCGAAGCCAAAAAAGAGCTACGACGCCAATGATTGATTTGGAATTGTTTAAACATCCAGTGATTTCTACCAGCATTGTTATGGCTGTTGTTTCCATGATTGCTTTGGTTGGCTTTGAATTACTCTTGTCTCAAGAGTTGCAGTTTGTACATGGGTTTTCACCATTACAGGCAGCCATGTTTATTATTCCATTCATGATTGCGATTAGTTTAGGTGGTCCATTAGCCGGAATTTGTTTAAATAAATGGGGGCTTAGACTTGTATCTACTGTTGGTATTTTAATAAGTGGATTTAGTCTATGGGGGCTTGCCCAGCTTAACTTCTCGACCGACCACTTTTTAGCATGGACGTGTATGGTCTTTTTAGGCTTTAGCATTGAGATTGCCTTACTTGCTTCAACTGCTGCGATTATGTCATCTGTACCTCCGCAAAAGGCGAGTGCAGCAGGTGCCATTGAAGGGATGGCTTACGAGCTTGGGGCTGGTTTGGGCGTTGCTATATTTGGGTTAATGTTATCTTGGTTTTATAGTCGTTCAATTATTTTGCCAGAACAGCTCCCAACGGACTTAATTGAAAAAGCGAGTATCTCGATTGGAGAAACCATGCAATTAGCGTCTAACCTTGAAAATCCTTTGGGAGGACAATTAATTGCAGTTGCGCAGCAAGCTTTTAGCTATGCCCATAGTTGGGTGCTTACCATTTCAGCTATTTGTTTCTTTCTTTTAACTGTATTTGTCTGGTTGAGTTTTCCAAAGAAAGTAAATTAAAACTAAAGGATAAAAAGAGAGACTACCTTTCTTTTTATCCTTAAATATCTTTTTAATATTTTCTACATATTAAAAATTGGTTATTTAATTCTCATAAATAAACTATTCTTTAAAAAGGTTCATATTTTTATTTCAAAATGATTCAGTGGTCATGTAATTGAAATTTAATGAAAAATTAATTGTTATGAAATTGACTGTGTAAAAATGGTTTGCTAACCTGCTATTCGAAAAATCTAAAAACAAATAAAAGAGGCTGCTGTGAATTTTAAATTAAAAACATCACTCATTATTGGAGCAATTGTTGCATCTTCACTTGTATATGCCGCAACAGTACTTTCACCAAATCAGAATAATAATAGTGGATCAATTCCATCCGGTTATTCAGATTTAGAATTTAATCTAGCAAATGGGAATTGGGTCAAAAATCTCACTTTACCCACAAGCGCTAATAATTTGGACAAAATTACAATTCGTTCTAGCGCTGCCTATAGCAGCTATTTAGATACTTCTAATACCAATATTCCGTTAGAAATATTAAAGATAAATAGTGGGGATGTTTACCAATTCATCTTTAATAGTAGTCAAAATAAATGGATCGCTCAGTTAGCGACAGTGAGTCCTACTAATGGTGCGACCTATGAAGTCGTTCCATTAACAACTGCATCTATGCAAAAAGTACTTATTCAAAATGACAAATGGGCACAAACCATAGCATTCCCGAGTGATGTACGTGATGGAACAACCGTACAAGTTGTTTCTACAGCAAGTGCAAGTTCGGACATTGATAAAACAAATTTACTATTCCCGAGCAGTTTTACATTAAAAAATGGCTCTGAATATTGGTTCAAATATTATTCTGCTTTAGGAAAATGGGTTCCAGAGTATATAAAACCTCAGAAGTTAAATGTTCAGCAAATTGGAACGTCATTAGCGACAGTTAATAGTCCACTTACAGAAATTTCATTTGGAGATGGAAACTGGGTTTCCAATTTCACTTTGCCGACCACTGCAAGTGATCGAGATAGAATTGTTATCAAGTCTACAGCGACTTGGTCTGCAAAAATTAATAATACCAATATTAATAGCCAAGCGACCCTAACGCTTAAAACAGGCGATCAATATGAGTTTATGTATGTAAGCGACAAAGGATATTGGCAGTTGATCTCTTCACCTACAAAGGTGATTGATTCAGCCGCAACAATCCCTGCAACTTTACCGAATATGACTCAGCCTACTTTAAAGGTAAAACTTTCTACCTCAAATTGGCAGCCAACCTTACAACTACCTGCTAAAGCTCAAGTCGGCGATAAAGTTGTTATTGTGTCAAATGCATCGGCAGACACCTATATTAATGCTGCTAATGGCTTGTCTACCGCAATTAAAAATGGTGAAAATCGCCGTTTTATGTACACCGCTCAAGGCTGGACAGTAGATAGTTATACAATTGATATGTTGTTGGTTTCTAGCCCAGAGGTAAACTCAATTTTAGGAGAAAGCGCTGCTAAACTTAGAATGATTGAAGGCGTAAATTTAACGAATTTAACTGCTGACAATTCGAATGCACGTTTTTACTTAAGAGATGTAGGTTATCTAACTTATAAAATTCCTGCTGCCACTTTAAAAGAAGCAATTTCTACTGGACGAGATGACACCACGGTACAAAATGAGCGAAAACGTGTATTGGCAGACGGTGTTTATTATCAAGGTAATGAACCGGGTGATGGTGGTTGTGGTTGGGCTTGGATTAATGCTTCTGCATATAACATGATTGGCGCAAATGATATTGCAGGTTGTTCTTTCGCTGCTATGCGTCATGAAGTTGGGCATAATCTTGGCCTATACCATAATGGTTCAACTAATATTGGTTCAGGCTTTGCCCATCCGTTAGGAAGTACAGCAATGGGTGGTAATAACATTAATTTTTATTCGAGTCCCTATCTATATAACCCTAAATATGGTGTACGTTTAGGTGTAGAAGGAAAAATTGATGCGGTTAGTGTCATTAATCTGAATGCACAGAAAATTTCTCTATATAACTAATCTCTATTTTTAGCTGTAAATAATGAAGAAAAATAAATTGTTAATAGGAACTGCTATCGCTTGCGTGGCGTTAGCAGTTTTAATCTGGTTTGCCTTTTCACAGCAAAGCTCTTCTGCTTTAACGTCGTCTTTAGAAAGTCGGCAAGAGTCTGGGCCAAAAGTGGCAGATAATCAGAATGAATTTGCTAGTCAAAATATACTGAATTTGAGTTCATCAGAAAAGGAAAAGTTGTCTCAGCAACAGATTGTTTTTAATGAAATAGAAAAGGATCAAATACCTTCTAATCTTAATTTTCCACTAATTAAAAATGCAGAAGGTATGGTCATTAAATATGATCCAAATGTGATTGAACTTAAAAAAGTGGGTGACACTGTTAAGTTTCAAATGTTGGAATATGGCATTAATCGCACGGGTAAAATTGTAGAGATCGAACCTGTTGACCAAGATATTGTTCGGTGGACCGGTAAATTTGATCAGGGCGATCCGAATCAAAATTTCTTTACCATTACTCAAAGTCAAAAAGACCACTATACGATCATGCAAATTTTTACCGAGAAGGGAAATTATTCGGCTGAAATTAAGGATGGTGTGGGACTCGTGCAAAGGATGGATGAGGGTGTTACAGATCAGGAGTTACACCATGATCATCCTTAGACAAATAAACGGTTCTGGTAGAGAAAAGAAGCCAGTTCGCAGTTTATCTGTACGGATATGAGCTTTATGCGTTCACACTCTTTTAAAAACAAAGTATGCTTATGCCTGTAACAAGGAGCATACATGTATCAAGTACTTGCTAGAAAATACCGTCCACGTAATTTCAATGAGTTAGTGGGGCAAAACCACGTTTCTCGTGCATTAAGCAGTGCATTGGAACGCGGTCGTCTTCACCATGCTTATTTATTTACAGGAACGCGTGGTGTAGGTAAAACTACAATCGCACGTATTTTAGCCAAGTGTTTGAACTGTGAAACGGGTGTGACTTCTACGCCATGTGAAGTCTGTGCAACCTGTAAAGCAGTAAACGAAGGGCGTTTTATTGACCTAATTGAAATCGATGCTGCTTCAAGAACCAAAGTAGAAGATACGCGTGAACTTTTAGACAACGTTCCTTATGCGCCAACGCAAGGACGTTTTAAAGTTTACCTGATTGACGAAGTACATATGCTATCGACGCATTCTTTTAATGCGTTATTAAAAACACTAGAAGAACCACCAGAACACGTTAAGTTTCTATTTGCTACGACTGACCCACAAAAGCTACCGATTACAGTTATTTCACGTTGTTTGCAATTTACTTTACGGCCTTTGGCTGTCGATGAAATTACCAAGCATCTTGGCGCTATTCTCGAAAAAGAACAGATTACTGCTGACCAAGATGCAATTTGGCAAATTGCTGAATCTGCTCAAGGTTCACTGCGTGATGCATTATCTTTAACTGACCAAGCCATTGCTTATGGTCAAGGTTCTGTACATCACCAAGATGTTAAAGAAATGCTTGGTCTAATCGACCGTACGATCATTTATGATTTGATTTTAGCGA
This sequence comes from Acinetobacter sp. 742879, assembly GCF_000588535.1. Lineage (NCBI taxonomy): Bacteria > Pseudomonadati > Pseudomonadota > Gammaproteobacteria > Moraxellales > Moraxellaceae > Acinetobacter > Acinetobacter sp. 742879. The sequence goes on along the minus strand of NZ_JFYC01000019.1, from coordinate 19,381 downwards.
TTCATCAAAATCAACGTGAGAAAGTTAGTCAGCTTTTATTGCAATTTAGACATCAGGCGTTAGACGTGTCACTTGTGCTTGATCAGCTCATTTCGACATTGCATGAATTGGCAATTTTGCAATATCTACCTGATTTGAGTTTGAAATATAGCGATGAAATCAATCGCAAAATCATGCAATTGTCTAAGCTGATTTCTGCTCAAGATTTACAGCTTTATTACCAAATCGCATGTAAAGGACGTTCAGACTTGCAACTTGCCGTGACGCAAGAGCAAGGCTTTGAAATGTGTGTTTTACGCTTATTGGCATTCCGACCTTTAGCGCCTAATGAAATTGTGGTATCAGAGCCTGTTCAACAAAATGAGCAAGCAGTGGTGAGTTTGACCCAACAAGTTCAGCAAAAAGCTCAGGAGATTACTCCAGTAAATACGGTTCAGCCTGTTGAAGTTATTAACCAGCCCGCTATGGTTGAACCTGAACCTGAACCTGAACCTGAACCTGAACCTGAACCTGAACCTGAACCTGAACCTGAACCTGAACCTGAACCTGAACCTGAACCGCAGTCTAATCAGGATTTAATGGTATTTGACCCAAATCATCATGAGCTGATTGGGCTTGAGTCAGCAGTTGTTCAAGAGACTGTTAGTGTTCTAGAGGAAGATTTCATTCCTGTACCAGAACAAAAGTTAGTACAAGTGCAGGCAGAAACACAAACTAAAAATATTGAACCTGAACCAGCTTTCACTGCTGAACCTATGGGTTTATTTGAAACGCCTAGCGCTGAATTTTCGCTGGCCCAAGATACGCCTAATCTTGCTTCTGAACCTGTTATTGAGCAGCAATCATTGGTGCAGGCTGAAGTTGTTGAAACAGTTGCTGTTGTAAAAGAGCCTAGTGCAACTGATAACGGTCAGTTGATGCCTCAAGATATCTTGAAGCTTTCTCCTCAAGTTTTGGAAGGTGAGTGGACACTCGAAAAGTGGGAATATTGGTTTAGAAATAGTCAGCTTTCTCCAGCCGTTCAAGAACTTGCTCAACATGGTGTGATGACTGGTGAAATTGGTGGCAATACTATTTTCCATATTCCTCAAGAATATGAAAATATGCTGACCCAATTACAACAAGGCCTTATTGATGCATTAAATGAGCAATGGCCGAATACTCAGTTTACAGTTGAATATGGTGCTTTGAATACATCTACTCCCTATACCATTCAAAGTGCACGTAAAGAAAAAGCCTTTCATAGAGCAGCTGAGCTATTACAGCAACAGCCAGTTATTAAGAGTCTCATAGAAACTTTTGATGGCGAACTACAAAATATTCAATTAAAGCCTTAAATTCATCTGATTTTTGATCTGGTGCAGAATATGAAAATAATAGACTTTTCATATTTTTCACTGGATTGAAATATTTGGGTCATGTCACTGTCATTGTACTTTTCTATGTTAGCCATTTTAGATTTTAAATGGACTATATATCGTTATGAAAAGGCAATGCACTGGAATAAATAGTTTTAAATATTCATATTTTTTATTAATCGGCGCGATTCTGCTGAGTGGTTGTAATGACTCGGCAAATGATAATTCAAATACACCAGATACAGGTAAAAAGCCTGTAATGCGCTGTGCTCCATAAACTTAAATAATAAAAAGAACCTGATCATGATTACACGTCGTAAATTTTTAAATTATTCTTTAAATATGGGTTTTGGTGCAGCGGCATTGGCAGCGTTCCCATCTAGTATTCAAAAAGCTTTAGCAATACCTGCAAACAATAAAACTGGCACCATTCAGGATGTCGAGCACGTTATTATTTTAATGCAGGAAAACCGATCTTTTGACCATTACTTCGGAACATTAAAAGGCGTTCGAGGGTTTGCTGATCGTTTTACGATTCCTTTGCCAAGTGGCCGTCGTGTTTGGGAGCAGCTTAGAAGTAATGGGCAAGTTTTAACGCCTTTTCACTTAGATGGTACAGCCAATAATGCACAGCGTGCAGATGGTACGCCCCATACTTGGAACGACAGTCAGCTGGCTTGGGACAATGGGCGCATGGCGAACTGGCCAGCCCATAAAACTGATATATCCATGGGTTATTTTAAAGAAAAAGAAATTCCATATCAGTTTGCGCTTGCGAATGCTTTTACGATTTGTGATGCCTACCATTGCTCTATGCACACTGGAACAGATGCAAACCGTTCTTATCATTTAACGGGTACAAATGGTGCAACACCGACCAAGCGTTCATTTGTAAACAATGAGTGGGACTGGATTGATGGTAACCCAGCGACGGCAGACCGTGGTTATACATGGAAAACTTATGCCGAACGCTTAGAAGAAGCAGGGGTAAGTTGGATTTGTTATCAAAATATGCCAGATGAATGGGGCGATAATATGTTGGGTGCATTTCGTTCGTTTAGAAAGGCCAACATTGCATCTGGCTATCCTGTTTCAAGTGGCGGCGAACCGAATAAACCATATGCTGATACGGGTCAAAAACTACCTTATAAAGCCTATGTTGCTGCGACCGATAATGCCAAAAATCCACTTTATAAGGGCATTGCAAATACGCTACCGGGCAATAAACCAGAAGAATATCTTGACGCTTTTAAACGCGACATTCGGGAAGGTAAATTACCTCAAGTCTCTTGGATTAACGCGCCATCGATTTATTGCGAACATCCAGATCCTTCAAGCCCAGTTCAAGGGGCATGGTTTATTCAAGAAATTATTGATGCATTAACTGCTGTACCAGAGGTTTGGAGTAAAACAGCACTACTTATTAACTTTGATGAAAATGATGGTTACTTTGACCATGTACCATCACCATCAGCGCCATCTCGACTAAAAAACGGCCAGTACGCGGGTAAATCGACATTAAGTAGTGCGGATATGCAGGACGAATATTTTGATCATGCCGCGCCTGAGGGAAGTCATTCACAGCCTACACCTGATGGACGCGTTTATGGTCCGGGTCCTCGTGTTCCGTTATATGTGATTTCCCCATGGAGCCGTGGTGGTTGGGTGAACTCACAAGTGTTTGATCATACTTCTGTGCTCATGTTTTTAGAAAAACGTTTTGGGGTTAAAGAGCCGAATATCAGTCCATACCGCCGTGCAGTGTGTGGCGATTTAACCAGTGCATTTAACTTTAAAACACCAAATGTAGATGTTTTACCGCAGCTGGGTGGTAAACAAACACGTTTGCAAGCAGATGAGTTAAGAGAAAATCAAGAAGCTTTACCGGCTGTTCCTGTACCCACGGATACGAAGTTACCGATTCAGCAAAGTGGCATACTTCTTTCACGCGCGTTACCTTACGAGCTACACACCAGCGCGCGCTGTAAAGCCGATGGTAAAGTGCAATTGATTTTCTCTAATACGGGTACGCAAGCAGCGGTTTTTCATGTTTATGACAAGCTCAACTTGGACCGTATTCCTAAGCGTTATATTGTCGAGCCGAATAAAACTTTAGATGATGAATGGGATGTTTTAAAAGATAATTTAGGTCGTTATGATCTATGGGTACTTGGTCCAAATGGTTACCATCGTCATTTCAAAGGGGATACTCAACGTATTGTCGATAGTAGCGTTAAACCTGAAATTCGAGTGTGCTATGACATTGCCAATGGCGATGTATACGTAGAGCTCATGAATGAAGGAAGCAAGGATGCGATATTGACAGTAAAACCGTGTGCATATCGACAAGATGCGCCGTTACAACTTACCGTAAAAGCGGGACAGGTTGTTAAGCAACATTGGGCTTTAGCTGATGTAGGGCATTGGTATGATTTTGAAATCACCAGTCAGAGTGATCCATATTATTACCGACGTTTTGCTGGTCGAGTCGAAACGGGTGAAGATTCCTTTAGTGATCCTGCAATGATGTAAGTCAAGACGAGGCAAAAAGAGCTACGTATTTTCTTTTTGCCTCATTTTTTATAATAAGAAATTCTCTAAAACCTCACGAACTGTCTCGGAAATTGGCACAGTCTTACGCGTTTCGCGATCAACAAACACATGCACAAAATGTCCTTGAGCTGAGGCTTGGTTCTGACCTTGTTTAAAGATTGCTAATTCATAACGCAATGAAGTCGTACCGATTTTACCAATCGCAACACCTACTTGAATAATTTCTGGAAATGACAATTCCTGAAGAAAACTACAAGCTGAATCGACCACTAACCCAATTGCTTTTGCTTCATGAATATCAAAACCTGTTTTTTGGATGAGCAAAGCATTGGCCGCTGTATCAAAGTAGCTATAGTAAGTCACATTATTCACATGACCATAAATATCGTTATCTGCCCAACGCGTTTGAATGTCTAAAAAGAATTTAAATTGATCACGGGTTTTTAAAACTGGTTTAGTCATTAATGAATCGCCTGATAAATTGCCAAAGCAGCGGCTTCTGTCATGTCACGTGGGTTATTTTGTAGTAAACGGGTTTGCAACATGGCATCTTGAGCAAGTCGAGGTAAGCTGGACTCGTCAATACCCAAATCACTAAGTCTTAAAGTCAAGCCACTACGGTCTAAGTGGTTCTGCATGTGGTCAATAAATAAATCACACAAGCCATCGGTGCTGCCATTGCTGTATGGGTCGAGCCATTGCATAAGCTCTGCATAATATTTTTTTGCATTTGGTGCATTAAACTTTAATACTTCAACCAACACTAAGGCATTGGTATGCCCATGTGACAAATGAAAATGTCCACCCAGCGGATAAGCTAAAGCATGTACCGCAGCAACTGGCGAGTTTGCAAACGCTTGTCCCGCGAGCATTGAACCAAACAGCATGTTTTGACGTGCTTCTAAATCATTACCATCTTTAAGAACTTTTGGTAAGTTATGATTTAACAACTTCAAAGCATGCTTGGCTAAAATATCCGTATAAATATTTTTTTTATGTTTAGAGGTATATGCCTCAATAGCATGTACCATCGCATCAATACCTGTTGCAGCGGTAATATGTGCTGGAAGATTTTGAGTAAAAGTAGCATCAAGAATTGCAGTGTCGGCGTAGAGTACTGGAGAGACAATCCCCATTTTTGTCGTTTCACCCGTGGTCACAATTGAGATTGGCGTTACTTCTGAACCTGTACCGGCTGTAGTAGGAATTAAAATAAGGGGTAGGCGAGCTGTGGTGATTTGGTTTACGCCGTACATCTCTTGCAAACTTTGGGTCTGGTTAGGGTGGGCGAGTAAAGCAATAACTTTTGCAACATCTAGAGAACTACCGCCACCAAAACCAATAATGACATCAACATTTTGCTGTTTAGCATAAGTGGCTGCATCTAGTACTACCTGTTCAGGCGGGTCAGCTTGCACATCAGCATAGATGACATATTCAATATTAAGCGTATCTAAAATTTGAAGGATGGGACGGTGTAATTGATTTTTAACCATGCCTGCATCGGTGACTAGCAATAACTTATGGTAAGCTTTTGACGAAAAAACATTTTGTAATTCTTGTATAGAGCCTAAGCCAGAGATGATATTTGGAACAGTTTGAAATTGAAAATGGCTCATATACATTATTTCCTTATTTTTGAACATTATTGTTGAATGGTTCTATAAGATTCTATCTCCGAATAAGTTAGCATAAGAAACTTTAAAATAAAGTAGTTCTGAAGTGACTATGCTTTTCTTAAGCCTTGTGCCACCCATAAATAAATACTTTTTTGCAATGTTGGGTCCGACATGTAAGTGAGGATTACCAAAATATTTAAACCCTCGTCGAAAAGTGGGCTTTTTGTTATTTATAGGGTTCTGTAGATTTTCTGGCAAGCTTCTAACTTATATAATGCCTTAACAATTTATAATTTTATCGGTTCTAAAAAGTGAAAATTTCTAAAACTTTTCTTAGTATTATGGGATGTACGTGTTTGATGCTTAGCTCGGCAGCAATCGCGAAAAACAGCTCTAGTGTATATTCGCCTACAAAAGGTGTAATTTGTGACAAATATATTTGTGCTGACAAAAAAGGTATTTCTAAAAAGCTTACAGCTAAATATTTAGGCACTTATAAAGCGAATAAAGCCTTCTCTCAAGGTGATTTTGATACTTCAGCGTTTACGCTGTCAAACGGTGTGTTCTGTGATACTAAAACAAAACTATGCCATGTCGATCGATACTTTGAGAATGGGCATCGCAGTAAAATTGATAGAACTATGACAGATAAGCTTTTTAAAAATAAATGATTTTTCTATTGCAGAAATGAGGCAAATATCTCTGATAGATGAGTCTATCAAAGTAAAATTAAATCGCAAAAGACCCCGCTAACTATCGACTAATGGCGGGGTTTTTTATTATTAAGTATTTCTGTAATATCAATTTAATAGTATAGGGTGAAAAAATACTAAATGATCAGGGGTAATAATTAATAAGGGAGGGTTTAGTTCTCGGTAGGATCTTTTCTGATTGGGAAGGGAACAAAGATCTTTTTATTATTAAGAAAAAACATAATTTTTAGGTGGAATTTAAATAGTGATGTACACAATTAGATATGTTCATCGGAACAACACTTACTATATTGCTTCGAACAATGAAGGAAATTTTATTATTCTTGAGTCACTTGATTCAGAGTTTCGTATGGGCCATCAAATTTCATATGATGGTGAAAAAATATTTAACCTGACACTAAATGATGAAACAGATGCAGTCATTAAACTGGAGAGTAACGAAAAAGGAGCCTATGAGTACTTACATTCAGTTAAGTAAATAAGCTTTGTTTTTTGAGAAAAAACTATGGTATGTTTATTTGCGCTTTAATGATGAGCAAGTTTAATTCATGAACTGTTTACTAAAGAAAATCAATACAACCACCACGACCTACAGAAAAGGCTGCGTGTGATTTTTTATTAGAGCGACTTAATAAGATAACCAAACCCAGCCAATAATGGCTGGGTTTATTTTTCTCTGCACATTATTGGTTTTTTTACAGAGAAAGATTATGGATAAAAGTCATAACTCAAAATCAGCTTTACTCGTTATTGATATGCAAAATGGCCTATTCAAAGGAGAGCTAAAGCCGTATAACCATCAAAGTGTACTTTCAAATATTCGTGAGCTTATTGAGTATCAGCGCTTAAATAAGAGACCAGTTATTTTTATCCGTCACGTTGGAGCAAAAGGTACTCCATTAGATCCAGACGATGCTAATACGCAATTGATAGCAGAATTATCTTTTAATCCAGATATAGATACTGTCATTGAGAAAATATACCCTAGCAGTTTTAAGGGCACTGTTCTAAAAGATTGGTTAGAAAAACTTGATGTTGATCAAGTCATAGTCACTGGCATGAAAACTGAGTATTGTATCGACTCTACTATTAGAGCCGCTTCAGAAGTGGGATATAAAGTAACTTTAATCTCTGATGCACATACTACATTTGATTCTATGCATTTAAGTGCTCAGCGTATAATTGAACACCATAACCAAATTTCTAACAATGCTTTTGCTAATGTAATAACTACAGAAGAGTTTATAGATGAGTTTTAATTTAGAAACAAAACAGTAAAGCCAAGTGCTTCTTTTGAAGAGGCTGTTTAGCCTTAGAAGGGCGCAGTACAGAAGGCTTTATTGAATAACTGTTATTGGAAGGGCTTTTTTATTCTTAAGTATTTCTGTAAGATCCTTCCGTTGCTTTAAACAACAATAAACCTGAATGATCAGCGCAAAAGTCATAAGGGGAAAGCCTACTTGAAAGAGTAGGCTTTTTTTATTTCTTTATAAAAGCATACTGAGGACTTTATGATCAGGGTAGCTGAGTTATAAAAATTTATTTTTTGCTATGAATGAGCTTAAGTTCCAAATTCTTAAAATCTATAACTTGATTAGAAGAATCAACAGGTTTTAATTTAAGTTCATCATCAGTACTCTTATTAAAAACTTTCACCACATCTTTACCAGCTTCAATAAAATTACCGCCAGACTCAAGCATGGCGAGTAAGACAATATTTAGACTTTTGCCTTTTTTAGTGAGTAAGTATTCTTTACGTTCTCGCTCACCAACTTCTTTATAAATTGATAATTCAAATATTTCTAATTGGATGAGATGCTTTAGACGATTAGATAAAATTTGCTTTGATATGCCTGTATTTTCTAAAAAATCATTAAATTTTGTTACCCCATAGAAGGCTTCTCTTAACAAGAGGATCGTCCATCTGTCATTCAATATTTCTGTAATTTTGAAGATCCCACATACATCTACTGGAAATTTATGATCTGGAATAATTTGATTTGACATCAGTGGGAGCTCCAATTAGCATGAGTCTATAATTTAGACCTAGCCTTAATTCAGGTAGCATTATGCCATTTATAAATATACAAACTATAGAAGGTTTACTAGATAAAGATAGTAAGGCTGAGCTTTTCAAGCGAATAACGGATTTATTTGTAGAAATAGAAGGAAAGGGAAATCCTGCTTTTCGAGAACATGTCTGGATAAGAATTGATGAGCATCCTCCTGAGCATTGGCAATTAGGCAGCTTCAGGCCTACGAAGGAAATGATTGAATTAATCACTGCATCCAAGTGATGTTTGTAAAGCCCTATAAATTAGGGCTTTATTTTTATTTAATTACTACAAGAAGTACAAGATTAGCTAATTTATCGCCTGATTTATCAACTTTTAATCTATTGATAAACATTATTTTCCTTTTCAACCCATGTGAGTTTTGACAAAATGCAACAAGCCACAATGGTCAATTCAGTTCTCACAAACTTATAGTCTGTTAAGATTGTGCATGACCCTGTTTATTTTTATGTAATTCAAATGTTTGGAAGTAATTTCTAATGGAAACACAATATAAGGTGTTATGTGTCTGTTTAGGAAATATTTGCCGTTCTCCCACGGCTGAAGTAGTTTTTAGACATTATTGTGACGCGCATCAACTCAATGTTATTGTCGATTCAGCTGGAACGAGTAATTATCATCCAAATAAATCGCCTGATCAGCGTAGTCAGTTGCATGCCAAAAAAAGGGGTTATGACCTATCATCTTTACGTGCAAGACAACTTTCAACTCAAGACTTTTTAGAGTTTGATTTGATTTTGGCAATGGATCATCAAAATTTTGAAGATATTCATGACGTGTTGCAAAGAGCCGTTTCCCAATTTGGCGCACATCAAATTCGTGCAAAAGTAGCTTTAATGAGTGAGCATGATCCTGAATACCCACAACAAGCGTTGCCTGATCCTTATTATGGCGGTGCTGATGGTTTTGAACGTGTACTCAATCAATGTGAGTCCAGTAGTTTGGCGTGGGTCAATATTTTAAAAAAACAATTGAATGTTTAAGAATAGGTTTTTCAATACAATGCAAATTCAGAATCAAGTACAGCTTAAGCCATTCAATACTCTAAGTTTAGATGCAACTGTTTCTCACTATACTAAAGTTGGCAGTATTCAAGATATTGAATCAGCTTTAGAGTTTGCTGAGCAGCATCAGTTAAATGTACTTGTATTATCGGGCGGTAGTAATATGTTATTACCGCAGCAGATCAATGCTTTAGTGATTCATCTTGATATTCAGGGAATTGAAGTTTTATCAAACGATGATGATTTTGTGCGGGTTAAAGTTGGCGCAGGCCAAGTCTGGCATGATTTTGTTTTATACAGCACTGAACAGAACTGGTTTGGTTTGCAAAATTTAGCCCTTATTCCAGGTTTAGTTGGTGCTTCACCCGTACAAAACATTGGGGCGTATGGGGTAGAGGTAGGTGAGTTTATTGAGTCAGTACAAGTGTATGACCGTAAATTAAAGCAAACTCAGACAATTTTAGCGGCCGACTGCCATTTCGCTTACCGCCATAGTATTTTTAAAGATGATCCAAACCGTTACATTATCACGCATGTCACTTTTAAATTGCTTAAACAGCCGCATTTAAAACTTAACTACGGCGACTTGAAACAAGCAGTTGGAGACAATCAGACTGCCGAAAATTTACAAAATCAGGTCATCCATATTCGACAAAGTAAACTTCCTGATCCAAAAGAGTATCCTAATGTCGGGAGTTTCTTCAAAAATCCAGTTATTAAACCTCAAGAGTTTGAACGCTTAGTCACACAATTCTCAACAATTCCACATTATCCTCAAGCTAACGGAAACGTTAAAATTGCAGCAGGATGGTTAATTGATCAGGCGGGTTGGAAAGGGAAGCAACTCGATATGGTAGGGATGTTCCATAAACAGGCATTAGTTCTGGTGAATTATGCCAATGCATCTCTAGTTGATGTAAGGAAAACTTATCAGGCTGTACAACGTGATGTTGATCAGCTTTTCCATATTATGTTAGAACCAGAGCCTGTGCTTTATAACAGTTTAGGTTTAATTGAAAATCATACGGAATAGTTTTATGCCAAAAGTACACTTAATGGTACGTTTAGTACAAGTAGTCACCGTGCTATTTGTACTATTAGGCTGTTTCGTGGTTTTTTTATATTCGCCATTTTATTCAAAACTTATTGTAGCTGGGCTTAACTATTTTGTACCTGTTGATGTTAATCAAGTCGCTGCTGAGAGCCAAAGACAGGCTGCATTAAGTGAGCATGATAATTTAGAGCCGGGTTCAAATTTATGGATCGCTCGTCAGGCCTATTTAAAACTGACAGAGCAAGCGTTACGTGAAAAAAGAACATCTGATCTGACCTATATTCAAGAGAATTATAAAGCCTTGCAGCAAATTATTCTTTTAGAAGAAAAGGAACAGGATTCAGAAGAACAAGCAGCATCTGTAACGGTTCCTTTAGTCGCTAAAAACTCAGAAATTGATGCCGCAGATGAGGCGAGTAGTCCTGTTGACGAAGCACTTTTTATTAATAGTTCTGAAAATAAAGCGCTTACTGAGCAATATACAGAGTTTTTAGCAAGAAAACCTGTGGTACCAGAGCATCAAAAAGCTGTCAGTGAACCTGAACAAAAAGTCGAGTATGTGCGTAAAAATCCATTACCCGTACAACCTAAAAAGTTATCAGAACCTTATGCAATTGTTGTGTTGGGTGGCGGATTAACCTTAGATAAAAATGGTAAGGATATTGTTGTTAATGGCTATACGCGTTTGCGATTAGAAAAAACTTTAGAAGTTGAAAAACAAAATCATCTGCCTATTGTACTTAGCGGTGTAGAAGCACCTTATATGCAAGCTTGGTTAAAAGAGCGCGGTGTTGATGCAAAGCTATTAGAAAAGCGTAGTATGAATACATGTGAAAATACTCGCTTTAGCTCTTTATTGCTTCAGAAAAAAGGCGGGGCACCGACAGTCATGTTGGTTACAGATGAATATCATATGCCGCGTACACGCCGACTCTTTGCCTTAAATGGTATTGAAACTATTCCTGTTGTAGCTCCAATGCCAACTCCACTGACGCGCTGGCAACCAAGTGTGCAAAATTACGATCATAGCCGCCGTGCAAATTATGAATTACTTGCGACAATTCGCGACATGTTGTTTGGCTCAAGTGATTGTCGAGAGGTTCCTTAATGTCAGATATTCCATTTCTCAATCCTGCCGTATTAAAACAATTAGATTTACCGGTTCCTAATCGTGATCTTACGCCGCAGGTTTTGAGTCCACTTAATTTAAATACATTAGAAGAACCTTCCCGTGATTTGCTGGCCTACCGCAAATTGTATGGTTTACATTTACTTGAATGTGACCATTGGCAAGGCTATGTTCAAATGCCGTTATTCCGTTTGCATGTGCAAGTTTTCAAACCTAAAGTAGAAAAAATACAAGGTACAGTTTGTCTATTGCATGGTTATCTTGAGCATAGTGGTATCTATCAGCCAATCATTCGTGAAATTCTTGAGCAGGGCTTTAGTATCATTACTTATGATTTGCCGGGACATGGATTAAGTGATGGCTCACCAGCCAGCATTAAAAACTTTGATCATTACCAGCAAGTTTTGATGGCTGTTTATCAATATGTGAAACATGCAGATCAGTTACCTAAACCATGGGTCGGTATTGGTCAAAGTACGGGTGGAGCAATTTGGATGCATCACTTATTAGAATATGCTGAAAAACGCCAAGATCCGATTGTAGATCGAGTACTTTTACTTTCTCCGCTAATTCGCCCTGCAAAAACCGCGTGGTGGCATAACCCCGTTGGATTAGGCATTATTCGCCGTATTAAGCGTCAGGTACCAAGGCATTTTAGACGTAATAATCATAATCCTGAATTTTTGCGTTTTATTCGTTTAAAAGATCCTCTGCAACCTCGAATGATGGGCATGGACTGGATTTTGGCAATGTCAAAATGGATGCAGGAAATGGAAGAGCGACCTGCTTGCCGTATCCCAGTCTGGCTTGCACAAGGTGCTCTTGATCAGACGGTTGATTGGCGTTACAACATTGAATTTATTCGTCGTAAATTTAGACTCCAAACGTTGTTAATGCTTGAAGAAGGCTCTCATCAATTAATTAATGAACGTGCAGATATACGTGCGGCTTTAACGGGTTTGATTCCGGCCTTTTTGCATGCAAAGCCAAAACATTTTTATTATTAGAAAAATAATGCATCTATCCAAAACTCTAGATAGATGCATTATTTAATCTTTGTATTTTATTTTGAATTTTGATAAAGCTGCATAAAGTTTTTATAAACTGAAGACTGCTTTTGTGGACTATACATATTGCGCTCGATTGTTCCTTTATCTGTTTTGATTAAAACATTCACATTTTGAGCATTTTTAAATTCTTGTAGGAATTGACTTGGAATAACAAAGTAAGTGGTTGAATGTTTAGGTACTAATCGGCTCACATTTGTCTTTTCAGTGGCTTGAGCTGGTTCGTAATTGAATCGTTTGCCATCAATATCAAAAGTCAAAGCGTTAATATCGTAAAAGTTATAACTACTACTTAAATGAACATCTACTCGAAGCTGATTTTTTTGATTTTCATTCCATTTAACCAATAAGCTTGGGCATAGTTCAGTTGGTGAGCAGTTTAGTTGACCAGCTGTTTTTACCTCTTTAGGAGCTGGTGTACTAACCAGTGTGGTGCTACAAGCCGCAGTAAGTAGGCATGAACCCAATAAAAGTAGAGATTTCTTCATCATATAAATTCCAAGATAGTATGCTTAATATTATTTATGTTAAGAGTAATAAATTTTGACATAAATTAACGCGTAGTTGGACCTAAAAATACAAATGGTTTTGCAATTTTAAAGGAAGAGGTAGCATCACCTGCATAGATATGGCTTTGATCAGGCCCTAAATCAAGTCTACGTGTTTTACCATCTTTAAAGTTAATCTTTTTTAAGTCAACCCAAAATACATTTGGTGAGAGAGCGGATTCAAAAAAGTAGAGCATCTGTTTGTGGTCGGCAACAGTTCGCCAGCGAGTCGAAGAGATATTAGGTTCTTCTTGAGTATTTAGCCCATAGGGAACAGATGCATTCCGAATCACACTAAATACAGAAGCTTGTGCTTGTTTTGTATTATCATTTTTAGGAATAGCATTAATGTAAAATGATGCGCGTGCAAAGCGATCAGATGCTCTGTTAGTACCGGGAAGCATAATCGTTCCGCCAATTTGCTTCCAATATTCAACAAGTGCAAGTTGTTTATCGAAAGTAGGTGAATTGGTCATGACTTGATAGCTTCGGCTATGGTGAATCACTTGTTTTCCACCAATATATTCAATAATTGCGCTATCACCTGTTTTATCAGAAATAGATAAATGTAAGGTGGTGAGCCGTGTTTCACCGGGAACATTGTCTGTAATAATAGTATAGGGTTCTTTTTCTAAGGCCTTAACGGCTTCATCTACAGTTGCAAAATTATCGAGTACATATTGAGCCCATGCTGCAATACTTAATAAAGGCTTATCTGTCTTTTTTGCATCTGGGTATTCAGACTCTACTAACCATAAAATATTAGCAACTAAACCTGCTTCATTCATTCCATCTGTTGTGGAAACTTCATAACCTGTAGCAATTACACTTCCATACTTCGACGTCCATTTTATTGAGTTGGGACCAGCACTACCGTCACGGCTAACTCCGCTTGGCATAATCCATAAGTTGGTCCCTGTATCAACTTTCCAGTCCATTGAGCGAGCAGTAATAATATGTTGGTTATTACCTAAATATACTGCACGTGTACAAGCAACAGCATAGCTACTTAAGCCTACAGCGATTGCAACAAAAGAAGAGATGAATGTTTTTTTCAACATGATGAGGTACCTTCTTGTTATAAGCATAAAATTTTTTATTAAATAAAATTAAAATGTGTACATTATTTATACTTTTATATTAGGTGAAAAATCTATTAAATACAAATTAAAAGAGGCGTAAAATTTAAGCAAAAATCACATATTAGGTTTAAATCTGGAAGAGCATCACACTATAAAGGTGATGCTCAACTTATAAAAATTAATATAAATTAAAAATGATTGGCATCAGCCATATTCCACATTCGATAGTAGAAATTATCATCGTCATTATTAAGTTCAGATTGTAAAAGTTCACCTTCTTTCAAGAAAAAATGCAACTGAGCATAGTTCTTAATTTCACGGTCATTTACTCGCTGAGCCAAATGATGAGCTTTAATATCAGAAGGATGGCGTAAACCCGCAGCAGCGATCATTTCTGATAATGCATGCAAGGTATTTTTATGAAAATTAAATACTCGTTCTGATTTAGTCGGTACATCAATTGCTTTTTGACGATCTTTGTCTTGAGTCGCTACACCCACAGGGCATTGGTTGGTGTGGCAGCTTTGTGCCTGAATACACCCAACTGCAAACATGAAACCACGTGCTGAATTAACCCAGTCTGCACCGAGTGCAAAAGTGCTAGCGATATCAAAAGCACTAATGATTTTACCACTCGCGCCAATTTTAACTTGATCTCTGAGTCCTGCACCGACAAGAGTATTATGGACAAAGCGTAAGCCCTCTCGTAATGGAGTACCAATATTGTCACTAAACTCAATTGGTGCTGCACCAGTACCACCTTCAGAACCATCCACAACAATAAAGTCGGGAATAATTTTTGTTTCAAGCATTGCTTTAACAATACTCATGAATTGCCAAGGTTGGCCAATACACAGTTTAAAACCAACTGGCTTGCCGCCAGATAATGTTCGCAGCTTCTGTAAGAAATGCATCATTTCAATTGGGGTAGAAAAACTAGAATGCTTAGCAGGAGAAATACAATCATGATCGCGTGAAACGCCACGGATTTGGGCAATTTCTTCAGTAATTTTATGCTTAGGTAAGATACCGCCATGGCCCGGTTTTGCACCTTGTGAAAGCTTTAATTCGATCATTTTGATCTGTGGCAATTGAGATTGTTTAGCAAATTTTTGCTCGTCAAATTTTCCATCTAGGGTACGGCATCCAAAATAACCACTGGCAATTTGCCAAACAATATCTCCACCATTTTCGAGATGATAAGGGCTTAAGCTACCTTCACCAGTATCGTGATAAAACCCACCTAATTGCGCTCCTTTATTGAGTGCTCGAATTGCATTGGCACTTAAACTACCAAAACTCATGGCAGAGATATTCATAATGGATGCACTATAGGGTTGAAGGCATTGTGCATTACCCACCTGAATGCGGAAGCTCTTTGGATCAGCTGGTGGGCAAGGGCTTATTGAGTGGACAATAAAGCGGTAATTCTCTTGATAGACATCAATAATTGAGCCAAAAGGTTTATCTGCATTTTCGTTTTTAGCACGTTGATAAACTAAGCTTCGTTGCATGCGAGAAAAAGGTAGAGCATCTTGATCCGCTTCAATAAAGTATTGACGAATTTCGGGGCGTATATCTTCAAACAAAAAACGAAAATGTCCCATAATTGGGTAGTTTCTTAAAATTGAATGTTTATTTTGTAAAACATCATAGAGGCCTAATAGGCTTAAAGCGCCTGTAACTACCCATAAACCATTAAGGAGAGTATCAGAAATAAAATAATAGATACTATGAGGGGTATAGACGGTTCGAAACCATGTGATGCTGAGCGCAGTAAAAATACATAAAAACCAGAGAGAATGACGTGAAAAAAATGTATTGAGAAATTTATGTCGAATGATTTGTGCTGGACTCGCCATATTGGAACAAATTCCTAATGTTTTACTGATACATACCTTGCCAAGAAGGAACTAAAACCACAAGTATGGAATTGTTAGCTTAAGGACGGTATAACAAAATCCAAAGATTATTAGGTTTGATTTTTCATTTAATTTTTAGAAATAGTTGAGCTAGCAATATATACTTTTAGTAGTGAAGACCCGCCTCTAGCCATTGAAATCTCTAAAAAATTCTAAAGATGTGATAAAACACTTAGATTTCTTATTCATAAAGTATTATTTTCTTATTCATTTAAAATATATAGAATAATCAGGTGCTTGCTTTTTGTTCTTATTTTTTTGAATAAACTTTAAAAAATTATAAAATATAAATGATGATGGTAAATTTTAACTAATGAAAAATTAAAATTTTTTAGAAAAACTAATAAAAATGTAAATGAAATTATCGAAAATTAATAAAAAGAGTGGGGATAACCATAAAAATTTTTATAATTGAGAAAACAATCAAAATTTTGATTATTAATTGATATTTGGAATGAAACAAACATTAGTATTTTTGTTGTTTTTTTGTATTATGCGCAACTAGTAGAGTAAAAAAATAACGCTTTGAAAAAACAGTCAGAAGAACTAGTGATTGTGATGGGGAAGGCTAATTTTTACATCTATTAATTTTATTGGCGTAATGTAAAAAGGTTTTTAACCATGAATAAGTCTCTCATTTGTTTATCAGCAATTGCTATGGGTTTAACGTCTATCAATGTTGCAAATGCAGCTAACGCAACCGGTACACTAACTGTTAAAGCAACGATTACAAACAGTTGTGTTCTCAACACTTCTGCAACAGGTACTACGTCAAATGCAATTTTAGACTTTGGTACGTTAAGTTCGCTTGCGAGCAATGTAGATGCAGACACCACAACAACAGGTGGGACTGCAATTAAAGTGTTATGTAACAACACTGTGCCATGGACTTTGGCTTTTGACGCAGGAAAAAATGCTCAATCGACACAACGTCGTATGATTGGTGGGGCGGCTAGCAACGAATACATTCCTTACAACCTTTTCTCAGATACTAACCGTGCAACAGCAATTGGTATTGCAACAACTGCATATAGCGGTACTGGTACTGGTGCAGCACAAACAGTTAACGTCTATGGTCGTATTCCTGCTGGCTCAACTTTACCAAGTGCAGGTAGCTATGTTGACACTGTGACTGTAACAGTGACTTATTAATTTTTAATAAGTTTTATTGCGTCATTGCTAGCTCTTTTTTAAAGGTGCTAGCTCAATTTGAGAAAAGTAGTTCTGGGCAAATCATGAAAAAAAATATCTTTGTTGTGACAAGTTTATTGTTATTTTTGCCTAGTATGCTAAATGCAGCATCAATCCGCCTTTCACCTGTTAGTGTTGAAATATTGAGTGATCAGGCTGCCTCTTCCATTAGTTTATATAATCAGTCAAATGAAAGCGCTGATTTGCAGGTGCGTGTATTTGAATGGAGACAAAATGCTGGTCAAGATCAGTTAATCCCTACGGATGAGATTGTAATTAGTCCACCATTTTTAAAACTACAGCCTAGTGACTCTTATAACTTACGTGTAGTTAGAATTAACCCAGAACTTATTTCTGGTGAAAAAACTTATCGTATTATTATTGATGAGTTACCAAAACCAATTGATAGTCGTAAAGCTGATCAAGGGGTTAACGTACTACTACGTTCGTCATTACCTGTATTTGTAGTGAATAAAGATGCGATTACTAAACTGAATTGGTCAATACAACAAGAACAAAATAACGCTTATCTCACCATAAGTAATGTTGGTAATCGACATGCGCTTTTAAATAACTTAATACTTGTGGATACAACAGCAAATAAAAGCTATACCATTAAAGTAAATACCGTGAATGGTTATATTCTTGCTGGGAAAGCGAGAAATTTTAATATTAGTCCTGATTTTAAATTTCAAGCAGGTCATAAATATAATATTTTATTAAATATTAACGGTAAGCAAACATCTCTTTAAAGAGGCACATATGAAATATATCGTAAGTGCCTTATGTGTTATGTACTTGCCGATTCATGCCGCTGCTGAATCATTACAAGATAGTACCAATGCTGTCTTACCAAGTATTCCCGAAGTTCCGAATTCTGCTCATCAGGCATTTGGTTCTGATCAGGGATATGTACAGCTATTTTTAAATATTTCTGTTAATTCAAATGTTTCTAAAGATTTAATATCGGTACGGCAGGATCAAGATAGAAAATTATATATCCGCTCTCGTGATTTAAAAACTTTAAGACTAAAAATGGGTGAACATATCCCAGATAATCAGTGGGTGTGTATTAATGATCTAAACGGAATCCAGTTTAAATATCTCGAAAATGAGCAGTCTTTAAACTTAAAAGTTCCGCCGAACATGTTAACGGGTTACTCAGTTGACTTAAATGGCCAGCAGATCACTAGCCCACAATTGCTAAAGATGAAACCCTTAAATGCAGCCATTCTGAACTACAGTCTGTATCAGACTATGACCAATGACGAGAACGTTTTCTCAGGTACGGCAGAGGGTATTTTTAACAGTGCAATTGGTAACTTTTCATCAGGGGTTTTATATAACGGTAGTAATGAAAATAGTTATAGCCATGAAAAGTGGGTACGACTGGAAAGTAAGTGGCAATATGTCGACCCTGAGAAGATCAGGATATATACCCTAGGCGACTTTATTTCTAATAGCCCAGACTGGGGGAGTAGTGTCCGTCTTGCCGGTTTTCAGTGGTCGAGTGCTTATAGTCAACGCGGTGATATTGTCACCTCGGCACTCCCGCAATTCTCCGGCTCGGCAGCACTGCCTTCAACACTGGATTTATACGTCAACCAGCAAAAGATTTATTCAGGGTTAGTCCCATCTGGTCCATTTGATATTAAACAGCTTCCATTTATTTCGGGAAATGAAGTCACACTTGTGACTACCGATGCAACGGGACAGCAGAGCATTACCAAAAAGCCGTACTATTTTTCCTCCAAGATTCTGGCAAAAGGCATTAATGAGTTTTCAGTAGATGTGGGGGTTCCACGCTACAACTATGGGTTGTATTCAAATGATTATGACGATGCCACCTTTGCCTCAGGTGCGATTCGATACGGCTACAGCAACTCACTGACCTTAAGCGGCGGTGCAGAGGCTTCAACAGATGGCCTGTCGAATCTCGGCACAGGATTTGCCAAGAATGTTTTGGGTATTGGGGTAATTAATGCTGACATCGCAGCGAGCCAGTATAAAGATGAAAACGGCTATTCTGCCTTGCTGGGTTTAGAAGGGCGCATCAGTAAGAACAT
>NZ_JFYC01000018.1:0-78357 GCF_000588535.1 Acinetobacter sp. 742879 | reverse complement strand
AAGTTTGAACGTAATAAGCCACACGTAAACGTGGGCACAATCGGTCACGTTGACCATGGTAAAACAACTTTAACTGCTGCGATTGCAACAATTTGTGCAAAAACTTACGGCGGTGAAGCGAAAGATTACTCACAAATCGACTCAGCACCTGAAGAAAAAGCACGTGGTATTACAATTAATACTTCACACGTAGAATACGATTCTCCAATTCGTCACTACGCGCACGTTGACTGCCCGGGCCACGCCGATTACGTTAAAAACATGATTACTGGTGCTGCTCAGATGGACGGCGCGATCCTTGTGTGTGCTGCGACTGACGGTCCAATGCCACAAACTCGTGAACACATCCTTCTTTCTCGTCAGGTTGGTGTACCTTACATCATCGTATTCTTAAACAAGTGTGACCTTGTTGATGATGAAGAATTACTTGAATTAGTAGAAATGGAAGTTCGTGAACTTCTTTCTACTTATGACTTCCCAGGTGATGACACTCCAGTTATCCGTGGTTCTGCGCTTAAAGCGTTGGAAGGCGATGCCGGTCAATATGGTGAGTCTTCAGTTCTTGCTCTTGTTGAAGCGCTTGACTCTTACATCCCAGAACCAGAACGTGCTATCGACAAAGCATTCTTAATGCCAATCGAAGACGTATTCTCAATTTCTGGTCGTGGTACTGTAGTAACAGGCCGTGTAGAAGCTGGTATCGTTAAAGTTGGTGA
Source organism: Acinetobacter sp. 742879 (assembly GCF_000588535.1). NCBI lineage: Bacteria > Pseudomonadati > Pseudomonadota > Gammaproteobacteria > Moraxellales > Moraxellaceae > Acinetobacter > Acinetobacter sp. 742879. The sequence goes on along the minus strand of NZ_JFYC01000018.1, from coordinate 77,641 downwards.
AGAAGTAGAGATCGTTGGTATTAAAGATACAGTTAAAACAACTGTAACTGGCGTAGAAATGTTCCGTAAACTTCTTGACGAAGGCCGTGCAGGTGAGAACTGTGGTATCTTACTTCGTGGTACTAAGCGTGAAGACGTACAACGTGGTCAAGTACTTGCTAAACCAGGTACAATCAAGCCGCACACTAAATTCGACGCAGAAGTATACGTACTTTCTAAAGAAGAAGGTGGTCGTCACACTCCATTCTTAAATGGTTACCGTCCACAGTTCTACTTCCGTACAACTGACGTAACTGGTGCGATCCAATTACAAGACGGCGTTGAAATGGTTATGCCAGGCGACAACGTTGAAATGTCAGTAGAATTAATCCACCCAATCGCAATGGACCCAGGTCTACGTTTTGCGATCCGTGAAGGTGGTCGTACTGTAGGTGCTGGTGTTGTTGCGAAAGTAACTGCATAAGCATATTATAGTGACGGATTACGTCTCAGGTTGAGGGCTTTGGCTCTCAACTTGCATTATAGGTCAGTAGTTCAATTGGTAGAGCGTCGGTCTCCAAAACCGAATGTTGGGGGTTCGAGTCCCTCCTGACCTGCCATATTTTGAAATAAAAAGCTTGATGCTGGCTTAGTTGTTCATATAATAAGTCGCGAGTTCTACGACGAGTACAAAAATGTCGAATGATAAATCGCGTGACGCATTGAGCGACGCGCCAATTCCTCAAAGAAATAATTCTGCTGAAGTTGTTCGTTCTGGTTCGCCTTTAGATATTGTTCTATGGGTGATTGCAATAGCATTGTTGCTTTTAGCTACCATGGTGAATCAACATTTGCCAGCGTATTGGGCACCTGCAAATAATGTTTGGGTGCGCGTTGGGGCAATTTTTGCTTGTATCGTTGTGGCTTTAGGTTTATTATACGCCACCCATCAAGGTAAAGGCTTCGTTCGCTTGCTAAAAGATGCACGAGTCGAATTGCGTCGAGTAACTTGGCCAACAAAACAAGAAACAGTCACTACATCGTGGCAGGTTCTATTGGTTGTAGTTGTCGCATCATTGGTTTTATGGTGCTTTGACTATGGTTTGGGTTGGTTAATTAAGTTGATTATCGGGTAAAAGAGCTATGAAACGTTGGTACATTATTCATGCCTACTCTGGCTATGAAAAACAAGTGATGCGTTCACTTACAGAACGAATCCAGCGTAGCGCTGTTGCCGATAGCTTTGGTGATGTCCTTGTTCCTACCGAAGAAGTGGTGGAAATGAAGGATGGTAAGAAACGTAAATCTGAGCGTAAATTCTTTCCTGGCTATGTGTTAGTCGAAATGGAAATGAATGATGATACTTGGCATATCGTTAAAGAATGTCCAAAGGTTCTAGGTTTTATTGGTGGCACACCTGAAAAACCAGCACCAATCACTCAACGTGAAGCAGATGCGATTCTTGCGCGTGTACGTAATACTGGTGAAGCGCCACGTCCTAAAACGATGTTTGAGCCAGGTGAAGAATTACTTGTTATTGACGGTCCATTCACAGACTTTAAAGGTGTGGTGGAAGAGGTTCAATACGATAAGTCACGTTTAACGTTGACGATTAATGTATTTAATCGACCAACTCAGGTTGAACTCGAGTTTCGCCAAGTCGAAAAAACGATTTAATCTCAATTGGTTGAAAAGCGCCCGATTTTATCGGGCATTGTTGTTGTAACAGTAGTGTTGCGTAAAGATTGGGGAGCCTAGCGGCGTTTGTACCCAGAGGTATTTTAAAATGGCTAAGAAGATTGACGGCTATATCAAGCTGCAAGTTCCAGCTGGTAAAGCAAATCCATCTCCACCAATTGGTCCTGCGTTAGGTCAACGTGGTGTAAACATCATGGCATTCTGTAAAGAATTCAATGCTGCTACACAAAAAGTTGAACCAGGTCTTCCAATTCCTGTAGTGATTACTGTGTACAACGACAAGTCGTTCACATTCATCATGAAAACTCCTCCAGCTTCTATTCTTCTTAAGAAAGCTGCTGGTATTCAAAAGGGTTCATCTGTACCAAACAAAACTAAAGTTGGTAAGTTGACTCGTGCTCAGTTAGAAGAAATTGCGACTACTAAAGAACCGGATTTAACTGGTGCTGATTTAGACGCACGTGTTCGTACCATCGCTGGTTCTGCACGTTCTATGGGCTTGGAAGTGGAGCTATAAGACATGGCAAAGTTAACTAAACGTCAAAAAGCCATTGCTGCTGCTGTTGAAGCAAACAAAGTTTACACTTTGGAAGAAGCAGTACAAGTTCTTAACAGCCTACCTGCTGCAAAGTTCAAAGAATCTTTGGATGTAGCTGTAAATCTTGGTGTAGACCCACGTAAATCTGACCAGGTTGTTCGTGGTGCAACTACATTACCTGCAGGTACTGGTAAAACTGTACGTGTAGCTGTATTTGCTCAAGGCGCGCAAGCAGAAGCTGCTAAAGAAGCTGGTGCTGATGTTGTAGGTTTTGATGACCTTGCTGAAAGCATCCAAGGTGGAAACCTTGACTTTGATGTTGTAATCGCTGCTCCTGACGCTATGCGTGTTGTTGGTAAGCTCGGTACAATTCTTGGTCCACGTGGTTTAATGCCAAACCCTAAAGTTGGTACTGTAACTCCTGACGTAGCGAATGCTGTTAAAAACGCTAAATCTGGTCAGGCTCGTTACCGTGTAGACAAAGCGGGTATTATCCATGCTGCGATCGGTCAAGTAGGCTTTGATGCTGCTGCTATCCGTCAAAACGTTGAAACTTTAGTTGCTGACTTGAAAAAGTTAAAACCTGCAACTTCTAAAGGTGTATACATCAAAAAGATCACTTTGAGCTCAACTATGGGTCCTGGTCTTACTGTTGATGTAAACAACGTTTCTAACTAAGTTTAGATTTAGTAAAGAATTTTAAAGTCCTGATTGGGGACAGAACTTAAATAGAAATATTTTTCTATTTGGTTGGGTAGGGCAAAGCTTTATCCCTTACTCATCAGGCGGACTTTGAATTGATAAATGAGAATTTATCAGCGTCAAAGACCTCAGGCGAAAAGATGTCATTTTCGAATAGCACTTTTCTTAATAAACCAGCCTGCGTAGACGCGGTGGTGTGATTTGTTCCTCCTCCGCGTGTAAGTCGAAAGGCTTACGAATTGGGAGTGTGCCCATTGGGTACATAAATCACCTTAGGAGGTTTTACAATGGCTCTTCTTATTGAAGACAAAAAACAGATCGTTGCGGAAGTAAGTGAAGTTGCTTCTAAGGCGTTTGCAGCCGTTGTTGCTGACTACCAAGGTTTAAGCGTAGAGCAATTAACAACACTTCGTGTTGAAGCTCGTAAGTTAGGTGTTTCTACACGTATTGTACGTAACACTTTAGCTAAACGCGCACTTCAAGATACTCAATTCAATATCTTGAACGACAACCTTGTTGGTCCAACAATTCTAGGTTTTTCAACTTCTGAAGATGACATGGGTGCAGCTGCACGTTTGTTCGAAGATTTTGCTAAAACTAACAAAGCATTTGAATTAAAAGCTGCTGCATTTGACGGCAAAGTTTATCAAGGTGCTGACGTTAGCGTAATTGCAAACCTTCCGAACCAAGAGAAAGCTCTTACTATGCTTGCCTCTGTCCTTCAAGCTCCTATTTCGAAATTGGGTCGCCTTATTACAGCGCTCAAAGAGAAAAACGAGTCAGAAGCTGCTTAATCAATTTTACACACCATTCAATATCCATTTGGAGTTATTCTCATGGCTTTAACTAACGAAGAAATCTTAAACGCAGTTGCTGAAAAAACTGTTCTTGAACTTGTTGAATTAATTTCTGCTTTCGAAGAGAAATTCAACGTTTCAGCTGCAGCTGTTGCTGTTGCTGCTCCAGCTGGTGGCGCTGCTGCTGCTGCTGAAGAACAATCTGAATTCAACGTTGAGTTGACTTCTTTCGGTGCTAACAAAGTAGCTGTAATTAAAGCAGTTCGTGAAGCAACTGGCCTTGGTCTTAAAGAAGCTAAAGACCTAGTTGAAGGTGCTCCTCAAGTTCTTAAAGAAGGCGTTTCTAAAGAAGAAGGCGAAGAACTTAAGAAGAAACTTGAAGAAGCTGGTGCTACAGTTACACTTAAGTAATTGTAAAAGGAGTCGGTTTTTAAATCGGCTCCATAAAATGGCTGATGGCTCTTGGGTCATCAGCCTTTTTGCGTTACAATAATCGGCTCGATTTTTGTTAGTTTTGTTTGATTTTTGAGAAAATCAAAATAAGACAAGTAATTTCAAATGTTTACAAATATTTTTCTTTTTTAAAAATATTGTTAAGCGTTTTTATACCACTAAAAATTGCAGCATTTGTAAACAGTGGTGGCCATATCGGCCTGCGTAATTCCTTCTGAGCCCGTTCTGCAGGCGGGCTTAGTTTACTTTCCGAGGACTCCAGATGGCATACTCATATACCGAAAAGAAACGGATCCGTAAGAATTTTGGTAAATTGCCCCAAGTAATGGATGCACCGTACTTACTTTCGATTCAGGTCGATTCGTACAGAACATTCTTGCAAGATGGCAAAACTCCAAAAAACCGCGAAGATATCGGTCTCCAAGCCGCATTTCGTTCAGTTTTTCCTATCGAAAGTTATTCTGGCAATGCTGCTTTAGAATTTGTTGAGTATAGCCTTGGTAAACCTGAGTTCGATGTACGCGAATGTATTCTTCGTGGTTCGACTTATGCGGCACCAATGCGCGTTAAAATTCGTTTGATTATTAAAGATCGCGAAACTAAATCAATTAAAGACGTAAGAGAACAAGAAGTCTATATGGGTGAAATCCCACTCATGACTGAAAATGGTACATTCGTCATTAATGGTACTGAGCGTGTAATCGTATCTCAATTACATCGTTCACCAGGCGTTTTCTTTGATCACGATAAAGGTAAAACCCACTCAAGTGGTAAAGTGTTGTATTCAGCACGTATCATTCCTTACCGTGGTTCATGGTTAGACTTTGAATTTGATGCAAAAGACTTAGTTTACGTACGTATTGACCGTCGTCGTAAATTACTTGCTACTGTTGTGTTACGTGCACTAGGTTATAACAACGAACAAATCTTGAATTTGTTCTATGAAAAAGTACCTGTGTATCTTGATATGGGCAGTTACCAGATTGACCTAGTCCCTGAACGTTTACGTGGGGAAATGGCTCAATTTGATATTGCTGACAATGACGGTAAAGTTATTGTTGAGCAAGGTAAACGTATTAATGCTCGTCACGTACGTCAAATGGAAGCTGCTGGTTTAACAAAACTTTCAGTTCCTGATGAATACTTATATGAGCGTATCACTGCTGAAAATATTACTTTGCGTGATGGTGAAGTAATTGCTGCGAATACTTTGTTAAGCCATGAAGTTATGGTGAAGTTGGCAGAAGGTGGTGTTAAACAGTTCAATATCTTGTTTACGAACGATATTGACCGTGGTTCGTTTGTTGCTGACACTTTACGTGCAGATACAACAGCTGGTCGTGAAGAAGCATTAGTTGAAATTTATAAAGTAATGCGTCCAGGCGAGCCGCCAACAAAAGAAGCTGCTGAAAACTTATTCAATAACTTATTCTTCTCTTCTGAGCGTTATGACTTATCTCCAGTAGGTCGTATGAAGTTCAACCGTCGTTTGGGTCGTCCATACGAAGTTGGTACTGACCAGAAGTCACGTGAAGTAGAAGGTATTTTATCGCACGAAGATATCATTGATGTATTACGTACATTAGTTGAAATCCGTAACGGTAAAGGTGAAGTCGATGATATCGATCACTTGGGTAACCGTCGTGTACGTTCTGTTGGTGAAATGACTGAAAACCAATTCCGTGTTGGTTTAGTTCGTGTTGAACGTGCAGTTAAAGAACGTTTAAGCCAAGCAGAAACAGATAACTTGTCTCCACAAGATCTAATTAACGCTAAACCAGTTGCAGCTGCAATCAAAGAATTCTTTGGTTCAAGCCAATTATCTCAGTTCATGGACCAAAACAACCCATTATCTGAGATTACGCATAAGCGTCGTGTATCAGCGCTTGGGCCTGGTGGTTTAACACGTGAACGTGCGGGCTTTGAAGTACGTGACGTACATCAAACTCACTATGGTCGTGTATGTCCAATTGAAACGCCGGAAGGTCCAAACATTGGTTTGATCAACTCGCTTTCAGTATATGCAAAAGCAAATGACTTTGGTTTCTTGGAAACACCTTACCGTAAAGTGGTAGATGGTCGAGTAACTGATGCAGTTGAATACCTTTCTGCGATTGAAGAAGTAGGTACTGTTATTGCACAGGCCGATTCTGCAGTAGATAAAGATGGCAACTTAACAGAAGAGTTTGTTTCTGTTCGTCATCAAGGTGAATTCGTACGTATGCCACCAGAAAAAGTGACGCATATGGACGTTTCTGCTCAGCAGGTCGTATCTGTTGCTGCATCACTTATTCCGTTCCTTGAACACGATGACGCGAACCGTGCACTTATGGGTTCAAACATGCAACGTCAGGCAGTTCCTACTCTACGTGCGGATAAACCGCTTGTAGGTACAGGTATGGAAGCGAACGTTGCACGTGACTCAGGTGTGTGTGTAATCGCAAACCGTGGTGGTGCAATTGAATACGTAGATGCTTCTCGTATCGTTATTCGTGTAAACGAAGATGAAATGATCGCTGGTGAGGCAGGGGTAGATATCTACAACCTCATTAAATATACGCGTTCTAACCAGAACACTTGTATCAACCAAAATATTATCGTGAATTTGGGCGACAAAGTTGCTCGCGGTGATATCTTGGCAGATGGCCCGTCTACAGATATGGGTGAGCTTGCGCTTGGTCAAAACATGCGCGTTGCGTTCATGACTTGGAATGGTTACAACTATGAAGACTCGATCTTATTATCTGAGCGTGTACTTCAAGAAGACCGTTTAACTTCTATTCATATTCAAGAATTATCTTGTGTAGCGCGTGATACTAAGTTAGGTGCAGAAGAAATTACTGCTGATATTCCTAACGTTGGTGAAGCTGCACTTTCTAAACTTGATGAATCAGGTATTGTTTATATCGGTGCTGAAGTTACAGCAGGTGACATCCTCGTTGGTAAAGTAACGCCTAAAGGTGAAACACAGTTAACTCCTGAAGAAAAATTGCTTCGTGCAATCTTTGGTGAGAAAGCAGCTGACGTTAAAGATTCATCTTTACGTGTTCCATCTGGTACAAAAGGTACAGTTATCGATGTTCAAGTCTTCACTCGTGATGGCTTAGAGAAAGATGACCGTGCATTGGCGATCGAAAAAGCACAACTTGATGCTTACCGTAAAGACTTGAAAGAAGAATACAAGATCTTTGAAGAAGCAGCTCGTGAGCGTGTAATTCGTTTGCTTAAAGGCCAAGAGTCTAATGGCGGTGGTTCAACTAAACGTGGTGACAAACTCGTTGAAGAAGTGTTATCTGGTTTAGAGCTTGTTGATTTACTTGAAATTCAACCGGCAGATGAAGCAATCGCTGAGCGTTTAACTCAAATTCAAGTGTTCTTAAAAGAAAAGAGCGCAGAAATTGACGAGAAATTCGCTGAGAAGAAACGTAAGCTTGCAACAGGTGATGAATTAACAACTGGCGTATTGAAAGTTGTTAAAGTTTACTTAGCTGTTAAACGTCGTATTCAGCCTGGTGATAAGATGGCTGGTCGTCACGGTAACAAGGGTGTTGTATCTAACATCTTACCTGTTGAAGACATGCCACACGATGCTAACGGTGTACCAGTAGATATCGTATTGAACCCGTTGGGCGTACCATCTCGTATGAACGTGGGTCAGATTCTTGAGACTCACTTAGGTATGGCGGCTAAAGGGCTTGGTGATAAAATCGAGAAAATGTTGAAAGAACAGCGTACAGTTTTAGAACTGCGTGAATTCTTAGACAAGATTTATAACAAAGTCGGTGGTGAGCAAGAAGATCTTGATAGCTTAACTGATGCTGAAGTCTTGGCACTTTCAGGCAACTTACGTGCAGGTGTACCTTTAGCTACTCCTGTATTCGATGGTGCTGAAGAAAGCCAAATTAAAGACTTGCTTGAGTTAGCTGGTATCTCTCGTACAGGTCAAACAGTATTGTTTGATGGCCGTACTGGTGAACAGTTTGATCGTCCTGTAACTGTAGGTTACATGTACATGCTCAAATTGAACCACTTGGTTGATGACAAGATGCATGCGCGTTCAACTGGTTCTTACTCTCTTGTTACACAGCAACCGCTTGGTGGTAAAGCACAATTCGGTGGTCAGCGTTTCGGTGAGATGGAGGTCTGGGCACTCGAAGCTTACGGCGCAGCATATACTCTCCAAGAGATGTTAACTGTTAAGTCGGATGACGTTGAAGGTCGTACACGCATCTATAAGAATATTGTAGATGGTAACCATTATATGGATCCGGGTATGCCTGAATCGTTCAACGTATTGACCAAAGAGATCCGTTCTTTAGGTATCAACATTGAACTGAAAAATGGTGATTAAGTCGTAAGACTCACGATTTTTTAGGTAAAAACAATATTTGTGACCCAGTCGGGTAAGCGTTGCTTCCCGACACACGGAGAAAAAAATTGAAAGACTTGCTCGATATCATGCGTAAGAAAACGGACTCAGATGGTCATGCACCAATTGAGTTTGACCGTATCCGTATTGGTCTTGCGTCACCAGAAATGATTAAGTCATGGTCTCATGGTGAAGTTAAAAAACCTGAGACAATTAACTACCGTACTTTTAAACCAGAACGTGACGGTTTGTTCTGTGCCAAAATTTTTGGTCCAGTAAAAGATTACGAATGCTTGTGTGGTAAATACAAGCGTATGAAATACAAAGGCGTCATTTGCGAAAAATGTGGCGTTGAAGTAACTACAGCGAAAGTTCGTCGTGAACGTATGGGTCACATTGAACTTGCTTCTCCAGTTGCACATATCTGGTTCTTAAAATCGTTCCCGAGCCGTATCGGTTTATTATTAGATATGACACTTCGTGATATCGAACGTGTATTGTATTTCGAATCATACGTTGTAACTGACCCAGGTATGACTCCGTTTGAAAAGTATCAACTTTTAACAGACGAAGAATACTTCAATGCACTTGAAGAACACGGTGATGAATTCACTGCGAAAATGGGTGCAGAAGCGGTTCAAGACTTGTTGAAAGATATCGATCTTGAAGCTGAAATCGCACGTTTACGTGAAGAAATTCCTCAAACAACTTCTGAAACGAAGTTGAAAAAAGCGTCTAAACGCTTGAAATTGATGGAAGCATTCAAAGATTCAAACAACAAGCCAGAATGGATGGTGATGAATGTACTTCCGGTACTTCCACCTGATTTACGTCCATTAGTTCCACTTGAAGGTGGTCGTTTCGCGACTTCTGACTTGAACGATTTATACCGTCGTGTCATTAACCGTAACAACCGTTTGAAGCGTCTTCTTGACCTTGCTGCTCCAGATATCATCGTACGTAACGAAAAACGTATGTTACAAGAGTCTGTAGATGCATTGCTTGATAACGGTCGTCGTGGTCGTGCAATTACTGGTTCTAACAAGCGTCCATTAAAATCTTTGGCAGATATGATCAAAGGTAAACAAGGTCGTTTCCGTCAGAACTTATTAGGTAAGCGTGTTGACTATTCTGGTCGTTCGGTAATTACTGTAGGTCCTACTTTACGTCTTCACCAATGTGGTCTTCCGAAGAAAATGGCACTTGAATTATTCAAGCCATTCATTTTCGCGAAACTACAAGCTTCAGGTCAGGCAACTACCATTAAAGCTGCGAAGAAAATGGTTGAGCGTGAGACTCCGGAAGTTTGGGACGTTCTTGCTTCTGTAATTCGTCAACACCCAGTAATGTTGAACCGTGCGCCAACACTTCACCGTTTAGGTCTTCAAGCATTTGAACCTATTCTTATTGAAGGTAAGGCAATCCGTCTTCACCCACTCGTTTGTGCTGCGTTTAACGCCGACTTCGATGGTGACCAAATGGCGGTACACGTTCCATTGACACTTGAAGCACAGTTAGAAGCTCGTGCATTGATGATGTCAACAAACAACATCTTGTCACCAGCAAACGGTGAGCCAATCATTGTTCCTTCTCAGGACGTTGTCTTGGGTCTTTACTACATCACACGTGATGCTGTAAATGCCAAAGGTGAAGGCATGGTGTTTGCGGATACTCATGAGGTAAACCGTGCACTTGCTACTGGACAGGTTGCTATCCATGCGCGTGTTAAAGTACGTGTACACCAAACTGTTATCAATGAAAATGGTGAACGTGAACACCAAACTATTATTGTTGATACAACACCTGGTCGTTGTTTGCTTTGGGAAATTGTTCCACAAGGCTTAAGCTTTGACATGATCAACCTTGAGATGACTAAAAAGAACATCTCTAAATTGATCAACTCTTGCTACCGTAAACTTGGTTTGAAAGATACAGTTATCTTTGCTGACCAATTAATGTACTTGGGCTTCCGTCAAGCGACTCGTTCAGGTGTATCTGTAGGTATGGAAGACATGCTCATTCCACCTACTAAGCACACAATTATTGATAAAGCAGAAACAGAAGTTCGTGAAATCGAACAACAGTTCGAACAAGGTTTCGTAACTGCTGGTGAGCGTTATAACAAAGTTGTCGATATCTGGGCGCGTACAAACGACCAAGTTGCTAAAGCAATGATGGATAACTTGTCTTATACACTTGTTAAAAACAAACAAGGTGAAGATGAGAAACAAAAATCATTCAACAGCATCTATATGATGTCTGACTCTGGTGCCCGTGGTAGTGCGGCGCAGATTCGTCAGCTTGCTGGTATGCGTGGTTTGATGGCAAAACCGGATGGCTCGATTATTGAGACTCCGATTAAAGCGAACTTCCGTGAAGGTTTAACAGTACTTCAGTACTTTATTTCAACACACGGTGCGCGTAAAGGTTTGGCCGATACAGCATTGAAAACTGCGAACTCTGGTTACTTGACTCGTCGTCTTGTAGACGTAGCGCAAGACTTGGTAATTACTGAACCTGACTGTGGTACAGCGGGTGGTTTAGTAATGACTCCATTCATTCAGGGTGGTGATGTCATCGAGCCATTACGTGACCGCGTTTTAGGTCGTGTAACTGCTGAAGATGTACGTCGTGCATCTGATGATGAAGTTGTATTACCTCGCGGTACGTTAATTGACGAGAAAATCGCAGCTCAGCTTGAAGAAGCTGGTGTCGATGAAGTTAAAGTACGCTCAGTAATCGCATGTGAATCAACATTCGGTGTATGTGCTCGTTGTTATGGTCGTGACCTTGCACGTGGTCACTTGGTGAACCCAGGTGAATCAGTTGGTGTAATGGCTGCACAGTCAATCGGTGAGCCAGGTACACAGTTAACGATGCGTACGTTCCACGTTGGTGGTGCTGCGAGCCGAACTTCTGCTGCGAACAGTGTTCAAGTACGTAACAAAGGTACTGTACGTTTCCATAACGTGAAAACTGTACAACATGCAAAAGGCCACTTGGTTTCAGTTTCACGTTCAGGTGAAATTGGTATTGCCGATGATTTAGGTCGTGAGCGCGAGCGTTATAAACTTCCTTACGGTGCAAGCATCTTGTTGAAAGATGGTGAAGCTGTAGAAGCTGGCGGTATCGTAGCGACTTGGGATCCGCATACACATCCATTGGTAACAGAAGTTGCTGGTAAAGCGCGCTTCAGCCAAATCGCTGATGGCGTAACTGCAACATCGAAAACTGATGATGCAACTGGTATGACTACTGTTGAAATCTTGCCTGTAACAGCTCGTCCTGCTTCTGGTAAGGATTTACGTCCTGCAATCGTGTTGGATACAACAGATGGCGGCGAACAGTTCTACTTCTTGCCACAAAATACAATCGTAACTGTCCGTGATGGCGAAACGATTGGTGTGGGTGACGTTATTGGTCGTGTACCACAAGAAACATCACGTACTCGTGATATTACCGGTGGTCTTCCGCGTGTAGCTGACTTGTTCGAAGCGCGTAAGCCAAAAGAGCATGCAATTCTTGCTGAAGTATCAGGTGTTGTAAGCTTCGGTAAAGAGACTAAGGGTAAAAACCGTTTGGTAATTACTCCTGATGATGGTTCTGAGATTTACGAAGAATTGATTCCAAAATGGCGTCAAATCAACGTATTCGAGGGCGAGCATGTGAACCGTGGTGAGACTATTTCTGATGGTCCACAAAACCCACATGACATCTTGCGTTTGAAAGGTGAAGTTGCATTAACTAACTACATCGTGAACGAAGTTCAAGACGTTTACCGTCTCCAAGGTGTAAAAATCAACGATAAGCACATTGAAGTTATCGTACGTCAAATGTTGCGTAAAGTTGATATCACTGATGGCGGTGATACAAGCTTCATTAAAGGCGAGCAAGTGGATTACATCCGCGTTGTTCAAGAGAACCAAGCTGTCTTGGCTCAGAACAAGTTCCCTGCGAAGTTTGAACGTCAATTGATGGGTATTACGAAAGCATCGCTTTCTACTGACTCGTTCATCTCTGCTGCATCGTTCCAGGAAACAACTCGTGTGTTAACTGAAGCGGCTGTAACAGGTAAAGAAGATGATTTACGTGGCTTGAAAGAAAACGTTGTAGTAGGTCGTTTGATTCCAGCAGGTACTGGTCTTGCATACCACTTAGAGCGTCGTCGTCAAGAAGCAGAAGCTGCAGAGCATGAGCTTCATAATGACTTCAGCGAAGTAGACCAAGCATTTAGCCAAGCATTAAACTCTGAACAATTCTAAGTTTAGACTGGCACTAAAAAAGGCACCTTAGGGTGCCTTTTTTATATACATTTATTTATAACAATTTTAAATTGTAATTACATAAACATATTAAAGAGCCATTATTTTATTACTTAAGCGGGATAAAGACTCCACAAAAACACATTAGGCTACCTGCTTATGAAGACTGGAGTAAATCTAATGAAAAAAATGATGATGATTGTTAGTGTTGGCCTGATGTCTACAACTTTGTTTGTTGGTTGTCAGAATGCAAGCCCAGAAAGTCAACGTATTGGTTCAGCTGCTATTGGTGGTGGCGCAGGTGGTGCGGTAGGAAAACATGTGGGCGGTAATATCGGTGCAGGTCTAGGAGCGGCACTCGGTGCAGGTGTTGCGGCTAATGCAAAAGGGTCTAGCAGTAAAACCATACGTAATAGTGCAATTGGTGCTGGTGTCGGCGCTGTATTAGGTGGAGCAATTATTGGTGGCGATGCTGGTGCTGCTACAGGTGGAGCATTGGGTGGTAGTGCTGGTGCAGCCTATGAAGAGAAGAAAGGGAAGTACTAAAAATATCCTTAATAATTGTTAAACCATAGAAGTCTTTATGTGATTAAAGACTTCTTTTTTATAATTAAAATTTTGCTTAATAAATATAAAAGGCAGAGCTTTACAAAATATCAATCGATTAGGACAGACAGATAACACAATCTGATCAAATTCCTCATAAAAGGGGATTATTCTTTTCTCTAGAACAGATCATTGTGAGAACGGTCATGAAAAAAACAATTGGATTAGTTTCTGCTTTAATGTTGTCTACACTTATGTTCACAGGCTGCCAAAATATGAGCCCATCTGACCAACGTATTGGTGCAGCAGCAGCAGGTGGAGCACTTGGTGGTGGTTTAGGTAACCATGTAGGTGGAGGTATTGGTGCAGGCTTAGGCGCAGCGGTAGGTGCAGGCGTAGGTTCTAATACCCAAGGCGGCAGTAAACAGACAACGACTAAGAGTGCGATTGGTGCTGGTATCGGTTCAGTCGTAGGTAAAGCACTGATTGGTGGTGACTCTGGTGCTGCAATTGGCGGTGCGATCGGTGGTGGTGCTGGTGCTGCGATTGAAGAGAAAAGATAAAAAATTAACAAATAAAAATAAGCGCTTTTAGCGCTTATTTTTATTGAGGAAAAGGTTTAGCTTTTTTACGTCTGATATAAAGCGTTTTCTGAACCTCTGCAATTCTTACCCCAGATTCATCAAAAATGTTTAGATGATAAGTTCTTAAAACAGGTTCATAGTTCTCGGCAAGTTCACGAATTTGTTCTATTTCAGCTAAATCAACTCGAATATCTGCATGTACAGTACTGCGTCCTGGAGAAAGAAAATTGATTTCGGCAGCTTTGTCCCAAACAATATATTTTGATCCGAGATGATGCATAAGAATCATCATATAAAATGGGTCAACCATTGAATAAAGGCTTCCACCAAAATGTGTACCGACTAAATTTTGGTTTTTCCAAGTCAGCGGCATCTTTACACGCACATGACAAAGTTCTAAATTCATGATTTCAATATAAATCCCTGCGCCACGATAAGGGGGATAGTGATTAAATAGAAATTTTGAAATCGTAGGATTGTTCTGAAGTCTTCTTAAAATAGCCATAATAGTCAATTTTTTTTATTGCAACAGTATTCATACTAGATAAGTATCATCTTTTTTATATTGATGGCAATGCTCTATCCGACTAACGACATGATCGATTGAAAAACAAGATAGGAAATGATTATGCAGCCAAAAGTTCATACAGTAACAACAAGTGATCAACAAACGCTTTGTACTAAAACATGGGGTGACGAAAAAAATACTCCCTTGGTTTTAGTACATGGCTATCCAGACAATCAAGAAGTATGGGAATCAATCATTGAGCATTTGATTAATGACTTCTATATTGTTACTTACGATGTGCGTGGAGCTGGTTTGTCATCTATACCAAAACGTATACGTGATTACCGTTTAGAGCGTTTATCTCTAGATCTCCAAGAAGTTGTTGATGAGTTATTGCCAAATCGTCAATTCCATATGGCTGCACATGATTGGGGTTCGATTCAGTCTTGGGAGTCGGTCACTGAGCCTAAGTTCAAAGGTCGTTTATTATCATACACCACCATTTCTGGACCATGTCTTGATCATGCCGCTTTATTTTTACGTGATAAATTTAAATCTTCACCAGCTCAAATCTTAAAAATATTAACCAAATCTTGGTATATCGGGGCATTTCATCTTCCGTTATTAGCACCAACTGTATGGTCTCTATTTAGTCCTGAAAAATGGGGTAAAGTTCTTACTCAGTTGGAAAGGAAAAGTAATTTACCTTTAAATAATAATATTAATGCTGATGGTAAATATGGCATTAATTTATATCGTGCCAATTTTATTCCTCGCTTAACTGGCCCACGTCAACGTTATGCGCAGTGTCCAGTAAAAGCTGTTATTTTAAAATATGATACTTTTGTAAGCCCAGAATACATCACTGAGGCCATGCCAAAGTGGGTTGAAAAATTTGAATATGTAGAGCTTAATGCAAATCACTGGGCCATTCTGAGTGAGCCAGAGAAAATAGCAACTCATATTCGTGAGTTTATTAAAGCTCAAGCGTAACAGTGAAATAACTGCATAAAACTGTTAATTCGGCGATATTTTCGGCTTCATAGATATGAATCTGCTAGAATATCGCCTTTTGTTTTGCTCTGAACTTATTCATGAATGCTGTCGTTATTGCGATTGCAGTGATGTTCTTATTATCACTGGCGCGCGTTTCTGTCGTACTGACTTTAGTGGTTTCTGCCATTGTGGGCGGCCTCGTAGCAGGTTTAAGCCTTTCTCAAACCGTTGAAGCTTTTAACGCTGGTCTTGGCGATGGTGCTGAAGTTGCACTTGCCTATGCAGTGTTAGGGGCATTTGCTCTGGCTCTATCAAAATCTGGTTTACCTGATTTACTTGCCCATAAGCTGATTGGTTTATTGGGAATGGAAGCTGGGAAAAGCCGTCAGACTAAAGTGAAGTATCTCCTCTTAGGTATTTTATTAATTTCTGCTATTTTCTCTCAAAACCTTATTCCAGTTCATATTGCCTTTATTCCTGTACTGGTTCCGCCACTCCTACGGGTAATGAACCATTTAAAATTAGACCGCCGCGCCGCAGCCTGTGTACTTACGCTAGGTTTGGTTGGTACTTATATTTTTCTTCCGGTTGGATTTGGTGCAATTTTCCTTGAACAGATTCTGATGGGAAATATCAACAAAATTGGGGCAGCGTACGGCTTACATGTTGATCGGGCAATGATGCCAATTGGCATGGCCATTCCTGTTTCAGGTATGGTGTTAGGCACCTTGGTTGCTGTATTTATTAGCTACCGTAAACCAAGAATTTATGCTGATCGTGCGATTACACCTGTGACCACGATTGATCTAGATAAACCTCTTCGCGCAACAACCCAGGATGAAACAGCTGACTTAAAAGCAGATGCTGAAGAGTTAAAGCATGAAGCAGAGCAAGCACCAGTTATTGCAAAGAAAACGATCTTGATGGCATTGCTCGCAATTGGCTTGACGCTTGCTGCGCAGCTATATTCAGGTTCGATGATTTTGGGTGGTTTAGTCGGTTTTGCTGTTCTATCTACCGCCGGAATTTTTAAATGGCAAGATGCAGATGATGTCTTTGTACAAGGCATGCGAATGATGGCTTTAGTAGGCTTCATCATGATTTCTGCTGCCGGTTTCGCCTCAGTAATGACTCATACTGGTGATATTAATCAGCTAGTAAATGGTGTAGTCGAGATTATTGGAGATAACCGCGCGCTTGCTGCTTTCCTAATGCTTTGTATTGGCTTATTTGTGACAATTGGTATTGGTTCATCTTTCTCAAGTGTTCCTGTATTAGCTGTTATTTATGTGCCTTTATGTGTGCAGTTTGGTTTCTCACCATTAGCAACGATTGCACTTATTGGTACAGCAGCAGCATTAGGTGATGCTGGATCGCCAGCCTCTGATTCAACCTTAGGGCCAACAGCTGGTTTAGGAGTAGATGGGCAACACGATCATATTTGGGATACAGTCGTACCTACCTTTATTCACTTTAATATTCCGCTATTAATTTTTGGCTGGATCGCTGCAATGGTTTTATAAAGTTTTTATAAAATATTAAAGTGTAAACCTTCTTAATAATGATCTTTAGATTTAAATTAAGAAGGTTTTTTATTGTCTAAATAAAACATGTATTTAAAATAAATTATATTAAAATACTCGGGATTTAAAAGCATATTAAAATAGTTGGTAATATAAAATAATCTTGATTAATGAGGTTGGGATAAAAACCTATTAAAATAGTTGGATAATATATAATTTTATTTAAAACAGTAGTTTAAAAATAAACTATAAAATAATTTTATAATGAGTATTGCATGGTTTTAAAATAAATGTTTATTATAAATATAAATAAGGTTGGAGATATTAAAGTGTTCAAAAAAGCTTTGGTTATTGCATTAATGGGGATGTCTTCTTTTACTTTTGCTGGTAACTGGCAAGTGAAATTTGGTGGTAGTGTTATTGCGCCATCAGAAGATACGACACTTGCTGAAAACACTGTAGTTGAAGCAGATGATGAATATGCTTTTACACCATCAGTAGAATACTTCTTTGGCCAGTCTCCATTTTCCGCAGAATTATTATTGGCAGCGCCTGTTAATCATGATGTGTTGTTAAATGGAAATAAGGTAGCACGTATTAAACAATTACCACCAACAATTACAGCAAAATATCATTTTAAAAATTCGACTCGTTTCACACCTTATATTGGTGTTGGTGCTACAGCATTTATTGCTTGGGATGAAGATGGTATTGTAAAAGATGTAAAAGAAGATTTTGGTGTAGCAGGACAAGTTGGTTTTAACTTCCAACCTGCTGATGCTAAAAATTGGGGAGTATTTGTAGATGTTCGTTATGCTGATTTAAGTCCTAAAGTTACTTTAAATGATGGGACTAAATTTAATTTAGATATTAATCCTTTTGTTTACACTTTAGGTTATAGCTATAAATTTTAAGCATAATAATAAATAGAAAAATATAATAATAAACCTAGACTCAGGCACCTCACATATATTTTATGTGAGGTTTTTTTATGAATTTTATTTGCACTAAAAAAAGCATAAAACAGACAGTTTTACACATATTTTCTGCAAGTTTTTTTCTAAACTAATTTCTATTCATTACAAGCATGGGAATAAAAACATGAATAACAAATTAGCGATTTGTTTAGCACTCTTGAGCGGTATTGCTTTTACTCAAAATTTACAAGCTGCAAGTTTTTCGTGCGATGCTGCAAAAACGAAAACGGAAAAAAGTATTTGTAAAAACCGTTCTTTAAATGATGCAGATGTAAAAATGGCAACGACGTATCAAATCGTTTTACATGCTTTACCTATGGGTGGGCGAGATAACCAGAAAGATACTCAGCAGCAATGGCTGAAAAAAAGAAATGCTTGTGCTGCCAATGTCAGTTGTATTAGCAAAGCTTACCAACAACGTCAAAAGCAGTTAGATACGATATTGCAAGATAGGGTGTTAAGCCATGGTCCATTTTAATTAGAGTAAAAATTTTTAATATTCAGGATTGAAAAATTCTAGAAGTACTCCATTCATAAAGCATTCGAGAACAAACAACTTCAAAATTTAAGGAGTGATTTATGAGTGAACAAGCATCACAAAATTATAGTTTCCAAGCAGAAGTTGCCCAGCTTTTACATTTAGTGACGCATTCTCTCTATTCTAACCCTGAGATTTTCTTACGTGAGCTTATCTCTAATGCATCAGATGCATGTGATAAGTTACGTTTTGAAGGAATTAATCATCCTGAATATTATGAAAATGATCCAGACTTACATGTACGAATCAGCTTAAATAAAGAAGATAAAACCTTAACGATCTCTGATAACGGTATTGGTTTAAGCCAGCAAGAAGCGATTGATAACTTAGGTACGATTGCGAAGTCAGGTACTAAAGATTTCATGTCAAAATTGACTGGCGATCAAAAAGCAGATGCTCAGTTGATTGGCCAATTTGGTGTGGGTTTTTATTCAGGTTTTATTGTTGCAGACAAGATTACGGTTGAATCACGCCGTGCGGGTCTAGATACATCTGAAGGGGTGCGCTGGATTAGTGGTGGTACAGGCGAGTTTGAAGTTCAGCAAATTGATAAGGCTTCCCGTGGTACTGACATTATTCTTCACTTACGTGATGATGCGCTTGATTATTTAGAATCTTATAAAGTTAAGCAAATCGTTAATAAATACTCTGACCACATTAGCTTGCCAATTGAAATGCAAAAAGAAGTTTGGCAAGAAGAAGAGGTTGCTGAAGGTGAAGAGCCTAAAGGCGGCCAAATGGTCAAAACTGACGAGTGGGAAGCGATTAACTCGGCAAGTGCTTTATGGACACGTAATAAAAGCGAAGTGACTGAAGAGCAATATATTGAGTTCTATAAAAACTTAACTCATGACTTTGAAGCACCACTGGCTTGGGCACATAACCGTGTTGAAGGTAGTACGGAATATACCCAATTACTTTATATTCCAAGTAAAGCACCACATGACATTTTTACACGTGAAGCAAAAGCGGGAATTAAGCTATATGTAAAACGTGTGTTCATCATGGATGATGCGGATAATTTAATTCCAAACTATTTACGTTTTGTTCAAGGTGTCGTGGACAGTGCGGATTTACCACTTAATGTTAGCCGTGAGTTGTTGCAAGAAAGCCGTGACGTCAAAACGATTCGTGAAGGTAATGCACGCCGTGTATTAACTGTACTTGATGGTTTGGCTAAATCGGAAGATGAAAAAGACCAAGAAAAATTCAAGACTTTCTACAGTGAATTTGGTTCAGTACTTAAAGAAGGCTTGGGCGAAGACTTTGGTAACCGTGAACGTATTTTAAAATTATTACGTTATGCGACTTCAACAAATGATGAAGTAACGACTTCTTTTGCTGATTATAAGGCACGTATGAAAGAGGGCCAAAAAGCCATCTATTATGTGACTGCTGACAGTCTAGCAGCAGCGAAAAACTCGCCGCAGCTTGAGTTGTTTAAGAAAAAAGGTATTGAAGTGTTATTAATGGCAGAGCGTGTTGACGAATGGGCAATGAATTTTGTCCAAGAGTTTGACGGTACGCCATTAAAGAATGTATCTAAAGGCGCGGTTGATTTAGGTGATTTGCAAGATGCCGAAGAGAAAAAGGCACTTGAGCAAGCGGCTGAACAGTTTAAGCCTGTGGTTGAGAAATTAAGTGATTCGTTGAAGGCTAAAACTAAAGAAGTACGTGTAACAACTCGTTTGGTAGATTCTCCTGCATGTTTAGTAACAAGTGAGGGTGAGTTGTCTCCTCAACTTATTCGTATGCTTAAACAAGCGGGGCAAGCTGTACCTGAAATCAAGCCAATTTTAGAAATTAACCCTGAGCATCCTTTGGTGAAAAAACTTGAAGGTTCAGAACAGTTTGATGATTTGGCAAACGTGATTTTTGATCAGGCTGTGATTGCAGAAGGTGGTTTACCAGAAGACCCTGCAGCTTATGTGAAGCGTACTAATAGCTTATTGTTGAAATAATTTTTTGATATAAAAAGCCTCTGAACTGTCAGGGGCTTTTTTGTGGATAAAGAAAGAGTTATCCACAACCTGATGATTTTTGATTAAAAATTAGCTTCAAGATTCATTTCAACGCTGAGTTGATGTTTCGGATTATCATCAATATGGTTAAAAAAATTAAGGTCATTTTGTATAAAAATCCAATCTCTCCATATCGGTTGGCGCCATGAAATATAAGGACCCCAGCTATTTAGTCGAATATCATTTTTGGTATATACGCCACCGCTATAAATACCGTAAGTCAGACTATTATCTTTTACAAACTCAAATTGTTGAAAAGTCCAATTGCCCCAGTTGTAATCTTCATTTTCGCTCTTGTTCACATTAAATTTATTAGAAAATAATGTGTTATCTTGCATTTTTTGCGTTAGGTTTAGCGTGGTTTCAGTGTAATTTCGGCTAGTAGATCCGTAGCGAAATATCTGCTCTGTATCAAAGCTAATGTTATGTCTCAAATTCCATTTCTTTTTAGCCAGAAACTGGACATACACATCACTCTCAGAGTTAGAGCCTAAATCAAGGTCATTTTCAAAAGGCATCCAAGTTGAAATGGTGGCCCAGCTTGCACTCAGTGGATTAGTAGCCGAAATCTGTGCCGATGAGGTTTTCTTCTTTTTCTTACCAAAGGCTTTATAAGTTTGTTCAGGCTGAGTCGCACGTTTCCATAACGTATCATTTCCAAATACAGCCATAAGCTCTTGAATTAAACCAGCATTAGATAAAGTATTGTTTGCTTCTACTTCACAAGGTGAGCGTGAAAGTGATTGTCTTTTTACTTTAGCGAAACTCGTAGAAGAATAGGGATAACGCCGTGACCGTTGGTGTTTTAAAGAGTTATAAAAAAATTGAGTATGTGGAAGTAAAGCTAATAAACCTAAACTATAAATACAAATGAAGACTGTCGATTTATTTTGAAATGGAGAAGAAAATTGATTCATTTTTTAAAGATAAGGAATCAAAAATAAAATTAGAACAATACTTTAAAAGGCTAATCTTAAAATTTTATTTAAAAGTATTTTGTTATTCATCACCTTGGATGAGGTCCAAGGTGATGTTTGCTAGCTTAGAAAAGTGCTTCTAAACGTAAGAAGGTGCTGACAAAATGATTACGGTCTTCGCGGTGGTCATTAAAGTAATTTACATCGCCTTGTACAAAGAACCATTCACGTAAAACAGGTTGGCGCCATGAAACAAACGGTCCCCAACTGTTTAAACGTAAGTCATTGTCGTTGTAATAACCGCTAGTATAAATACCATAGTTAAAACGGTTGTTTGCAAAGAAACTGTGTTCGCGGAAAGTTCGGTTTTCCCAAGCTAGATCATCATCCTGATCATCGGCATAGGTTAGGCTGAACTGATTGGATAAAATCGGTTGATTCGGTCTAGCATGTGTAAGTTCAAGATTAGTACGTAAATAGTTTTCGCTATCTATGCCGTAACGATAAATTTGTTCAGCATAAAACTTAAAATCATTACGAAGTTGCCAATCTCTCGATGCTTTTAAACGAACATAAATATCGTCTCCAGAACGAATACCTAAGTCTGCATCGGTTTCAAAAGGTAGTTTTTTCGAGAAATTTGACCAACGCAAAGCAATTGAGCTGTTGTCATCACGAGTTTGCTTACCATCTAACTTCTTATTAGAGTCTTGATTTGGGTTTTGGTTAATATTGGCTGGGCTGTTATTAAATTCATTATCTAAAGAGTCATCACCAAATACCACGCTTAAACGTTTTTCTAGCGTAGGGAGCTTAATCTTACCGCGAATTCTGGGCTTAATTTCAAAGT
Source organism: Acinetobacter sp. 742879 (assembly GCF_000588535.1). Taxonomy (NCBI): domain Bacteria; kingdom Pseudomonadati; phylum Pseudomonadota; class Gammaproteobacteria; order Moraxellales; family Moraxellaceae; genus Acinetobacter; species Acinetobacter sp. 742879. Next base: position 55,383 of record NZ_JFYC01000018.1, on the reverse strand, counting down.
TGTCGTATTCATTCCAATAGTTATCCACCATGACGCGAATGGTTGCTGTTGCAGGTTTTTGTGGATCAACTTCACCAAACCAATTATCAATTTTTTCAGAAGTACGATCGGCCCAATTACGAATTTTCTTTTGCTTACGATCAACCCAGGTTTGATCTTCGGTTTGTTCGGTAGGCGGAACAATAGGCTCATTAGACTGCTCTGGAAAAATGGTTGGGGTTGCATCCACCCAGCGCGGAATTTGATCTAAGAGATTTTCGTCTGTGGTGACTTCAGTTTGTACTCCAGATGATGTACTTCCTACTTGTTGGTTTGCAGAAGAAGAGGCGGTCTCTGCATGAGCGATGCATACTGAACCAAATCCAATCGTTAAAAGTGCAAAAAGCTGCCGGTACGGCATTACATGAAATGTTTTCATATCTATCTTTATGTTTTGTTGTTGTTTCCACTTTTGTTGATTTTTCTAATAAAATCAAGAGGGAGACACAAAAGTTAAGTAAATTTAACTTTTTTTACATATTTGAAATAAATGAAAAAGTTTAAGCTATTAGCGATTATTTTTAGCCAAAAAAAATCCCCCACTGAAGGGGGATGATAGATCAAGGAAACTTCAAATTCCGATCATTAAACACATAAAAAACAGAACATTACAGCGCGAATATTCTAAGCGGCAATAATAAACTGATTTTTAGCAATTAGATAGTTCTTTTTTTAGAACGCTCTATTGCTAAAATGATGATAAAACATACGATTTGATCACGTTTTAATTGTGTTCATTTATTTCTTTGGAACATCACAAGTTTCATCGGTACAAACAGCCGCATCATCTTGCTCGACTGCTTCAGTATTTGCTTTGATTTGTGCTTTTTCCAAAACTTGTAAAAAGACTTCACGTGGTTGAGCGCCAGCAAGAGCGATTCTTTGGTCGAATACAAAAAATGGCACGCCAGTTACATTAAGCTGCTCACGTGCAATTTTTTCATCATGGCGGACAAAGTCAGATAGTTCGTTGGTATCTAGTACGTATTCAACTTCAGCATTGTCTAAACCAATACGAGATGCAATTTCTTCTACAACTTCACGTTCGCCAATTGCGAGACCTTCGGTCATATAAGCATGGAAAAAAGCTTCTTTAGCTTCATTACCTAAACCTTTGCTTTGCGCAAGGTGAATAATACGGTGTGCATTGAAACTATTGCCTGAGTTCGCCTTTTGCCATTGGAAATCAATACCTTCAGAAGCAGCCATGGCCGCAATATTGCGCTCCATTTCTTCCATCTCTTCATAGGTACGGCCATATTTTTTAGCTAAGCGCTCAGTATTCGAAGTGTCATGTTTTGCTGGTGCATCAGGATCTAATTCAAAACTATGCCAGTGAATTTCAAGATCAATACCTGCTTCAGCAGCTACATGCTCAAGGCGTTTTTTGCCGATATAACAAAAAGGGCAAACTACATCAGACCAGACATCTACACGCATGGGAGAATCTCATAAATTTTAATTACCCATCATAATAGGGATGATGGATCAGGATTTAAAGCTTTGAGTAGCGAATACAGTGTTGCGTATTGTGAAATAAATGGCATATAAAGAAGAATAAGCTCTATTTTATAACTATAAAGAGCAAAACTATAAGAAGGGAAATAGGAGGTGTGTATGCGCCGAGTTTTGATTGCGATTGCAAGTCTGATTGTTATCACAAGCATTGTTTTTTTCACCTATCAGCATATCAAACAACAGCAAGCCAAAGACAGTAGTCAAATGTTTGATGTCGTCATGACTGAAAAAATGAATCAGCTTTATGACCAAGCACAAGACTGGTCTAAACCCGTCCAGCTCGATATCCACGATAAGCGTTTGGCAGGACACTATAAGCAAATTTCAGAATTCCTTTTAAGTTATTGGATTCAAAATATTAATGCACGTAATGCATATTTAAGAGAACTCAAAGCAGCCAAATGGGATACTTTTTTAAATGTGGACCGTTTAGATCTTGATAAAAAACAAAAATTTGCAGAAACCGAAAAGATGCTAGCCGATGTCCGTAAAGCTTCGGATCAGTATCAGAGTGAATATGAAAAGATTCATAAGACTTTCTTAGCAAAGGTTCAAGAGTTATCTGTTGATGCAGAGATGAGGCAACTTCTTGAAATGAAATTGGGAACTCAGCAAAAAGCAGATCAAGATCATGCAATTTTTATGATTGAGCTACAAATTTTAGATAAAGCAGAAGAAATGTTTAAGCTTCTAAAAAATTATGAGTGGCAAAAGAAAGATCAGATGATTCTTTTTCATGAAAATGCTCAGGTCAAAAAATTTAACGGGCTTTATCAAGATGTTCTAAAGCTAAATGCAAAAATTGAAAAAATTAAGAAAAAGAATGTAGCTGCACTCGAAGGAGATTTAAAAGAATAAGCAAAGCATGAGCATCAAATATTATGATTTGGTGCTCTCGACTTTCCCTTTGGTTAAAAAAGATTGTAATAAACTTTGAGAAGTTTGCAGTTTGTTTAACTGCTCAGACACATGCATGAGTTCAGTTTGCAGTTTTTCTTGAACCACTGAGCATAGTGTAAATACTCGTTCATCTAAATCAAAACAAGGCAGCAAAACCTGAATATCTTTTAGGTGCATGCCTGCATCATTTAATATTTTAATTTTCTTAATATTTTCAATATCTTTTTGCGTATAACTTCGATAGTTATTACTCGCTCGAAGAGGCTGTATAAGCCCTAAGCTCTCGTAATAACGCAGCATACGAGGACTTACTTTTGTAAGCTCGGCAACTTTAGCTAAGTTCATAAAACGGGGTTGACCTTAACAGTGGTGTCATAGTTTAGCATGTTTTTATCTTTCAAAATGGTACTTGTTCAATGATCAGAAAACTCATTTTATTGGTGTTATTCGGATTAATGTCATTTGTTGCAAATGCCAAAACACTTGAACTGCAGGAGAAGAACATGCGTCAAATATTTGTGCTTCACGGTTACTCTGCTTCTATCGATGATCATTGGTTTCTAGATTTAAAACATCAAATAGAAAATGAAAATACAACGGTTACTTTAATTCCATTTCCAGATTCTGAGAATCCAGACGTAGATGCATGGCAGAAAGTTTTAGATCAACAGATCCCTAAGGTGGATGAAAATACCTATTTTGTTGCGCACAGTTTAGGGGTGATTACGTTACTGCACTTTTTGCAAAGACATGACTATCAAAATATTGGAGGAATGATTTTAGTATCCGGATTTTCTGGTTACATTTCAGATTCTTCTGTTCTTAATAGTTATATAACGAAGAGTAAAGTCGATACAAATTACTTTAAGGACATAAAGAAAAAGCTGGTGTATTTATCGGATAATGATGATTTGGTTCCGCCCAAACTGACTATTGAATTGGCGAAAGAAATTGATGCGCCGCACATTACCGTTCCTAATGGTGGGCATTTTTTGGGTAGAGAAGGTTATACGAAATTTCCACAATTAGTTGATTCTTTAAAAGAGATGTTAAATGATTAATAAAAATCCCCGTAGTAAGCGGGGATTTTTTATCTTTACTGAAAGTTTGTAATTTTTTTTCGTAGCCTATTAGGGCTGGTAAATGATACCCATGACTTTCGCAGGTAAAGCGATAATATCGAAAGTTAAGGTAAACGGAAGCAGTGGTAAACTTGCTAGCTTCTCTTTAGTTGATAAGGGCACTTTTCCACTTTTATCGTGAAGATATTGGATTTTAACTTGATATGGCTTAGATAAAGGGGTTATTGTTTTAAGATTTTTTACAGGAGGATAAACAGTTCCTTTAATATTTAAATCAAATTTATGTGGTTCTGATGTCTTTGCACAGCCACATGGAACTACACCATATTGTTTAAATAAAGCTGATTCTTTCTCGTTCAATTTCCCATTAGGTGGGGTGTAAGAAAATCTAATATGCCCGTAAAAATGATTACTATCCGGAACTGGAGCATTAAAATCTAGCTCATTACTTATTTGAATATATTGTGGATTTAATTGATTAATTAATTGAATGAAATCGTTACCGCCTTTACTAATGACATAACTATATTTTTTCCCTGCGATGACAACACTGTCCTCTGGTTCATTAGGGAGAGATACTGATGGTTTACCAAATGCAATTACATCATCTTCAATTAAAGTGATCCATTCATGGCCTGAGTCATATTTTGTAAATAGCTCTCGCGTGTTTTCACCAATAATTCGGTTACTCGCACAACCAGTGAGAAAGAAACTGACGAGTAGGCAGCTCATAAGAATATTCTGATTTAATACTTTAAAGTTCATTATTTCTGTTGAATTCAATGGATTTATAAAAGTCTGACTATAAACAAAAGATCTTAATATTTAAATCTAGTAGTATGATCTGACTTAGTTATACTCAGACTAATTTCTAAAATATTTTAGAAAGTCCCTTACTATTACATTAAAAATTTTAATTATATTTACCGTTTATCTGAGTCTTACTGAATCAAATTCGACTTTGTTGTAGCCTATTTATAGATACTTTTAATTTAATCATCATCTTTTTAATTTGAATAGGGTGAATGATTTTTGGAGCAAGTTATGAACTTTCTAAAACAATCAGCTTTCATTGCTGCATTTGCTTTTATGGGTTTACCGACTGTTCAAGCAGAGGAAGTAGCGACTTTACCAACAATTCGCGTTATGGCTGAATCTGAGTTACGTGAAGAGGTGGGTTTTGTACCTTTCCAAGAAGATAAAAAAGTGCGCCAGGCGCTGCAACATCATGAGTATAAAACACATTACGATATACAAAATGCTTTAGTCCCTGAAGGCATGACGACAGTAGATTATCAGCCAGTCATGGCACAGCCTGATTTGTCTCAACTTTCTCCATTCTTACAACAATACATTTTAGCGGTAGCGGGTGGAATACAGTCTTCTGATCCAACCAACGGTATTTTTGAAATATTAAGACCTTTGAACATTAACCGAAGTAATGTCGATGCTTATCGTGAAGGTACGATGAAAGTTAACCTTAGTGATCTCATAAAATTACAACAGCAAATTCAAGATGGTTTAAAAGGACGTTAAAATAAAAATCTCCGCATTTTTAGAAAAGATTAAAATTATGTTTTATTGATTTTATAATTGTTTGAAATTAAATATTATTTTATTTACCATTATAAATATTTATATTATTAAGTATTGGGCGACACATTTTGTCGCTTATAGTTTTTTTCATAAGTTTTATTAATGCATTTGGGATACTATGGATAAGTTAAATAGTAGTTACAATATCTTTGATATCTCTCATGTAGAGTCTGATCTTTTAGAGCAATTAGGTACAAAAAGTAAATTCTGGTATTTGTCTGAAGGTGAAGAGTTTCTTTTTAAAAGTGTGCAATCTAATACAGGAGAGCGATTAGGTGATGATTGGGCTGAAAAAATCTCTTGTGAATTAGCCGCTTTGTTAGAATTACCACATGCACATTATGAATTGGCGATACACAAAGGAGTACGTGGTGTTATAACCAAGAATTTTATTTCTGAGCGAGGAGAGCAACTAATGCTTGGTAATGAACTTCTTGAAGGTCTTGTATCCTCTGCTGAAGAAGGTAACCCAAACATACAATTTATTGAAGATGTATATAAAATTATGCGAAACACTATCATCAATAAGCCAATTGGATTTAGTAGTCTAGCTAATATTAAATCTGCTAGTGATTTTTTTGTTGGTTATTTGATGTTTGATGCCTTAATTGCAAATCAAGATAGGCATAATGAAAATTGGGGAACTATCATTACTGTTAAAGGTGTGAAACATCTTGCACCAAGCTATGACCATGGAGCGAGTTTAGCAAGAAATGTTAGTGATGAAGAAAAAAGAATACGAATGACTTCAAAGGATAAAGGGCAGCAAATACCAACCTTTGTTCTAAAAGCAAAATCATGGTTTTTAGAAAAGGAAATAGCTGGTAAAAAGAAAAGGCTGAAACTATTAGATGCTTTTCGGCGTTATGCTTTAATGGAAAGAGTCGCTGCAAAGAGTTGGTTAGAGATATTGAATAAGGTTAAAGATGATGATGTAAGATTAATTATAGATAGGGTTCCTGAGACTCTTATGTCTTCTACCTCAAAAGATTTTACATATGAATTAATTTTATGTAATAAAGCTAATCTATTAGCAATAAAACGTGATTTGTAAGTGAGGAATTGTCAGCATGAAAAGTGTTTTTGTTATGTGGCAAGATTCTACAGGTACACGAATGTGGCATCCTGTTGCTAAATTAACTCAACAAAATTCTTGTAGATATGTTCTGAGCTACACAAAAGGTGCTCAGCACGAAAAGTTTTCATTTTTTCCTAATATGCAGGATATTTCTAAAAGCTATACTTCTGATAGATTATTTAGTTTCTTTAGAAATAGGTTAATTCCTGAGAGCCGCCCTGAGCATGACAATATGTTTGAGTGGTCTGGTTTATCTAGTGATTCTAAAGATTATTTAGAGTTACTTGCAATTTCAGGAGGTGAAAAGAAAACTGATCATTTTCGAATCGTTAATTTACCTAAAAATGAAGATGGTTTTTATCGAATCAAGTTTTTTATTAGTAGTATCAATTATTTGAATGAGATTGAGAAAACTAGTATTATATCTCTGCGACCTAATGATCGACTCAAATATCAATTTGATGAAAATAATTTGGTTGATGTAGATGCAACAATTTTATTGAAAGAAGATAATGTTAGGGTTGGGTACTTGCCACATTATTTATGTAAAGACTTGAAAAAATTACTTAATTATTTAAATGAAGATGATATTCAAATTAAAGTACTAAAGGTAAATCTAGATGCACCCTCGCAGTTTAAGGTTTTATGCGAATTAAAAGCACCATGGCCAGAAAATTTTAATGCCTTTAATGATGAAGAATTTTCTAGTTATGAATAATAAAAATCCCCGCATTGAGCGGGGATTTTTTTATCTTGGTGTTAATTAAACACGTTCGATCACTGTTGCAATACCTTGACCAAGGCCGATACACATGGTCGCAAGACCGATTTGAGTATCTTGTTGTTCCATTACGTTCAACAAAGTAGTTGTGATACGTGCACCAGAACAGCCTAGTGGGTGACCCAAAGCAATCGCACCACCATTTAAGTTAATGATGTCTTGCTTGTCATAAATACCTAAGCCTTTCATTACTGATAAGCCTTGAGCAGCAAATGCTTCGTTTAACTCGATAGTTTGAATATCAGCCATCGTTAAACCAGCACGTTTAAGCGCTTTTTGAGTTGCTGGAACTGGACCGTAACCCATGATTGCTGCGTCACAACCTGCAACTGCCATAGAGCGAATTACAGCGCGTGGTTTTAAACCTAACGCTTGGGCGCGTTCAGCAGACATAAGTAACATTGCAGAAGCACCGTCAGATAAAGCTGAAGATGTAGCCGCAGTTACAGTACCACCTTTCGGGTCAAATACAGGACGTAATGCTTTGAACGCTTCAAGGTTTGCATCTGGACGAATTACCTCGTCGATGTCGCAAAGGATTTTAAAGCCATTAGCATCGTGGCCTTCAACACCAACGATTTCATTTTTGAAACGACCTTCTTGAGTTGCAGCCCAAGCACGGCGGTGAGATTCAACACCAAAAGCGTCTTGCTCTTCACGGCTAATGCCATTCATGCGACCTAACATTTCAGCAGTTAAGCCCATCATGTTAGATGCTTTTGCATAGTGTTTAGATGCTTCTGGGTTTAGGTCGATGCCATGCATCATACCTACGTGGCCCATGTGCTCTACACCACCAATAATGAAAATATCACCTTGGTTTGTTGCAATCTGTGCAGCAGCAGTATGAAGTGCTTGCATAGAAGAACCACAAAGACGGTTTACTGTTTGACCAGCAACAGTTTTTGGTAAGTCAGCCAATAAGCCGATGTTACGGCCAATGTTCATACCTTGTTCTAGAGTCTGGTTTACACAGCCCCAGATCAGGTCTTCAACTTCGTTTACATCAAACTGGTTACGAGCAACGAGTGCACGAACCAATTCAGCAGATAAGCTGTCAGCACGTACATTACGGAACATACCGTTTTTGGTTTTACCCATTGCAGAACGTACGCCATCAACGATGACAACGTCACGTGGATTTAAAGTAGCCATTCACGTTGCTCCTTAACCGTAGAATTTTTTGTTGTTAGCAGCCATGTCGCGCAACATTTGTGGCGCTTCATAAGCCTTACCTAAGTGTGCATATTTGTCGCAAAGTGCAACGTATTCAGCAACACCAGTCTGGTCGATATAACGACATGGACCACCACGGAATGGAGGGAAACCTACACCCATAATCATTGCCATGTCTGCTTCAGCAGCAGTTGCAACGATGTTGTCTTCTAAGCAACGAACTGTTTCGTTACAGAAAGCAAGCATCATGCGGTCAATAATTTCTTGGCTATCAAACTCGCGTTTCTCACCCGTTACGAAAGGAGCAATGATTTCATATGCTGTTGGATCAACAGTTTTTGCTTTTTTGCCTTTCTTATCGAGTTCGTATTTGTAGAAACCAACGTCATTCTTTTGACCAAGACGTTTAGCTTCGTACATTGCTTGGATTGAACCTTTGTAGTCTGGCTTCATACGGTCTGGGAAACCTTCAGCCATGACTTCTGCCCCATGTACACCTGTGTCGATACCAACAACATCGATGAGGTAAGCAGGACCCATTGGCCAGCCAAACTTAGACATTACATTGTCAACTTGCTGGAAGTCTGCGCCATCTTTTACAAGAAGGTCGAACGCACCAAAGTAAGGGAACAATACACGGTTAACCAAGAATCCTGGGCAGTCGTTTACAACGATCGGTGTTTTACCCATTTTTTGAGCAAGAACAACAGTAGTTGCAATCGCTTCTTCAGAAGTCTTTTCACCACGAATCACTTCTACAAGCGGCATCATGTGAACTGGGTTGAAGAAGTGCATACCAACGAAGTTTTCAGGACGTTGTAATGCTTTTGCTAAACGCGTGATTGAAATCGTAGAAGTATTAGAAGCAATAATCGTATTTTCACGAACATTCTTCTCAGTATCCGCAAGTACCATTTCTTTTACTTTTGGATTTTCTGTAACTGCTTCGATCACGATATCAACTTCTTTAAACTCATCGTAGCTTAAAGTAGGACGGATACGTGCAAGCGTTTCACCCATTTGCGCAGGTTTCATTTTCTTGCGTTCAACTTGTTTAGTTAACAAGCTATTCGCTTCTTTCATACCTAAAGCAAGTTGTGGGTTACCAATATCTTTCATGATAATTGGTGTACCTTTGCTTGCCGCTTGGTAAGCAATACCACCACCCATGATACCAGCGCCAAGTACAGCTGCTTGGTTTACAGGGTGTGCACCTTTTTCATATTTTTTAGCAGTTTTCTTAACAACTTGGTCATTGAGGAATAAACCAATCAATGCACCAGCTTGTGGCGTAATCGCAGCTTTTGCAAAACCTTCCGCTTCAGCTTTTAATGCTTCGTCACGCGCAAGGCTTGCACCCGCTTGTAATGAATCAAGTAATAATTTTGGAGCAGGGTATTGAGCAGGATTTGCTTTAGCAAGTACTGCACCTTTTGCAGTATTGAACGCCATCATTTGTTCAAGTGGGTTCAATTTTACAGCTTCAAGCTTTTCTTGACGTTTTGCTTTCCAGTTTAAACGACCAGAAATTGCTTGCTTAACCAAGTCAGTTGCAGCTTCAAGTAATTTATCAGCAGCTACAACCGCATCTACCGCACCATCTTTTAGGGCAGCAGCCGGTTTTTTAGGAGCAGCCATCGCCATCCATTCAACCGCGTTGTCGATACCGATCAGACGGCTTAAACGTACGCTACCGCCGAAACCTGGGTAAATACCAAGTTTAATTTCCGGTAAGCCCACTTGTGCAGCTTCTGACATCACACGATAATCACAAACTAAACACATTTCAAAACCGCCACCTAACGCCATACCGTTAATAGCAACAACTTTTGGAATCTCTAAATCTTCAAAGCTATTGAAGATTTCGTGAACAGGCATAAGCCAGTCAACAATCGCTTTTTCGCCTTGTGCGAAGTTTTCACCAAATTCGGTAATGTCTGCCCCAACAATAAATGTCGATTTGCCAGAGGTAACAACTAAGCCTTTAATATCATTATTTGCTTTTACCGCAGCAATAGCAGCTTGGAAATCTTCAATTGTTGCACGGTTAAATTTATTGACCGACTCACCTTGTAAGTCAAAGCGGAATTCTGCAATTCCGTCCGAAAGCATTTGGACGGTAATGGCATTGCCAGCGTGGATCATGCCTGATCTCCTTAGTTTTGGAGGACTTCTAAGTTGATGTTATGAAGCGTGTGCACATCTTAGGTACACATTTATGCTTCGCTAATCTTACGATAACTATATCTAAAAAAAACCTGACAAGTTGTATCAAGCCGTGACGCAAGGGTCATCTTATTTATTATTCAATTCATCTATATGAAATGCATAAAAGAAATCATAAAGATAGCTAATAACGAAAGACATTTGTTTTAACTTAATTTTTTCTTTATAAAGCATTGGAATTATCAATTTTTTATATAAAAACGAATAAGTTTTAAAAGTTATTTTTTTGTCAAAAATGTCAATTGTTAGAAGGATAGTCTGTAAATAACAGTAGCAATAGTAATAAATCTTAACTTCCTTAAATTTATGGAAAAATACACTATATTTAAAATTTTTATTACAACAGCGCTGTCTATTATTTGACTTAATTTTTTTACATTCGCTTTTTCTAAGTCAATTTTGTTAAAATTTGCACCAATTAAATAAACTTCCGGTTTCTCTCTCCTTAAATATAAGGTGAAGTTACCCCTAATCTTTTGAAAGAGTAGCAATATGATTAAGTGGAGCATATTAGCGATTTTTGTGATATCAGCATTGTATATCCAACATCGCGGCAAAGTGCGTCACTCGTTTTATCGTCAATTTTTTGACCATTCAACCTTGCTCGCACCGATTAACTTTTTAATGTACATCTTTTCAAAGGTGCCGAATCAACCTTATATCGATACACAGCATTTTAAAGATTTAAAAGTGCTGGATGAAAATTGGGAAATGATTCGAGATGAAGCGAAAGCTTTATATGACCAAGGCGGAATTAAAGCTTCAAGTACCTATAACGATTTAGGTTTTAACTCATTCTTTAAAACAGGTTGGAAGCGTTTTTACCTCAAATGGTATGAATCGAGTCATCCATCTGCTGCTGAGCTTTGCCCAAAAACTACAGCACTTCTTAAAACATTGCCGACAATTAAAGCAGCAATGTTTACCGAGCTTGCACCTGACAGCCGTTTGGTAAGACACCGTGATCCGTATGCAGGTTCTTTGCGTTATCACTTAGGTCTAATTACACCAAATGATGACCGTTGTTTTATTGATGTCGATGGCGAAAGATATTCTTGGCGTGATGGTCAAAGTGTCGTGTTTGATGAAACTTATATTCACTATGCTGAAAATAAGACTGATCAAAACCGTATTATTTTCTTTGCAGACGTTGAACGTCCAATGAAAGTAAAATGGATGGAGCGTTTCAACCATTGGTTTGGTCGTAATGTGATGACTGCGGCAAGCTCACCGAATGAAACAGGCGACCAAACAGGTGGCCTAAATAAAGCTTTTGGTTATGTCTATCAAATTCGTATTAAAGCTAAAGCATTAAAAGCTAAAAACCGTAAGTTGTATTACTTCTTAAAATGGTTCCTCATGCTTGGGATTTTCTTCCTGATTTTTGTTCGACCATATGTATTTTAATTAAAGCGCCCGAAAGGGCGTTTTTTATTTTGATTATTTAAATAATTTGCATTTATTTTATGCATTTAAAAAAAGATTATTGGCATGAATAGTACTTTATTTAAAATTTTAGGTGAATTTTATATTAATTATTGGGATGATAATACAACTGGTAAATATATACCTTTCTTGTACTTAATAAATTTAAAAATTTGCGTGGAATATAAATGAATACGGTGATGAAACAAGCTTTAGTAATAACTACATTCAGTGCAGCAGTAATATTGACTGGATGTGGTAAATCTAAGCCAGAGCCAAAATCAAAAACAGAAAAAGTTGAGGTAGTTTCGGATTGGAGTTGTACACACCCTGAGAATTTAAATCAGATTCAAACTTCTTTGAAAAAAGAATATTTGAAGCAAATTGAGCGTAGCTTAAGACAAAGTCAATATCAGGTTGATGCAGATATTCTTAATAAAATTAATCAAGGTTTGAAGTTTGAAATTAAAAATATCCGCACTTTACCATTAGAAGACGAAAGCCAAAAAAATACACAATTAAGTTGTGAAAGCCAATTGGTCATTTCACTGCCGAAAGGTTTACAAAAACGTGCGGAAAAAGCATATATTGAAGAGTTGCGTCATTCTGATGAAGAATCGCAGACGCTCAATGACTATTTTTCGGATAATGAATCATCTTTGACTCTTGAAAATGATCAATTGAAAGGTGACTTCTTCTATAACATTACAAAAACAGATAAAGAGGGTTTGGTGTTTGACTTGCCAACTCAAAATAGTGTGATTGAAGGATTGGTTTTTGTTGCCACTAAAGCTGTGCAATATGCAGCCTATGTTAAAGAAAATGAGTTGATTGAAGAAAATATTGAAGAAAATCAGCAAATATCTGAACAAAATAATGAAGAGCAGACTGCTTTGGCTCAGGAAGCCATGGATGTTCGTAAAAAAGAATTGGATAGTGACAAAGCGAAGCAAGTGGAACGCTTAAATCAGACTTGGGACAAATTGAGTGCTGAGAAAAAAAACCAATTTAAACAAGACCAATCGGATTGGTTTAAAAAACGTGATGTTGAATGTAAGATTCTGGCACAAAAGACTGTAGATGAAATTCCTGAAAAAGACTTAGAAACTTACCAAAAGCAATCCGATTATTGGACTGCTGACATGCGTAAGCAAAACCAAGAGATGCAATATACGCAGTGCTTTACTCAAAAAACGATAGAGCGAACGGTTTATTTAAATAATTTAAATTAATCCTAAAACTCTTTATAAATGCTTGGTCAGTCGTATTGAAAGGAATGCGATTAACCAATTACGGGCACATACTCTACTTTTGCAGGTAGGGGGTTAGGCTTAGTAATTGAATTTCATTTGTAATGTATATTTAAATAAATATTAAAGCGCCCGAAAGGGCGTTTTTTTATGACATAGAGTATCTAATAACTTTTGTGACCTATTTCACAGTGCTGGTAATTTGTTACAACTATTAAGAGCCAATAGGCAATTTTGATTCTACAATGGCGCGGTTTTTTCGAAGACTGGTCAGCGGAAGTAGGTTTTAAAATGGCTCATGCTCATCACGCAGCTCATGCACATGTTCATCATATCGAAGAGAGAAAAGAGGACAGCTCTCAAGGCGATTTAAAAACAAAAGTGATGTTAAGACAAGCAGCTTCGACGACTGAAAAATCTAAACGATCTATAACTAAAAATCATAAAGCTGAAGACCAAAATATTAATTTGCATAAGTTCTCGAGTAAGCTCGAAAGTATCTCTGCCAACCATAGTAAAGAGAAATGCGCCAAAAATATTCGTATTGCTCTACAAGCGGCTGGAGCAGATGTGTCAAAGCATCCTGTAGCTGCTTCTGATTGGGGGCAAACGCTAGAAAAGAATGGTTATAAGAAAATTAAACCTGCTTTCAACCGTCCACAAGAAGGTGACATTTACATTATTGAGCGAACTAGTGGCCACACTTATGGTCATATTGCAGGCTATACAGGCAATGGTTGGTTCTCGGATTTTCGTCAAAAAACCTATGCGGTGTATAAAGAAAAAGACGTTAAATATAGTTACTATCGTCTAGACTCTTAAGCGAGTACGACACAATCTGTCGGACCATATTTAAATTGCTTTCCAAATTTATGTTCTAGCACAGTAAAGCACTTGAAAATTAGGGGTGAAAACATCACATTAGGTATTCAGTATTAAGCCATGCATGCCAATAGTGAATCAAAACGCTCGTCCTCATATTGAAAAAATTTTAGCCAACATGACCCAGCTTCCAGGTGTTTATAAAATGCTAGGGAAGGAGGGTGAATTGTTATATGTCGGCAAAGCAAAAAACCTAAAAAATCGGGTGTCGAGTTATTTTGTTAAAACGATTGAGCATCCTAAAACACAAGCTTTAGTTGCACGAATTTATGATATTGAAACTTTGGTTACTCGTTCAGAAACTGAAGCTTTACTCTTAGAACAAAATTTAATTAAACAACATCGTCCGCCGTATAACATTATGCTGCGGGACGATAAGTCTTACGTCTATATTTTTGTTTCGGCTGACAAGCCTTATCCTCGGCTTGCCAGTGGGCGTGGTAAAGGTAAGCACCAAATTGGTAAGTTTTTTGGCCCGTACCCAAGTGCCTATAGTGCACGCGATACGTTACTGGTTTTGCAAAAACTTTTTAATGTGCGTCAGTGCGAAAATAGTTATTTTTCACAGCGCAAGCGTCCATGTTTGCAATATCAAATCAAGCGGTGTTCAGCTCCGTGCGTAGGTCTGATTTCGCCCGAAGATTATAAAGAAGACGTTAATAATAGTATTCGCTTTTTGCAAGGTGATACCAAAGAGCTTAATCAAGAACTCATTGCCAAAATGGAACAAGCAGCGGCTGAACTTGAATTTGAAAAAGCTGTTTTTTACCGTGATCGATTATCTTTACTGCGTGAAGTTCAAGCGCAGCAAGCCGTTTTTAAAGTTAAAGGCGAAGCGGATATTCTGGCAATTGCATATCAGGCAGGCGTGACATGCGTGCAAATTATGTATGTACGCAATGGGCGAATGCTGGGTGGAAAAAGTTATTTCCCTGACATGCTCGGTGATGATCTTGGGCAAATGCTGAGTGACTTTATGGCGAACTTTTACTTTCAGGTTGCAGATGAAGTTCCCAATGAGCTTATCGTAAATATTGCTTTGCCTGATTGTAAAGAACTAGAGGAAGCGTTGGCACAGCAGTTTGGCAAAAAGGTTCAGATTAAGAGTAATGTTCGAGAAACTCGTGCCGAGTGGCTAGAACTAGCCGAAATGAACGTCCAACATGCCATTAAGGGGCAGTTGAGTAATCATTTAGAGCTTAATGAACGTTTCCATCAGTTAGAGCAAGTGGTGGGAAGACCCGTCGATCGTATTGAGTGTTTTGATATTAGTCATACCATGGGTGAAGCTCCAATTGCTTCATGTGTCGTGTTTGATCAAGGCGGGGCGCGTAAACGTGACTACCGCCAATTTGCCATTCAAGACATTACAGCAGGCGATGATTATGCTGCTATGCGTCAAGCTTTAACACGTCGTTATAAAAAAGCCATATTGCCTGATTTACTGTTGATTGATGGTGGTAAAGGCCAGCTCCATATGGCAATGGAAGTTATGCAAGAGCTTGGGCTAGATGCTTTTATGGTGGGTGTATCTAAAGGTGAAGGGCGTAAACCCGGACTTGAAACCCTGCATTTTACCGACGGCACAAAAATCCAGTTACCGGAAGACCATAAGGCATTGCATTTAATTCAGCAGGTGCGTGATGAAGCCCATCGTTTTGCGATTACCAAGCATCGTGCTAAACGCGACAAACGCCGAAGTACCTCAGTTTTAGAGGCAATTCCTGGGTTGGGGCCAAAGCGCCGTCGAGATTTATTAACTCATTTTGGTGGAATCCAAGGCGTTTTAAAAGCATCTGAAAAAGAGCTTACTCTTGTGCCCGGTTTTGGTGAAATGATGGCAAGAACGATTTATAAAATTCTGCATGAATAAAGATAGGTTTCTATGCCGAGTGACCAAATAGTTGGCATATAAGTACAAGAATGATCATTCACTTTCCCATTCAAAATGATGAAAGATGTTTCATCAAAAGTCAGAGTGCTTTAGGGAAGTGAATGTCATTACTGCAATTATTTGAAGAAATAAAAGAAAAGGAATGGATTGAAATACCTGAAGGGTGGTTGCAGGGGCGAACTGTTTTTGGTGGTCTTGTTGCTGGACTACTCATGCAAAAAGCCTGCTGCAATATTCAAGATCCAAATAAAAGATTATTAAGTTGTAGTGTTACTTTCGTGGGCCCTGTACAGCAGGGACCTGCTCAATTGACTATTGAAATTTTAAGAGAAGGGAAATCGGTCACTACGCTTGAAACCCGTTTATGGCAAGATGGTGCGGTACAAACGATTTTGGTCGCAAGCTTTGGTGTGCCGCGTGCGTCGAATATTGAAGTACGACATGAGCCTATCGTTCCAGTTTATAGGCAACCTGAAGAGTTACAACCTATTCCTTTTGCTAGACAAATGCCAGAATGCTATCAACATTTTGATGTATGCTGGGCGGAAGGTCATTATCCTGTTACAGGAAGTCAGTATGCTGACTTTGGAGGATGGTCAAGGTTTAATCCCGATAAGCATGAAAATCGTCAAATGACTTTGCCAGATTTAATTGTCTTGATGGATATTTGGCCACCTGGTGTATTGCCGATGTTTAAGCAAGTTGCTCCTGCAAGTTCTTTAACTTGGCACATTACCTATGTCCATCCGTTCCAACATCAATTGTGTGGCTGGTTTAAATATAAAGTGGTAACTGAATATGCAGGTGAAGGTTATTCCACAGAATATGCCCATCTTTGGGACCAAAATGATCATTTAATTGCAATTTTACGGCAAACTGTTACGGTATTTACCTAAGCAGTCCACTTCCTCGATTCATATATTTCGTATAAAGTGGCTGTTACAGATAGATACAATATTGAAGAAAGTATTTTTGTCTGTTACAAGATGTATGAAGACTTAATTGGCGGTGTTTATGACCACAGGGCGAATCCTGAATATCCCAAATATCCTAACATTAGCGCGTATCGCGCTTATTCCTGTATTTTTGGTGATCGCGTATTGGCCGCCTGCAATGGGTATTGGTGAGCATGAAGGTAGTATGAGTCGTCATATTATCTTGACGGCTATTTTTGTGTTTGCTGCTATTACCGATTGGTTTGATGGCTATTTAGCACGAACTTTAAACCAAACTTCAGCATTTGGCCGTTTTTTAGATCCAGTTGCAGATAAGCTTATGGTGGCGGCTGCACTGATTGTTTTAGTGCAGTGGAACCCAACGATCTCAATGGCTTTTGCAGCAATTGTTATTATTTCACGGGAAATTACAGTTTCTGCTTTACGTGAATGGATGGCAGAACTTGGTGCACGAACCAGTGTAGCAGTATCGACTGTAGGTAAATATAAAACAGCCTTTCAAATGATTGCCATTAGTGTGTTCTTACTCAATTGGCAGCCTTTAGAAATGCTTGCCTATGCTTTGTTATATACAGCGGTCATTTTAACTTTATGGTCTATGTTTATTTACCTCAAAGCAGCTTGGCCTTATTTAAAGCAGCCTTAAGTGCATATTGAATGATGAAGCCTTTCTACGATGAAAGGCTTTTTTATTTTTGAAGAGTGCAAGAATCGGGTCGTCATAGGGCTTTGGCTACTTTAATGTAAGATATAAGTGCTAAGGAGGTGACACATGCAAATGCTTTCTTCTCGGCAATTTGCTGTAATTGCCACTGTGATTGAATATTTATATGAACATCTAGATCAGCAACCTAGTCTGGACGATGTTGCGAGCCATATGAATTTAAGCTCAGGTTATATTCAACGCCAGTTTCAAGAATGGGTAGGGATTAGCCCCAAAAAATTTGTGCAATATATGAGTTTGCAACAGGCCAAATATCATCTGTTGCAACAACGGAGTTTATTAGAAACCGCTTTAAATACGGGTTTATCTGGCACAGGACGTTTACACGATCTGTTTATTCAGCTTGAAGGGATGACGCCTGGGGAATATAAACAACAAGGCGAAGGCGTTATTCTTAATTATTCGGTTGAGACAAGTCCCTTCGGTGAGTTGTTGGTTGTCAGTAGTGAAAAAGGCATATGTTCTATAAGGTTTATCGAAACTCACGCCAATATTGAACAACTCATTAAGCAGTACTTTCCGAAAGCTCAATTGAAAAATCAGTCACCGATTTGGCATCAACAAATTGCAAAGTGGTTTGAGCAGGATTTTTCAGAACACTTACAGCAAAAACTTCCACTTAATTTGGCTGGAACCCCATTTCAGCTACAAGTATGGGAAGCCTTGCTCACCATTCCGGAAGGGCAATTGCGTACTTATCAAGACATTGCAGAGCAAATTGGAAAGCCTAAAGCAGTCAGAGCCGTTGCTACTGCAATTGGACAAAATCCGATTGCGTATCTGATTCCTTGCCATCGAGTGATCCGTGCCACAGGGATGGTCGGAGAATATCATTGGCAAAAGGGGCGTAAATTGGCATTGTTAGCTTGGGAGATGTCAAAGCAACATGGAGAAACTGTATGACCTTGGATTTATTTTCTCCAGAGCCTTGTGAGAATTTATTACCCTACGATGGTGAAGTTCAGGACTATGGTTGTATTTTAAGCCCTGAAGAAGCTGAACAATATTTTCACTACCTTTATCAACACCTCGCATGGAAACATGACGAGGCTAAGTTGTATGGCAAGCACTTTATTACAGCTCGAAAAGTTGCATGGTATGGAGATGACTACTATCAATATAAATATTCGGGTGTCGCACGTGATTCTTTGCCGTGGGACAAAGCACTCGCCAAACTAAAACAACAGGTAGAACAAATACTTTCAGAAAAATTTAATTCTTGTTTGGCAAATCTTTATGAAGATGGGACCCAAGGAATGGCTTGGCACAGTGACTCGGATGTTTCTTTAGCAAGAACGACAACAATCGCTTCTTTAAGCTTTGGTGCTACCCGTAAATTTTCTTTTAGACATATTCAAAGTAAAGAGAAAGTTGAATTGTGGCTACAGCCAGGCCAACTCATTGTGATGCGTGGTGAGACTCAACAATATTGGCAACACCGTTTAAATCGCTCAACAAAGATTTTACAACCACGTATTAATCTTACTTTTCGGCAATTTAAATTTTTATAAAAATAGGGCAAGAAAAAAGCCCATGATGGCAGCATGAGCTTATTCCTCTGAGGGGGATGCTTCTACTGATGAGCTGCTGATGAAAAGAATCATCAATAGGAGCTAAAATCATAATATGAGAATATTGTGATATATTCAATGTTTTAAAGTGTAAGAAAACTTTAAATTATCATAAGGTGGGGTTTTAGATTTCACCTTTTTCAGATAATTCCATAAAACGTTGTTCAATAAGTGCTGCATTTTCTTGCAAAATTTCGATGAGCTTTTCAACGTTTAAAAAATCAAAACGATTTTTAGAGGCAACTAGAGTTAAAGCTAAAGGTACTTCTTTGTTTGAAAAACGAACAGGAACAGCTAGACCTGAAACATTTGGGTCAATCTCACCTTGCGAGAAATAGAACCCTTGTTTTTTAATTTTACGCATACGCTGAATAAAGCTCGGTTCATCTTCAGCAAAACCTGATTGTTTTAATTCTTGCTGGTAACGGTGATAGTAGTCTTGCATGCGCTGCTTACTTAAATGCGAAACCATTGTTTTTGGAGATGATCCAACGTAAATCGGTCTTGGGCAGCCTCGGCCATATGAAAGTAGCTCAGTGTCTTTAAATATTTCATGATGTATGTCAATGCAATAGTCATCATTTAAATAGGTAAGCAAACAGCACAGTTCAGTACGCTCTACAATATTTCGCATAAACGGTGTGCTGATCTGAACGAGTGGGTCGGTTGTTCTAGATATATAGTCAAGAACTGCAATTTTTGAGCCTAAGGTATAATCGCCAGAGGTTCCATTAATGCGTTTTAATAGATCAGCTGAGACTAGCTCTTTGAGGTAACGGTAACTCGTTGGTTTGGACAAGCCAAGTTCTTCGCAAATAATATCGACATTAATGATTGGACGCGAAACTGAAAATAGGTCCAGTACGGTTAAAATTTTGCCAAAACTTGAAATTGCCATAATGTCTTGTTCGTATCCTTTAACAACGAGTCATCTTTGAGTTTTTTATAACAGAAAAAAAGAAGATTTGTCTCAATTCTAAAATAAATGCCTGATTTGAGTATTTTACTCTGACAAAGAGAAAACTTCTCTCGGCTTATACATCATATACGATAATTAAAAAATATATCAAATTATCAAATGGAGATATTTTAGTTGACTAAATCGCTTTATTTTGAAAAAATTGCCAAACAAAATATCTAATCGAGAAATTGGTCGGTTCCAGATTGATTTCTTGATACCTCTTCTTTCCAAAGCTTGGCCGTTTAAATGGCGCCCAAACTGAAATCATCTCTGCCAATCAGGCGAGATGTGGAAAAATCATTGTATTGAAGGATGCTCCTCATATCATTTGCTTTGAGGCAAATGGCAAAGTTGTGTTGTCTTTAGAAAGACGATCAAATATTGAAGGGCATGCTCATCAGTTCAAATCTGTATTTGAGATGAGTTCATGTTATTAAAGCAAATACTGGCGTTCCGCCCGAGTAGGCTTGATCTGATCTTTGCCTTAAAAACATTTATTGCCGGAATGTTGGCACTATTTGTTTCATTTGAATTAGATCTGATTAATCCGATGTGGTCGATTGGTACGGTCCTGATTATTGCCAATCCATATTCAGGAATGGTGTCCTCTAAATGTGTCTATCGAGTGGTAGGGACAATTGGCGGAGCTGTGATTGCCTTAACTCTAACACCGCATTTAATTAATACACCTTGGATATTTACCGTGGTGTTGTCGTTGTGGGTGGGTTTTGCGCTTTATGTGTCGTTACTCGATCGTACTCCACGTAGTTATGCTTTTATGCTGGCCGGTTACTCGACAGCCATGATCGTCTTCAATGCGATTACGTATATTGATCAATACAATATATTCGATATTGCTTTAGCTCGGGTTATAGAAATTTCGATTGGCGTGATTTCAAGTGCAGTGGTTTCTGCCACGATTCTTCCAATGCATATTGGCTCGGCAATTAAACAGCGGGTGATAAAAACCCTAAAAGATACAGAGAATCTGTTTGCTAATTTATTAAATACAGATTCGCAGCAGAACAATACTCAGCTCTTGGCTGCCATTACTCGCGACACCACAGATATTCATGCTTTGGCAGTACATTTGAGCTATGAAAAGGGCGAACTGCATGGTATGACCAAACCCTTGCAGGAAATGCTTCATCAAATCTCAATGGTGGTGGCTAATCTAGTCGCTTTATCTGAGCGTATTAAGCAGCTTAAAGAACTTCGGTTTATCGAGACTCATGCAGAAAAACTGCAACAGCTTTCAGCTCATGTTGTACAGTTTTTAGAGCAAAAAGATCTAATCGTTGATGAAAATATTTTGCAGTTGCCTGATGAGTTTGAAAGCGATTTTGCAAGTTTGATGGAGTCGGCTTCTACACACCAACAAGTTTTGGTTGCAGCCATGAAAATGGATGTGCGCCATTTCATTAGCAATGTTTTAGCGGTTAAAGTCTTGTGGCAGCGAATTCAGCAAGGTAATAAAGAAATTCCTGACAACATTACCCCAATGACGACCAAATATCCAAGTTTGCACCGTGACCATGGTGTAGCGATACGAGGCGGTATTAGTGCAGTCCTAATTACATTTATTGTGACTGGAGTCTGGATTGTTTCGGGGTGGAAAGCTGGATTTATGATGGCACAGATGGGCGCAGTAACCGCCTGCATTTTAACAGCTTTAGATAATCCGGTTCCGGTTCTGCGTATTTTTATCTGGGGCAGTATAGCTTCAGCCGTTTTAGTCTTTGTTTATGCATTTGGTATTTTCCCGCATGTCACAACTTTTTGGGAACTTGGTCTGGTTTTGTTACCGATGTTCTTATTCGCAGTGTCTATGATGGCTAACCAGATGCTGATGCCAGTAGGCATGGTGTTGGGTATTAATACCATGATGGGACTAAACCTACACAATGCTTATAGCATGGATGCAGTGTCTTATCTTGATAGTTCATTTGCCATGATCTTAGGTGTTTTAGTGTCTTTGATTGTCATTGACGTTGTTCGTGCCATGTCACCAGATACAAGTGCAAGCCGTATTTTAGCCTTGCATTATCGCGCCATGCGACAAGCGATCTATCTGCCATATGGTCTTGATTTTAAAGTTCATCTACGCAGTATGCTAGATCGGATTGGGATTCTAAACAGCAAAATGGTGCAATCAGACGAGATTAAAACTTCAATTCATCAGGCTCTGATTGAGTCGAGTAGTATTGTTGATTTAAGCCGATTGCAAGAGTTAGCCAATCAGTTTCCTCAAACATCCGAACTCACTCAGCATATTGGCGATTTGCAACAAAATCTGGATGAGTTGTTTAGAGCTAAAGAAAACGATGAAAATGATACGACCGCTTTAGTAGAGCGAATCTACCGAGCGTTATTTGAATTAAAACAGCTTGCTTCAAATGTTGAAGATATGACTATGCGACAAAGACTACTCATTTCACTGAACAATATTGCTTATAGCATGTGCCACGTTTCATCAGAGCAAATGAATGAAAACAGCACCCTGAGAGGAGCCACAGCAAATGGGTGAGTTTAATGTTTATGGTATTTATGTGCCTTCTTTGCTCGTTCAAGCACTCTTGGCATATATCTGTTTCCGTGGGTTAAGTCCTTTAACAAATAAGTTGATTGCACAAGGCTGGATTGCATTACCTAGTATTTTTAATTTGTGTTTTTACCTCTTATTACTTTTGGTAATACATCAAATTTTTGTTGGGGTCGGTGCGTAGAGATGTTTGCGAAATTAAAGATTGAGTTAGGTGAGTGAAATGAATCAGGTGGATTTGAAAAAAGTCATCCGTCCAGTAATTTTGATTGTCGCATTAATGGTGGCGGTCTATACCATTGTGCATTTGTGGAATTACTATAACGCGGCGCCGTGGACGCGGGATGGTCGAGTTCGTGGTGACGTTATTCAAGTATCTTCGGATGTCGCGGGGCTTGTGACAGAAGTATTGGTTCAAGATAACCAGACTGTGAAAAAAGGTCAGGTGCTCTTTAAAATTGATGTTTCCCGCCGAGCTTTAGATGTAGAGCAGGCAAAATCTGATTTAGCAAAAGCAAATGCAGCCTTTGCCCAAGCGCAAGCTGGTTTAGCACAAGCCAAAGCGAACCTGATTAAATCAGATACGAATATTAAACTAGCCGAGAAAAATGCAAGCCGCTACTCAAATCTTATGGATGGCGCCATCTCTAAACAAGAACAAGATCAAGTTTTCGCAACTCGTGATCAATCTCATGCTGAACATGAGCAACTCCAAGCTGCTATTCAACAAGCGGAAGCAACTGTTAAGCAACAACAGGCTCTGATTGAGGCGGCAACGAGCAACTTGCATTTGGCCGAGCTTAATATGCATCGTGCTGCGGTGATTGCTCCAGCTGATGGTACTTTATCTAACTTTGATATGCGCCCAGGTAACTATGTTCAAGTTGGTCAGGCTGTTGCGGCACTACTTGACCGTAAACAACTCTATGTTGTGGGCTATTTTGAAGAGACTAAATTAAACCGTATTCATGTCGGCGATCAGGCCAGTGTACAGTTAATGGGTGATAGCCAAAAAATTAAAGGCCATGTACAAGGTATTGCATCAGGTATTGAAGATCGTGAACGCTCAAGCAGCTCTAAACTTCTTGCTAATGTAAATCCAACGTTCAGTTGGGTTCGTTTAGCGCAGCGTGTGCCTGTAAAAATCGTATTGGATGAAACACCAAAGAACCAGCTTGCTTTTGTCTCTGGACGTACGGCAACTGTACATATTATCGAGAAATAAAAAAGGAAGGCTTTAGCCTTCCTTTTTAATATTACGGGGTTAAACCGACCGGATTTCGATACCAACTCTGAATGAGTAAGGCGGCTGCAAAACTATCTGCAGAAAGTTTTTTTGCTCGACCTTGCTCTTGGTAGAAACCGAGTTCTTCTCGTGCTTCACGTGTAGTTAGGCGCTCATCTACCATTAATGTTTCAATATTGGTTTGATGGCGTAAACGTCTCGCAAATTTGCGGGCACGTGTAGAAAGTTCTGACTCGCTATCATCCATATTCAGAGGCAAACCAACCAAAAATAGATCAGGTTGCCATTCTTTCACGATTTTTAAGAGCTGATCCCAGTTTGGAATACCATCTTTCATCACAAATAGAGGGAGGGGATTGGCACTTTCAATTGAAGACTGACCAATTGCCATTCCCATTTTTTGAGTGCCAAAGTCAAAAGCCATAATCGATTTTGATTGTGTTTCGGTCATTAAGCATGTCCGATTTCAGATGCTAACCATGCACGATCTACACCGATTTTTTTATAGGCTGCATCCCAACGATCGTCATAAGGCAGGTTAAAAATCAGATCCATATCGGCATCACAAATGAGCCAGTCACCGCGCGTAATTTCATCTTCTAACTGGTTTTTACCCCAGCTCGCATAACCTAAAGCAATTTGATATCGGCCGACACCTTCATTGTGGGCAATCGCATCAAGAATATCTTTACTGGTAGTAATACAAACATTTTCACCTACAGCAATAGATGAATGCCATGTCGGTTGTCCAGTATGAAGAACGAATCCAGCCTCGGGACGTAATGGCCCACCTTGTAAAACCACATGTGGATTTACATTGTCTGCTTCAATGTCGAGATCATTGAGTAATTCTTTAATTTGAATGCCGGAAGGGCGGTTAATAATAATGCCTTGAGCACCTTCTTCATCATGACGGGCAAGATAAATTACAGTGTTTGCGAAAAAGTCATCTGCCATTTCTGGCGGGGCAATCAGACAACGGTGAGTCAGATATTGTTTGGTCACCTAAGCGGTTCTCCCTCAAAAAATGTCACTAGAGGGTCTCTCGACCCTTTTATCTATATAGGTTCTTTTTATCAACATACAAGAGTTAATCGGATTTCGCCAATCTTTTTCTCTCATTTTTTATTAATTTGAAGAAGCCTGAAATTTAAGTTGGCGTAATTGTTTTGCGTGTTGCAAGGTTGTTTCATTAATTTCAACACCGCCTGACATGCGAGCTAACTCAAAAATGATTTGATTTTCGTCTAGTTCCACAATTGTACTGCTTGCCGGATCAGTTTGTTGCTTTTTAACTAATAAATGCTGATCTGATTGTGCAGCAACTTGTGCCTGATGGGTAATACATAAAAGTTGAACATGTTGGGCTAAGTCGGCAAGTAAACGTCCCACAACTTCTGCTGTACCACCACTAATCCCGACATCAATTTCATCAAACACTAACACTTCTGCTTCGGTTTTTTCAGCGTTCATGACTTGCATAACTAACGCAATACGTGAAAGTTCACCACCTGAGGCTACTCGTGCTAATGGTTGAGGAGGAATACCCTTATTGGCAGTAAATAATAGTTGAATAAAACTCAAACCTTCAGCGGTAGGTTGCTCTAATGGTTCAAACTTAAACTCAAAATGTGCCTCTGGCAGCGCTAAAGGTTTAACCTGTTCAGTTAATTGCTTCGCAAGAGGAGCGGCAGCTTCACGACGAATATTGTCTAAATGCTGAGCTTTTTCTAAGAACTCCTCATGCGACTTTTCAACTTGTTCTGCCAATGTCTCAGGATCTTCAAGTTGATGTAATTGCTCAAGCTCACTTTGCCAAGCTTCATATTCTTCTTTAAGTGTTTCTGGTTGAGTGCGGTATTTACGTGCCAGACGGTGGAAAACTTCCAGCTTGGAATTTAGTTCTTCCATTCGTTCAGGATCAAAACTTTGACGATCAATAAATTGACGCAAGTTTGCCGTTGCATCATCTATTTCACTTTGAGCATTCAGTAGAGAATTATAAATCTCGGAAAGTTGTTCGCTGCGGCCCGCGTGGGATTCTAATCTACGAATAATCGAAGACATTTCTTGAGTAATGTTTTGCTCAGCTTCATCAAGCACATTTAGGCTGTAGCTACAATCTTGCATGATATGTTCATGATGACTGAGGCGATCGAACTCTTGCTCAATTTCTTTATAGTCAGTTTGAATGACCTCTTCGAGTTCTTCAATTTGATGCTCTAAAGTACCAATACGTTGTAGGCGGGTTGCTTGTGCATCTAAGGCTGCTTGATGCAAACGAATGGTACGTTGCCATGTGCTATAAGCTTCACGTACATCATTTGCTTCAGCATAAAAATTGTTATAACGGTCTAGCCAATGCTTTGGATAAGGCGGTTCAAGCAGCTGCTGCTGGCTGTGCTGACTATAGAGTTGAACCAGCAAGCGACCTAATTCTTTGAGTTCAGATAGACTGCTCGGGCGTCCATTGACCCAAGCTTTACTACGGCCAGTTGCAAAAATAACACGACGTAAATGAATTTCCCCAGAATCATCATCTAGTTCGTGGTCTTGGAGCCATTTTGCTTCAGGACTATTATTTTGATAGGTAAAAACAGCGGTAATATCCGCTTTGTCCGAACCATAACGGACATAATTTGTATCTGTACGTTCCCCTAGGCAGGCAGAGAGTGCATCCAGTAATAATGATTTTCCGGCACCTGTTTCGCCTGTTAGAACATTAAATCCTTGTTCTATATCAATAGCCAAATGATCAGCTAATGCAAAATTAATTAAAGTTAAATGTGTGAGCATAAACGCATCCAACGCGCCAAATTATGGGTTAAAGATAGAGAAGTTTTGAATTTGCTACAAGTGATCTATTATTCTAACTGAAATTATAGAACAGCAAGATTGCGGATATTTACAATGAAAAAAACATTAAGCTTACCGAAACCACCAATAGGGATGATCAACCGCCATAAAAAAAACAATCCTGCAGAAATGAATAAAATTTTAAATCAGCATTTTAATGCATTTAAACAAGCAGCTGCGCAAGGGGATTATGCCAAAGCTTATCAACATGTTAAACAAGCTGTTAATTTGGTTCCCAAGCATGCTGGTGCTTTATCAGATTTAGCTTATACCGAATTACGCTTAGGCCGTTATAACGATGCCTATCAACATTATTTACAAGCGATTCAAGCAAGTGGAGCTAACGTAAATACAAACTTATATGATGGACTCACAGAAGTTTGTCATCACTTAAAGAAAAAAGAAGAAACAATCAAATTTGGACGCTTGGCAATTGCAACCAAAAAAGAATTAGTGAAGAGCGAACCTGTTTTGGCAATTCCCAATCATGCACCACCAGCATTTAGTGCAAATCCTCAAGAAAATATTATTGCTTTTTCATTGTTTGGGGCAAACCCTCGCTATTGTGAAACCTCTATTTTAAATATTCAGTTAGCCAAACAAATTTATCCTGAATGGACGTGTCGCTTTTATGTCGATGATACTGTGCCAGTACTGGTGCAACAGCGTTTAAAAGAGAAGGGCGCGCAAGTTATTCAGGTTACAGATTCTCAAAAACAGCTATCGGGTTTGTTTTGGCGCTTTTTGGTGATGGATGATCCGACAATTAAGCGTTTTCTGATACGTGATGCCGACTCCATTGTCTCGCACCGCGAAAAAGCAGCTGTCGATGCTTGGCTCAAGAGTGATAAATGGTTTCACTTAATGCGAGATAATTATTCTCATACCGAGTTAATTTTGGCGGGAATGTGGGGTGGATGTACGGGGATTTTTCATAATATTGAAGCACATATCAGGGATTATGTTGCCACCGGACGTTATCTGGATAATCGGGTGATGGATCAGCATTATTTGCGCTACTGTATTTGGCCGACTTTAAAACAAAGTGTGCTTATACACGATAGCCAGCAATTCGATTCAGATGCTATCGATTTTCCAATTTATGATCTGGCGTTAATGCAAAACGACAGCGAAAATTTTCATGTAGGAATGAATGACGGTTCACCGGTAGTTGCTACAGCAGTTGCCCATCCAACAGCACAGAGAGTGTGTTGGGTACTCCTAGATGAAAACCAGGTCGAAGTTTGCAGATACGATGCAATTGTGTCGAATAGTCGAAATATTGAGATTAACTTACCTTATGCTTTTGCCAAAAAAATTCAGGCACAGCAGTGGAAATTACAAGTCTATCCGTATGAAAACTGATTGATTAGTTATTTAGGCACAATTAAACTACATTCATCATAATTTATATAAATACGGCATTATCTGGAGAGTGTGCATGAGTTCAACCCAATTTGATCATGTAACGGTCATCAAAAAATCAAACGTTTATTTTGGTGGAGCATGTATCAGCCATACCGTGCAATTTGAAGATGGAACAAAAAAAACACTAGGTGTTATTTTGCCGACTGAGCAAGCTTTAACTTTTGAAACCCATGTTCCTGAGCGTATGGAAATTATTTCAGGTGAATGCCGCGTAACAATTGCGGACAGTAATGAAAGTGAGTTGTTCCGTGCAGGCCAATCATTTTATGTGCCTGGTAATAGTCTTTTTAAAATCGAAACTGATGAAGTACTCGATTATGTGTGCCATTTAGAAGGCTAAGAAATTCCTATTCAAATCGGGTACACTATGCCCAAAGAAATCCTGTGAAGTTGGCTTTGCAGGATTTTTATTTTTTTGCTCAAACGTTGTTAGAGGTCATGCATGGCAAAACCGGAATATTATTATGGCGTTCATTCAGTGGAGTCATTGTTAGAGCTTGAACCGGAACGTGTGCTAACCCTGTTTACTTTAAAAGGACGGGATGACCAGCGTTTGCAAAAGATTTTGCAATTGGCAGAGCCTTTTGGAATTAGTGTACAAAAAGCAAGCCGTGATAGTCTCGAAAAGCTTGCAGGTCTACCGTTTCATCAAGGCGTGGTTGCAGCAGTACGTCCGCATCCGACTTTAAATGAAAAAGATCTAGATCAGATCTTGGCTGAAACCCCAGATGCTTTATTGCTGGCATTAGATCAGGTGACAGACCCGCATAACTTAGGGGCTTGCATCCGTACCGCTGCTGCAATGGGCGTGCAAGCAGTGATTGTACCTCGTGATCGTTCGGCAAGTTTAACCCCAACAGCTCGTAAAGTTGCAGCGGGTGGAGCTGAAAAAGTTAAATTTATTCAAGTCACAAACTTGGCTCGTACATTAGCCCATCTCAAAGAGACGACTCATACACGTGTGATTGGCACTATGCTTGATGAAAGTGCAATGCCAATTCAAAAATGTGATTTCTCTGGCCCAGTCGTGATCGTGATGGGAGCCGAAGATACGGGTTTACGCCCAATTACACAGGCACAGTGTGATCATAAAGTTTATATTCCGATGTCTGGAAATTTACAGAGTCTAAATGTGAGTGTGGCAACAGGTATGGCACTTTATGAGGCTTGCCGTCAGCGTTCTGAGGTATAATCTAGCTGCCTTTCTAGTTTGTAAGCAGTCTTGATATGTCTCCCCGTAAGCAAGGTTATTTTTTTGTATTGGTGACCATGTGCATTTGGGGCGGGTTTACACTTTTTGCCCGTTTAAATGCACAATGGCACATCAGTGCTTGGGACATTGCTGCACTACGCTTTGCTATCGCCTTCCTGATTTTGATGCCGATTTTGATCTATAAGAAAGATCTCGCTTTTTTATGGAGTAAGCACGCTGTTATTTTGGCGCTCATTGGCGGAGTCATTTATTGTCTTACCGTCTACACCGCATTTCTCTATGCTCCCGCTGCACATGCTGCCATTTTTTTAAATGGTTGTATTCCTATTTGTACTGCAATTGCAGCATACATTTTATTTAGACAACCATTTGATAAGCATACATGGGTGAGTCTGGCAATTATGATCACTGCCTTGGCTCTCATGAGTGTGTTGATGTTGCAAGGTAATGCTTCTGCTTTTGGCGTGGGGGATTTACTTCTTTTTATTAGTGCGATTTGGTGGGGCATTTTCACTGTATTACTTAAACAGTGGAAACTTTCCGCATGGCACTCTATGGCAAGTGTTGCGATTTGGTCTGCAATTATTTACTTACCCATCTATGCTTTATTCTTACCTAAACATTTCATGGAAGTCAGTCCTGTTCATCTAGCGATACAAGGTATTTTCCATGGTGTGTTTGTCGTGATTATTGCGACATTAACCTATGTTGCGGCTATCCAAAGACTTGGTGCTTTTAAAACGGGAAGTATTGTTACTTTGGCGCCGTTTATTGCTGCCATTTTAGCTGTACCTTTACTTGGTGAGTCATTAAGTCCATCAATTGTTGTGGGCTTGGTGGGAATGGGAATCGGTGCCTTACAACCTTGGCGCTGGTTTCGACAAGATAGCTTGGCACAAAAGATTCAGCAGCAAAATAAGCAAGATTAGTTGGCGCGCTTCAAATAGCTTTGATGTAAAGGCTCTAATTGCTGATATAAATGTTCGAGTAATCCGTCATTAAACACAATGTCATTGGCAAGTTCACGTTTACGCTCGCGTGGCATTTGTGCTGCAATAATTTTCTGGATTTGTTCTTGATTTTGCCCATCACGTTGGCTTGCACGCTGAATTTGAGTTTTTTCACTCGCATCAACTAATAAAGTGTGATTAACCAATTCATGCTGGTTGGTTTCAAAAAGTAGGGGTGAAACTAAAATCACATAAGGACTTTTTGGGTTTTGTAGCTGTTGAATAATAGATTGGCGAATGGCTGGATGCGTGATTTTCTCAAGCGTTTGTCTTGCTTCAGGGTTTTGAAAAATATATTCACGTAGTGCACGGCGGTCTAGATTGCCGTCGGGTTGAAGTACCCAATCTCCAAAAGTTTGTTGGATTTTTTGAAGGGTAGGTTGGCCTTTTTCAACCACTTCGCGAGCAACAATATCGGCATCGACGACTTGGATTCCTTGGGATTCAAACCATTGTGTTGCAGCAGATTTTCCACTGCCAATACCACCTGTGACTCCCAGAATAAAAGCCATCTTAACCTCCCAAATAAATTTTCATAATTTGGTCACCCCATAAAAAGGCAACCCAACCCGCAATGGCAATATAGGGCCCAAACGCAAAGGGCTGATTATCATTACGTAATTTTAGTAAAATGATGCCAATAATTGCACCTAGTAAAGATGACAATAGCACAATTAATGGCAGCATCAATGGCCCCATCCATGCACCTAAGGCAGCAAGCAGTTTAAAGTCGCCATAACCCATACCTTCTTTGCCTGTAATCACTTTAAATAAGTAATACACAATCCAAAGACATAAAAAGCCGATTAAATATCCCCAAATGGCTGAGTTCGGCGAGGTGTAAATACTAAAGGTATTAATACCTAAGCCGAGAGCAGCCAAAGGTAGGGTGAAACGGTCAGGTAGTAGCTGAGTATCAAAGTCTATAAATGTTAAAGCAATCAAAATCCAAGTGAGCACTAGCCCCCAAAGCATTTGTAGGGTTGGACCAAAAACCATGACGACTACTAATGAACATAGCATCGTGAGTAATTCAATCGCTGGATAACGAATGCTAATAGGATGTTGGCAATGGCCACATTTTCCTCTTAACATTAACCAGCTTATAACTGGAATATTTTGATACCAACGGATCGGTTGCTGACATGCAGGACATGATGAAGCAGGTTTACTTAATGTCAGCTTTTCATGCTCAATGATGGGTAGTTCGGGATTAAGCAACATTTGACATTCCTGCTGCCAATCTTGTTCCATCATTTTGGGGGTGCGATAAATTACCACATTCAAAAAGCTACCAATACATAGGCTCAATAGTGCGACTGCAATATAAAGTGCAGTTAAGTTTTGAATAAAATAAGCAATAATTTCTTGCATTATATGACTGAGCCCATTTGGAAAATTGGAAGATACATAGCAATTACTAGACCGCCTACGAGCACCCCTAAAATTGCCATGATTAAAGGTTCCATCATTGAAGTTAAACCATCAACGGCATTATCAACTTCATTTTCATAATAAGTGGCAACTTTATCGAGCATGCTGTCTAGTGCACCAGATTCTTCACCAATTGCGACCATTTGTATAGCCATAGATGGAAAACGATTTGAAACACGCATTGCAAATTGAAGTTGTTGGCCTGTAGCTACATCTTCACGAATTTTCATGACGGCTTCTTCATAAATGACATTGTTGGTTGCCCCAGCCGTTGACTCAAGCGCATCAATGAGCGGAACACCAGCGGCAAACGTGGTGGCTAAAGTACGGCTATAACGGGCAATAATTGCCTTATAAACCAGATCACCAAAGATAGGTAGTTTCAGTGTAAGTTTATCTAATCCATCACGGAATTTTTTACTGCGCTTCTTGGCTTCCAGAAAGGCAGCAATCACTGCTCCAATCACAATAATCATAATGAACCAGTATTCCTGCATCCATTTCGACATATTCACGACCATTTGGGTGAATGCAGGTAAATCTGCACCAAAAGAAGAAAACAGGTCTTGGAAAACAGGAACTACTTTAACCATCAAAATAATGGTAACAACCACAGCAACTACAATAACCGTTGCTGGATATTTCATAGCCTTCTTAATTTTCTGCTTAAGTAATTCACTTTTTTCTTTGTAAATTGCCACACGGTCCAACATGGTTTCAAGCGCACCAGATTGTTCACCAGACTCTACAAGAGAACAAAACAAGTTATCGAAGTGTTGAGGATACTTCCTTAAAGCTGAAGCAAAGGTACTACCACCTTCAACTTCACCTTTAATCCCGAGTACCACCTCGCGCATGGCTGGGTTTTCTAGACCCTCCGCTACAATTTCAAAGCCTTGTACCAGTGGGACACCAGCTTTCATCATGGTTGCAAGTTGTCGCGTGAAAATCGTGATATCGAGCGTTGATACTTTCTTCTTGAACAAACCCTCAAGAATATTTTTACGCTTTTCCCGAATATTACGGACAGTTACACCTTGTTTGCGTAGGGTGACTTTGGCTAAGGCCATATTCTTAGCTGGAAGTTCTCCCTTAATTTTTACGCCCTTACGGTCAACCCCTTCATAAGCAAAAGTCGGCATCATTTGTGCCTTTTTGACAGTCATGAATTATCCTTATTTTAAATTGTCTTTTATTCACTGGTCACGCGGTTGACTTCTTGTAAGGAAGTAACACCTTGCATGACTTTCTTTAACCCTGAACGACGCAGATTATTAAACCCCAGTTTTTCAGAAGCAGCAGCGATTTCTAAAGCATTGCCATCTTCCATAATAATCTTGGAAATTTCAGGTGTAACTTTCATCACCTCGTAAATACCTACTCGACCTTTGTAGCCTTCACGACACTCAGTACAACCTACAGGTTGAAAAACTTGAAAATCGGGATGGGTTAAATCTTGGTCGGTAAAGCCCATTTCTAATAGGCTCTGTTTAGGAATGTCGGCAGGTGTTTTACACTGTGGGCATAACCGACGCGCCAAACGTTGAGCAATCACCAGATTGACAGACGTTGCGATATTAAAGGATGGAACACCCATATTACGTAGGCGAGTAAGTGTTTCTGGCGCACTATTGGTATGCAGTGTGGACATTACCATGTGACCGGTTTGTGCAGCTTTAATCGCAATTTCAGCCGTTTCTAAGTCACGAATCTCACCGACCATAATAATGTCAGGGTCTTGACGTAAAAATGATTTAAGTGCAGCAGAAAAAGTCAGACCTACTTTTGGGTTGACGTTAACCTGATTAATTCCTTCAAGGTTAATTTCAACTGGATCTTCGGCGGTGGAAATATTCGAACTTTCAGTATTTAAAATATTTAAGCCAGTATATAAAGATACCGTTTTACCAGAACCGGTAGGACCTGTAATTAAAAGCATACCTTGTGGTTTATCGAGTGCTTCTAAAAAAAGAGCTTTCTGATCTTCTTCATATCCTAAAGCATCAATTCCGAGCATTGCGCTAGAAGGATCGAGAATACGCAGAACCAGTTTTTCACCAAACAGGGTTGGAAGTGAGTTCACACGAAAATCAATTGCTTTAGTTTTTGATAACTTAAGCTTGATACGACCGTCTTGAGGCACTCGTTTTTCGGAAATATCCATTTGAGACATGACTTTTAAACGTGAAGCCAAACGGTTAGCCAATTGCAAAGGTGGATTTGCAATCTGACGCAACACGCCATCGACTCGGTAACGGACCCGATATGATTTCTCGTATGGTTCAAAATGTAAGTCTGAAGCCCCCATACGAATTGCATCGATGAGTAATTTATTAATATATTTAACAATAGGTGCTTCATCGCCTTGAGGCGTTTCTTCCTCATCCTCTTGTGAGGGGGGAGCTTCAAGGTCTACATCAAGATCAAACTCTTCATCACTAAATTCGAAGCTACTTTCTTCTGTAAATTGCTGCGCCAGAATTTTCTCAAGCTTATGGTGCTCGACAATAACTGGTTCAACCATGAGCTTACTATTAAAGCGAATGGCATCAATCGCTTCAATATTACTCGGGTTGCTGGTTGCGACATATAAAATCTGTCCTCTTTGTATGAGAGGTAAGACCCGATGTTTTAAAACCAGTTTCTGATCGACCAAATCTTTGGGAATTTGGCTTGTATCGTAAACATCCAGATCAAAATATGGTTCAGCAAATTCAATAGAAATTGTTTCAGCTAATAAAGAAGGGGAGAGATGAACCTCTTCAATCAGGTACGCAACTGTATCCCGTTTAGCTCTCTTTGCTGCATCTAATGCTGTTTGCATGGTCGCTGCCGACACATGTTTTTCTTCGACTAATCGTCGAAAAAACCCCGAAAATTTTGGAGATGTATGTATGACTGACATCTGCCTACCTGTGCTCATATGTTTATAATTGGTATATAAAAAATTATACTTTTGTTATCTAAAATTACTACCTGAGAAAATGATGCTCTGGTCTTGATCCACTCGCCAAAGCTTGAACTAGTCGAAGTTTTTATTCATTAATTTTTGAAAGACGATTCTTTAGACTCGATAAAGTTTTATAACTGTTTTCAATTAGTAGAAAAGATATGGGCAAAGCCGTTAAAGAAAAGTATCTGAAATTTGTATAAATGCGTGTAGAATGTGCTGCATTTTTGATGAAAGGTGAGCCGTATGTCGGGTTCGACGATTACGCCTTGGGTAGTTGGCAACTGGAAAATGAACCCAATGCGTGCCAATGCCAAACAACTTATAGAAGAATTTAAACAACTATTGCAACAAAACCAAATTGCAGATGAAAGCTGTCATGTAGGGGTTGCTCCAGTTTCTATTGCGCTTGCAATGGTACAAACACAATTGCAAGATGCTGCAAGAACAGTATATACAGTTGCACAAGATGTATCACGTGTAGCGGGTACTGGCGCTTATACTGGCGAAGTCAGCGCAGAACTATTAAAAGATAGCCAAATTAATTTTGTACTGGTTGGGCATTCTGAGCGCCGTGATATTTTTGGCGACAACGTTGAAATTTTGAAAGCTAAACTCCAAAATGCATTAAATGCGGGCTTGACTGTCATTTATTGTGTTGGTGAAAGCCTCGAACAACGTGAACAAGGTTTGGCAGAGCAAGTTGTATTGCAACAAATTTGTGATATTGCTCCTGTAGTAACTGTTGAGCAGTGGCAAAAGCAAATTGTAATTGCTTATGAGCCAATCTGGGCAATTGGGACAGGTAAAACTGCTTCTCCACAAGATGCACAGGCAATGCATGCTAAGATTCGTGAAGGTTTAAGTCAGATTACCTCAGCGGGTTCAGACATTGCGATTTTATATGGCGGTAGTGTAAAAGCTGAAAATGCAGTTGAATTGGCGGCATGTCCAGATATTAATGGTGCGTTGGTAGGCGGTGCTTCATTAAATGCAGCATCTTTTTATCAAATCGTACAAGCCTTTGCACAAAGTAAATAACGAGGATAGGGTATGCACTCTTTTGTACTGATCGTACATATTATTTTAGCGGTACTGATGATTGCCTTGATTCTAGTGCAACACGGTAAAGGTGCTGATGCCGGTGCTTCTTTCGGCGGTGGCGGAGCAGCAACTGTATTCGGTGCATCAGGTTCAGGTAACTTCCTTACTCGACTTACTGCTATCTTAACAGCGTTGTTTTTTGTGACGAGTTTAACTCTAGCTGTTTTTGCGAAAAAACAGACTACTGATGCATATAGTTTGAAAACTGTACAAACTACAGCGCCAGTTCAAACGACATCGCCTGAAACTTCACCAAATGCACCAAAATCGAGTCAATAATTCGAAATAGGGCTTTCCTTTTGCAGTGGGAAGGACTAGAATGCGTCCCACAAGCTGCGGTGGTGGTGGAATTGGTAGACACGCTACCTTGAGGTGGTAGTGCCTTCGGGCGTGGGGGGTCAAGTCCCCCCTTCCGCACCAACTTTGAACCAGAAAGTTGAGTGCAAGCAGTTTTTTGATGCGGGATGGAGCAGTCTGGTAGCTCGTCGGGCTCATAACCCGAAGGTCGTTGGTTCAAATCCAGCTCCCGCTACCAATTTGATTAAGGTGCAACTTAATCAAGCGAATATTAGATAAGTTTACATTGACTTTTTTCGATATTTGTATATAATTTTTGCACGTTGATGCGGGATGGAGCAGTCTGGTAGCTCGTCGGGCTCATAACCCGAAGGTCGTTGGTTCAAATCCAGCTCCCGCTACCAATTTGATTAAGGTGCAACTTAATCAAGCGAATATTAGATAAGTTTACATTGACTTTTTTCGATATTTGTATATAATTTTTGCACGTTGATGCGGGATGGAGCAGTCTGGTAGCTCGTCGGGCTCATAACCCGAAGGTCGTTGGTTCAAATCCAGCTCCCGCTACCAAGTTTCTTAAAAGAGGCTCACAGACAGGTGGGCCTTTTTGCACAGTGGACTATTGTTTTCTGTGCTAAATAGGGGCGATTAACGCCCTTTTTTATTGGTTATCGTATCGCTATCGTGTAGTGTCGACATCAATTGGTCAAATAGTCATGCTTCACTATAGTAGGTCTGTGTCGGTTAAAACAACCGATTGAATCGCACGAGAATGACGAGAGTAAATGAAATTATCAAATAAATCCCAAGCATTGCATGACTTAATTGTTCCTGCAGTGGAAGCATGTGGTGTCGACCTTTGGGGGATCGAGTTTCTCCCACAAGGTAAACGTTCATTATTGCGTATTTATATCGATAAAGCGGTAAGTGAAGATGCTGAGCCTGTAATTAATGAAGATGGTGAAGTAGAACTAGGCCGTGGTATTGGTGTACAAGATTGTGTGCGTGTAACACAACAAGTTGGCGCAATGTTGGATGTTCATGATCCAATCTCAGGTGAGTATTCATTAGAAGTTTCTTCACCAGGTTGGGACCGTCCATTTTTTCAACTAGAACAGTTACAAGGCTACATCGGACAACAAATTGCTTTGCGTTTAATTGCAGCAGTAGAAAACCGTCGTAAATTTCAAGCAAAACTTATCGCAGTAGACCTTGAAAATGAAGAAATTCAGGTTGAAGTTGATGGGAAGCATGTGCTTGTGATCGACAGCAACAATATCGATAAAGCAAACTTGATCTATCAAGATTAAATTTATTTAAATTTTATAAGAAATCGGTAGGTGACTTATGGGCCGCGAAATTCTTACCGTTGTTGAAACGGTTAGTAATGAAAAAGGTGTTAGTCGTGAAGCGATCTTCGAAGCTTTAGAACAAGCTCTAGTTGCTGCAACGAAGAAAAGATTTTACGAAGGTACGCATGCTGAAGAAGCTCAGCTTCGTGTAGAAATTGATCGTAAAACTGGTGATTACCGTACGTTCCGTCAATGGACTGTTGTGGCAGATGAAGATCACGAAATGCCAGCTTGCCAAGATGCAATTTCTGACGTTGATCCAGCTAAATGGTCAATTGGTGACGTGCGTGAACTCGAAGTAGAATCTATTGAGTTTGGTCGTATTGCTGCACAAATTGCAAAACAAGTTATCGTACAAAAAATTCGTGAAGCTGAGCGTGCTTTAGTTGCTGATGCATACGAGTCTAAAGTTGGTGAGTTAATTTACGGTGAAGTGAAAAAACAAACCAAAGATGGCTTCATTATCGACTTAGGCGACAATGCAGAAGCTTATCTTGCACGCGAAGAGATGATTCCAAAAGAAATTCTTCGTCCAAAACAACGTGTAAACGCTATTTTATATAATGTTAACCGTGAAGGTCGTGGCGCTCAGTTATTGTTATCACGCGCTAAGCCTGAAATGTTAATTGCTTTAATGAAAAAAGAAATTCCAGAAATTTCTGAAGAAATTATTGAAATTAAAGCAGCGGCACGTCAACCGGGTGTTCGTGCTAAAATTGCAGTGAAAACAAATGATCATCGTATTGACCCTGTAGGTGCATGTATTGGTATGCGTGGTACGCGTATTCAAGCTGTACAACAAGAGTTAAATGGTGAACGTATTGATGTAGTGGTCTGGTCTGATGATCCGGCTCAATACATTGCTAGTGCATTAGAACCAGCTGATGTTTCAGGCATCGTGCTTGATGAAGATGCAAGAAGTGCCGACATTATTTTTGCAACCAGCGATCAATTAGCTCGTGCGATTGGCTCTCAAGGTCAAAACGTTCGT
Organism: Acinetobacter sp. 742879; assembly: GCF_000588535.1. Classification (NCBI taxonomy): domain Bacteria; kingdom Pseudomonadati; phylum Pseudomonadota; class Gammaproteobacteria; order Moraxellales; family Moraxellaceae; genus Acinetobacter; species Acinetobacter sp. 742879. Next base: position 16,901 of record NZ_JFYC01000018.1, on the reverse strand, counting down.
TTAGCTTCTGATTTAACTGGCTACAAACTCGACATGATGCTTGAAGAAGAGTATCGTGCTCGTCAGCAAAATGAAGCTCAGCAATATCTCGACATGTTTGTATCACGTCTCGATATTGAAGAAGATTTAGCAATGGCATTGGTGGAAATGGGCTTCACTTCTTTAGAAGAGATTGCTTATGTTCCTGCTGAGACTTTTGACGAAATTGAGCTTGATGCTGAATTGGTTGAGTTATTACAAAGTCGTGCAAAAGAAGCAGCCCTTACTGATGCTTTGAAACAGCAAGAAAATATTCAAGAACCGAGCGCAGACCTTCTCACTATGGAAGGCATGACTTCTGAGATCGCTTACTCGCTTGCCGCTCGCGGTATTATTACTGTCGACGATTTGGCAGATCAGGCTACTGACGATATCTCTGATATTGAAGGACTTGGTCATGAAAAAGCAGGTCAATTGATCATGAAAGCTCGCGAATCATGGTTTAACTAGGAGATGAAATATGACGGACAAGTCGATTAAAGAGTTAGCTCTCAGTGTAGGACGTCCTGTTGAGAAGCTCCTAGAACAGGCTCGTGAAGCAGGGTTGCCTCAACGTACAGCAGACGACATTATTACCACTGAACAACAGGATACTTTGGTCAATCACTTGAAAAAAGTTCATGGTCAGGAAAGTGGTAACACAGGAAAAATTGCGTTGAAACGTAAAACAACCAGTACCGCTAAAGTTGCAAGTACTTCAGGTAAAGCAAAAACGATTAACGTAGAAGTACGTAAAAAACAGGTTTTTGCTAAACCAAACCCTGAACAAATTGCAGCCGAAGCTAAAGCACGTGCAGAAGCAGAAGCGAAAGCACGTGTAGAACAGCAAACGCGTGAAACTGCCGAGCAAAAAGCGCGTCTTCAAACAGAGCAAAAAGCTAAAGCAACTTTAGATGCGATGCGTGCTGCTCATCAACAAGATAGTGCTGCACAGACAGCTCCAAAAGCTGCTGTTGTAGTGAAAAAGCGTGGTGGCGGTACAGTAAAACCTGCGCCAAAACCAGCTGAAACTCCAGAACAGAAAAGAGCTCGTGAAGAGCAGTCAGCTCAGTTAAAAGCAACTGAAGAAGCTGCACGTCGTAAAGCGGCTGAAGAAGCTCAGCAACGTACACTTGAACAAATGCGCAAAATGGCGTCTAAGTATTCAAATGACGATGCTACTACGACAATTCGTGTTATTGATGATTCTCCACTTGCTTCTGGTCTAGTTGGCCAAGCTTATGAAGATTCATTTAAGCAAGAAGACCGTGAAATTAAACGCGGTGGCGCAACCACTAACCCACGTGCTGGGAAGAAAGGTGGTCGTCGTGGTCAAGAAGAACAAAGCTTTGTTAACCATAACAAACGTGGTTTAAAATCAAGCCAAGCGAATAAGCATGGATTTGAAAAGCCAGTTAAAAAGCAAGTTTATGATGTAGAAATCGGTTCAAGCATTGTTGTTGCCGATCTTGCTCAAAAAATGGCGATTAAAGTACGTGAAGTTATCAAAACACTTATGAAAATGGGTGAATTGGTTAATCAAGATCAAGCTATTGATCAAGACACAGCGGCACTTGTTGTAGAAGAAATGGGCCACAACCCTGTTTTAGTTTCTGATACACAAGCGGAAGATAACTTGCTTGAAGCAGCTGAAGAAGCTCGTGGTGAGCAAACAACTCGTCCGCCAGTTGTTACCATTATGGGTCACGTTGACCATGGTAAAACATCATTGCTTGACCGTATCCGTCGTTCGAAAGTGGCGGCTGGAGAAGCAGGTGGTATTACCCAGCATATTGGTGCATATCACGTTGAAACAGACAAAGGAATTATTACATTCCTTGATACACCAGGACATGCGGCATTTACTTCAATGCGTGCACGTGGTGCTAAAGCAACAGATATCGTTGTATTAGTTGTTGCTGCAGATGATGGTGTAATGCCACAAACTGCAGAAGCAATTGACCATGCTCGTGCAGCAGGTACTCCAATTATTGTTGCGATCAACAAAATGGATAAAGAATCTGCTGATCCAGACCGTGTGTTAAATGAATTAACAACGAAACAAATCGTTCCAGAAGAATGGGGTGGTGATGTTCCGATTGCTAAAGTTTCTGCACACAGCGGACAAGGTATTGATGAACTCCTTGATTTAATTCTTATTCAATCAGAATTGATGGAATTAAAAGCATCTGCTGAAGGTGCTGCGCAAGGTGTTGTTATTGAAGCACGTGTAGATAAAGGCCGTGGTGCAGTAACTTCGATTCTTGTTCAAAACGGTACATTAAACATTGGTGACCTTGTTCTTGCAGGTTCATCTTATGGTCGTGTCCGTGCAATGTCTGATGAAAACGGTAAGCCGATTAAATCAGCAGGCCCATCTATTCCTGTAGAAATTCTGGGTCTTCCAGATGCTCCAATGGCAGGTGATGAAGTTCTTGTTGTAAATGACGAGAAGAAAGCGCGTGAAGTTGCCGATGCTCGTGCTGACCGTGAGCGTCAAAAACGTATTGATCGTCAAAGTGCTATGCGCCTTGAAAATATCATGTCGTCAATGGGCAAAAAAGATGTTCCTACAGTGAACGTTGTTTTGAAAACAGACGTACGTGGTACTTTAGAAGCATTGAATGCTGCTCTACATGAATTATCTACTGACGAAGTAAAAGTTCGTGTAATTAGCTCAGGTGTTGGTGCGATTACTGAGTCTGATGTAATTCTTGCTGAATCTTCAGAAGCTGTATTGTTAGGCTTTAACGTCCGTGCCGATACGACTGCTCGTCAACGAAGTGACCAAGACGGTATAGATATTCGTTACTACAGCATCATCTATGAATTAATTGATGATGTGAAAGATGCCATGAGCGGTAAACTTGCTCCTGAACATCGTGAAACAATCTTGGGTGTTGCGGAAGTACGTGAAGTATTCCACTCAAGTAAGTTTGGTGCAGCAGCAGGCTGTATGGTACTTGAAGGCACATTACATCGTAATAAACCGATTCGCGTATTACGTGATGATGTTGTAATTTTCCAAGGTGAGCTTGAATCTCTTCGTCGTTATAAAGACGTTGTTGATGAAGTTCGTGCTGGTATGGAATGTGGCCTTGCAGTGAAAGGTTATAAAGACATCAAACCACAAGATAAGATCGAAGTGTATGATGTTCAATTGATTAAACGGAGTCTTTAATGGCGGGTAGCCAACGCTTAAAGCGCATGGCGGATTCAGTACAACGTGAGTTGTCTGAGCTAATCCGTCAAGAGCTTAAAGATCCTCGCTTAGGTGGTCTAGTGACCATCTCTGCGGTGAAAGTCAGTGCGGATATGGGTTATGCTGAAGTTTATGTCACCGTTATGGGACGTGAACTCGGCGATGAGCAAAGTGAAGCAGCAAATAAAGAAACTTTAGATGTATTAAATAAAGCTTCTGGTTTCTTGCGTCATGAATTAAGCCGTCGCATTAAGACTCGTATTACGCCTCGCTTACGTTTCCATTACGATAAGACGAATGCATATGGTAACTATATGTTTGGTCTAATCGAAAAAGCGGTACAAGATTTACCAGAACGTAAGTCAGATGACCAAGAGTAATTAAAACTCAAAAATAAAAAAAGCCACCTTCGGGGGGCTTTTTTATTGATTCAATTTCTTATTCTTTAGGAGGTTCCATTGGCGGTTTGTTTTGTGAAAAGCGTTGACCAATTTTGTAACGGTCCCAAGGGAGTGGGCGTTCAATGGCTTCAGGTACTTCACCACTCAATGAGCGTAAACGTAAATGTAGCGCAGCTTGAGCAATCAAATTAGCCGAAACTGGTGCGGTAATGAAAGCTAAAAGGGTAATGAGTAGCTCGGCAAAACCGAAACGACCTTGGAAAGCAAAAAAGATCATGGAAGCAATCAGGAAGCTTCCTAAGCCGAGCGTACTCGACTTAGTTGGCGCATGTAAGCGCATGAATAAGTCGGGTAAACGGACCATACCGATTGAGCCAACTAACATGAAGAAGGCGCCAAAAACCAGAAAGACCGAAACAATAATTTCCATTGTAAATTGCATTTCACCTCTCCTTAATCGATAACATGACCGGTTGTGAAGTAGCGTGCTAAGGCGGCTGTAGATACGAAACCTAACATTGCAACCAATAGTGCTCCTTCAAATAGAGAAGTCGTCATCCAATAAATGCCTAACACAACAATGAGGCAAGTTGCATTGAGGAAAAGTGTATCGAGCGCTAAAAGGCGGTCTACAATTGAAGGCCCCATAACTAGTCTGAAAAGGCAAAGTAGCATCGAGATTGTAATGGCAATCAAGCTAATACCTAGAGCATAGGGTAGGATTGTCATGCACTTGCCTCCGTTTTACTTTTCACATCAAAAATTTCCATAAGAGGAATTTCATAACGTTGTTTGATGTCTTGAATATCAGATTCGGTATTATCTGTGCTCAACGCATGAACCAGAATATCCCCACGTTCCTGATCGATACCTGCAGAAACCGTACCTGGTGTTGTGGTAATGATCATTGCCAGTAAGGTGTTGACCTGCTCATGTTCTGTCTCTAAAGGTACGCGATACCATTTAGGGTGTAATTTTTTAGTAGGCCCCAAAACAAGTTTTGCGACCTTAAAGTTAGAAATAATAATATCCCAAAGAACCACAAAACATAGTTTAACCGCAGGTTTCCAGTGAATATGCGGTGTGCGTGTAATAAACGGTTTGACTAAACGAGGGATGATTAAGCCCAAAAGCATCGCAGTCAAAAGATCACTCGCATCAAGACTATGCGCCAGCATCAACCAGAATAAAACGATGAGAACCGAAACAAATGGATGTGGAAACCAGCGTTCAAGCAAATGAGATAACTGCATTGTTATGGCTCCATAGGTTTCAATTGACTTTCATCAACAATGGTAGGCGTTTGGAGTTTGTCCTGTTGCTGAATTTGTCGTTGTTTATATTCAGAAATATGTTCGCCATTGAACGTATCTTTCGAAATAATATCTGGAACAAGATAAGCATTATGATCTTCAACTTCACCACCGTACTTAGTTTCCGGTAAGTAAGCTGGGTCATATGGCTGCACACTGATGACTTCGCCGTTTTGATCTACTTTAAGAATAGAGTGTTGGTAAAGCGCATGGTCCTGAATTTGTTGTGCGGTGCTTAATGTGTAATGCTGAATGGGTGCAGCAAAAACAACATAAGCGATTAAACCAGCCAGTAATAGATAAATGACTTGATCGTTACGTGGCGGTGCGCGTTCCGGCAAAGCACGATAAAGAATATAAGCTGGCTGGATTGGATCTTCTTCTGGAGGAGTAGCGCGCCAGAATAAGATAAAACCAACACGTGTGAGAGCAATAATACTTAATAGGCTCACCACAAGCACAACACCAATAATCCAGCCTTGATAACTAGCTTCAACTGTCGCTTGTAAAATGAATACTTTTCCAAGAAAACCACTAAAAGGTGGTAAACCTGCGAGCATCATAGCAATCAAGAAATAAGTCAGCATCGCCGCTTTTTCTTGTTTGATTCTTGGGGCAACTTTCAAATGATCTTTAAAATCTCCACGTTGTGAAGTGATCCATCCACAAAATAGATAAAAAGCTGCACCAATCAATGTACTGTGCACTAAGTAATATAAAGCCCCAGACCATGCCTGCGTATTAGACATGGCAATTGCTGTAAGCAAGGTACCAATTGAAGAAAGGACCATAAAGCCGACAAATCGACGTAAACGATCTGCTCCAATTGCTGCAATCACCCCATAAAGAGAAGTAATTAAGCCAATAGGCAATAACCAGCTTTTTAAGATTTCTTGACTAAGCGCATCGTCAAATACTGTTCCATTTACACGTAAAATAGAATAGATCCCGACTTTGGTCATAATGGTGAAAATTGCAGCTACAGGCGTACTTGCAACAGCATAGGTTTTTGGTAGCCAAAAACCAACAGGAAGCATTGCTGCTTTAATACCGAAAACAACAAAGAGAAGTAAGGAACCAGCGACTGCTAATTTATGTTGATCTGCTTCAAGTGTCGGTATAAGACGTGAGACATCCGCCATGTTGAGGCTACCCACACTGCCATAAATCATACCAAGCCCAATTAAGAAGAGGGCAGAGGCTAAAAGATTGATAATGACATAGTGAACGCCAAGCTGAAAACGAGGTTTGCCTTGTCCATGTAAGAGCAATACATACGAAGCCATCAACAGGATTTCAAAAAAGACGAAAAGGTTAAATAAGTCACCTGTTAGAAATGCTCCACAGATCCCCATTAATAGAAAATGTACCATGGCATGGAAATAGCGACCACGGGTATCCCAGTTATCACTTGCATACCATAAAACTGGTACTGCTAATGCGTAAGTTAGTGCTAGCATAAAAGCTGAAAGGCGATCGAGTACAAGCACAATACCAAATGGCGCGGACCATTCACTTAATTGGTAAACAGTAATCTGGCCAGTGCTGGCGTAACTAAGATAAACAATAGCGGTAATTAATCCGGCAATTGCTGAGACAAGACTAATGCCACGACGCCAAGGTTGGCGCCAGTCATCTTTTAAAGCACCTGCCCCTGGGTTACCTAACAGTAATAAGATAAAAGCAGTAAACGCTGGGATGAGAATGCTAAAAATAGGTGTGTGTTGTTGCCAAAAAGATAAAAAATCAAACATCACGGCTCATCCTCACGTGGGTCGTATGTTGGGGAAGCATCTTCTTTAGCATCAACATGATCACTACCTGATTCATAACGGCTACGTAGCGCAAGTTGTACAATAAACGCTGTAGTTGCAAAACCGATCACGATGGCGGTTAACACCAATGCTTGAGGAAGTGGATCGGTTATTTTTGTGGTTTCAGTTAAAATTGCTGGTGAGCTGATTTGTAATCGACCCATAGCAAATAAAAATAGGTTTACTGCATAACCGATTACAGCCAATCCGAGCACAACAGGGAAAGTACGAGCACGTAAAATCAGATAAATACCTGTGGCAACAAGTAAACCAATAGCAGAAGCCAGTAAGAATTCTAAACTGATCATGATGATTCCTCCCGATGTGGTACAGGACCGGACATACTCGAATGACGAGAGTCGCCTAATACAGAGATGAGCAACATTGTCGCGCCTACAACGGTGATATAAACACCCAAGTCAAAACTTGCAGCTGAAGCTAGATGTAGTTTTCCTAGAATTGGTAATTCAACATAGACATGAGCACTCGTGAGGAACGGACGTAACCAGAACCATGCTGCTATACCAGTCAGGCCTGCAATCGTTAATCCTGTGCCAATCCAGACTTCGTAAAGGCGGCCAGACTTCGCTTTTAACAGCTGTTCTGCTTGATCTTGACCTAGTGCAATATATTGAATGATTAGCGCCATTGAGGTAATTAGACCTGCAATGAAGCCACCGCCTGGATAGTTATGTCCTCGCAAAAAGATATAAACACTGACGACAAGCGCTAGAGGTAATACCCAAGAGGCCGTAATACGGAACATAAGCGGAGATGGATTGAAACGATAGGTGAGACCTTGCGTCATGGTGGTGCCGTGTACACGCATACCATCCATTAAACATAGTGCACCAATCGCAGCGATTCCTAATACCGTAATTTCACCGAAGGTATCGAAGCCACGGAAGTCAACTAAAATGACATTTACAATATTTGAGCCACCACCAAGTGGTAAAGACTGTTGGGCAAAGAACCAAGAAATTGAATTATGATCACGGGTTAAAATGAGCCACGTAATCCAGCCAATTCCTAAACCTCCAATAATTGCTAAGCCAGCATCTCTCAAACGTCTAGAACGACGAGATTCATACGGCGTGAGCTGTGGAAGTAAAGATAAGCTCATTAATAAAAGAACAGTCGTTACAACGTCTACTGTAATTTGAGTCAGCGCTAAATCTGGTGCTGACATGGTGACGAAGACCATCGTTACCACTAGACCAATTGCACCACTAATAAGTACTGCTTTAATACGCTCATGGTGGAACCAGAGCATCATCCAACAGCCTGAGAACAACGTCAGCCAAAGAACCACAGCAATCCATGGAGCATGGGTGAGTTCACGTGTACCTGTGCTCAGTCCTTGATTGAGTAAAGGCATAGTGACCATGATGACGCTAAAGGCAATGATCCAGAACAAATAACTTTGCAATGAACCATTTTCAGTTTTTTGTTTGATTTTTCGACTTGTAAGCAGCAGATGTTTTAAAAATAAATCAAATAAGATGCGGCCTTGTAATTTGCCTAGACGTGGGTCAAGGTCAATTTTACGAATCATGCCGTCTTTTGCTAAGGCAAAGTAGAACAGCGTACCGCCAATCAAAGCAATAATACTCATCACAAGAGGAGCATTGAAACCATGCCAAATTGCAAGGTGTGTACCCGCAAATTCCGGTTGCATCAAGCTTGCTCTAGTTACGCTATTGACCAGTGGTTCTACCAATAACGAAGGCAGAACGCCGACCAAGATACAAAGCACAGCAAGAAGAATGGCTGGAGCACGCATCCCCATTGGTGGTTCATGTGCATCTTTATTTGGAACTTGTTTACCAATTGGGCCGTCAAAGAACACACCATGCACTAAGCGAATTGAATAACTTACTGCGAAGATCCCAGCCAGAGTTGCAATGATGCTGGCAAAGATAACTGTTGAGCCTGAAAGATTCGCCAATAGCTCGGTAAAGAACATCTCTTTTGAAATAAAGCCGTTGGTAAGTGGTACACCTGCCATAGAGGCAGCGGTAATCATGGTGAGTGTGGCAGTGAAAGGAAGTAATTGCCAAATACCACTGAGTTTTCGAAGATCACGTGTGCCAGTTTCATGATCAATAATCCCTGCAAGCATAAACAGCGCTGCTTTAAATGTTGCATGGTTAATAATATGGAAAATAGCAGCAGCAACTGCTAAAGGAGAACCGATCCCGAGTAAACAAACAATAAGCCCTAAATGACTAATGGTTGAATAGGCTAACAGTCCTTTTAAATCTTCTTTGAAAATGGCGAAACACGCTGCCATACAGAGCGTAAATAGGCCGACAAACGTAACGATATTATGATAAATCGCAGCGCCTATAAAAATTGGAAGTAAGCGGGCAAGTAGAAAAATCCCGGCTTTTACCATGGTCGCAGAGTGTAGGTAAGCAGACACTGGTGTTGGTGCTGCCATTGCATTAGGTAACCAAAAATGAAATGGAAACTGAGCACTCTTCGTAAATGCGCCAAGCAAAATAAGCAATAACATCGGAATAAAAAGAGTATGAGCTTGGATCGCATCTTTCATGCCTATGATTTCGCTAATTTCATAGGTCCCAGTGATTTGTCCTAATAGAACAAATCCACCTAGCATTGCTAAACCGCCCATTCCTGTAATTGTGAGTGCCATCCGAGAGCCACGTTGAGCAGCTTCATAGTGACTCCAATATCCCACTAACAAGAAAGATGAAATACTGGTGAGCTCCCAAAAGACTAATAAAATAATAAGATTATTAGAGAGCGAAATACCCAGCATTGCTGCCATAAACAGCATGAGTAACGTATAGAGTTTACTTAATGAATTTTTAGGGCCTAAATAATAATAGGCGTATATATAAATGAGTGTACCGATACCGGTAATAAGTAAAGAGAATAATAAACCAAGAGCATCGAGCCTGAAGCTCAGATTGATCCCTAATTGAGGTAGCCAATCCCAGCTTTGTTGAATGCTTGCACCACCAAGCACAGTTTTAGCTTGAGTCAGTAATAAACCAAAACTGGTTAAACTGACTCCAATTGCCCCTAAAGCCGTTACTCCACGCGAGAACCGTTGAAGCAATGAAACAAGGGTGGTGCCTAATATTAACGGTAATAAGATAATTATCGGTAGCACACTCGTATCCATATGTGATTTAGGTCGAAACCTAAAGGTGAAATTTTAATTTCAGAATAGATAGGAATTCAAAGAGAGTTCCAAAGCTTATTATTCCGAAAACCCAACCAAATTAGAAAATAAAGCGAGAAACAAGTTGTATTGCGCAACTTGAAGAATAAAAACGCAAAATGAAATTTATTGTACACTAAAAAAGCATTGAAAATCTGATGTTATTACATGTAGTAACAACATCTAGTTATTTTAGTGCCTAAAAAACCGTACTCCACCATATATTTTGTGAATGTGGTTTTTTGATTATAAAACTCAAACCGAAGGGCTTTCTTCCGGTGCATCTCCCGCATGAATCATCCTTAATAATTCATTTTTTTGTTGTTCAGTTAAACCCTGAATCTGCTGAAATAAAACCTCAATCTGTGCTGGTGTTGGGTCTATTAAACTCAGAGGCTGTGCTTCTATAGATGCTGTTAAAGGTTCGCTTCTTTGAAGTAAGGTATAGATATGTTCAAGCTGTTGCTTGGTCGTATTTAGGTCAAGATGGCTAATTTTACCAGACTCTAATTTTAGACATTGATAGGTCGAGGCATGTTCAAGTAGCTCTTCACGACTTCCTGTTGCAATAATTTGTAGGCGTGGGAATGCTTGATGAAGCCGATTTAAGATTTCGGAGCAATGTGTTGAGTCGAGCTGTGCATCAATCTGGTCAATGAGTAAAACGCCATCTCCCTCAAGACAAGGGTTTAAGCTCAAAGGATTGAGTAAACAGAGTCGGCGGGCTATATCGCCTACTAAAGCAATCCAGGTTTTTGTTGTATTTGAAAGCTGCTGAAAAGGTAAGGTTTGATCTTCATAGTCGACCATAAGTTGCAGTCGAGGCTGATATTGTAGATATAGATCTTTAAGCTCAGGCAGAACTATATTTAATGCATTCTTGAGGGCGTAGAGATTGGGTGAAGTAAGCTGTTTAGGTTGCCCTGATAACTCTTTTTGAAGCTCATTTAATAATTCTGTTTGATCTTGCTGATCTGATTGTTTCGACCTAATCCGTTGTACGAGGTGAGCGGCTTGAGCATTTTCGATATCACTGATTTCTCGTAGCCATTCAAAAAAGCGTGTAAAAGTTGTAAACGGTAGTGGGCTAATATCATAGGCTGAAATGGCTTGAGTAATGCCGGGTAAATTTTTATTAAGCAGATTAATATCATTCACAAATCGCTCGGCTGGGTAGTAAGCGATTAAGGGAAGCCCCTGTAATGGATCTTTTTTTATGACTTGTTGATAAAGAGCCATGGTTTGGTCAAGTTGCTGAGTTTCAACTTGGCTCACTCCAATCCCACTTGCATTTAGGGTTTTAAAAAGTTTCCAGCTACACAGCGAAGAATCTATCTGCTGAGCAGAGGTACTTTCTGGCAGATGACCTATTTCTGAAGGAACTTGAATGGTCACTTCAATTTTTGATTGTAGACGCGACTGGGTAATGTCTTGATCGGGAGTGACAATTCCCGGACTGCGTAAATCTTTAAGACGAGCGGGCAACCAAGTTAAAGCATGGTAAGTATGTTTGAGCAACATACTTTTGCCAGTTGCCTGTTCACCTAAAATTAAGGTGATTGGCTGTTTTTCATAGTGAAAGTGTATTTTAAGGTCGTGAAACAGAGCAATATGTTTAAATTGGACAGATTCAAGTTTCATAGGCTCACCTAAATATGAGCGCTTCAACCAACCGACTGACGAAGACTTAAAGGCGCCCTTAGTTTTAATTGTTGTATCAGATCATAAAGATGATGGATATTTAGACTTACTTTAGCACGAGTACAGGCAACGTACAGTAATCTTAATTCTTCATCGGTAATCTTGTGTTCTAACCCATTAATTTTAAATTGATAGTCATCTTCAATATGAACGCGGTTCCATTCTAGCCCTTTCGCTTTATGGGCTGTAGAGATGACATAGTCAGCTTGCTCAAGTGGTGTAATCTTTGCAAGCGCTTTTTTTAGTGGGTCAGTCCCGTGGTCATCCACCAGTTTAACCAATGGTTTAATATCACTACCTTCATTGGTTTCACAGTATTCATGGACATCATGCCATGAATTGAACCATGCTAATTCAGGCACATCAGTAACCCGTTTTCCTTGCTTTAAGAGGCTTGCAGCATCTACAAAACGGTTTAGTTTTTGATGATCAGCTTGCAAACTCACTTTATCACCGTGAACTAAACCTGCTAATAGAAGTTCCATAGCCCGAGCATTGGTACGGCACAAAATTGCATCACGCATTTTGGTATGTGGTTTATTTACGACACTTGATTTCTGGTTTGGATTACCAAGCAGAGGAACAGTTTCATTTAATCCGCCCAGCAATGCATTGGCAACTTCGGCAATCGTTTCACCAAAACGAAAAGAAGTGGTGAGGCGAGACTCTGGCAAGGGCAATTGTTGCATCGCATTGATTGCACCACGCCATGCATAAATTTGCTGATGTGCATCGCCTACATAGATGACCTGCGTAGTTTTTTGGCGAAGTAAAATACCCAGCATTAAAGGATCAGCGTCTTGTGCTTCATCGAATAGTACATAATCGGCTGGAATGTTAGGTTCAGACAAAGCCCAAAGTTTGAGGTAAATATCGTGACCTATTCCTGCCTGATGATTTGGGTCGATGGACTCTAACCAACGGCGCTCTACAGCAGGGTAAAGGTGAGTTTGTAGCTCAGTAATATCATCTGGATGTAACCAATTGGGTGCCTGAATATGTCGAGGCGCTGGATATTGAGAACTGGTTGAACAGAAATAGCTGACAGCATTGGCGACAAGGCTTGCAAGGCGGCTTGGCATTAAGACGTATTTTTCATAACGTCCACCCATCATGCGTCGTAAGGTAATTGGTTCTAGTCGATATTCTTTTGCAATAAAACTTGGGCTTAAGCGAGGTAAGCGTAATTTATCAGTCACACCTCGTGGCACACTGCGAAAAGCGAGGGAGTGAAAAGTACGACAATCTACATTACGATGAAATTTGTTTTGTGCTTCGCCTGCAATTGCCTTGTTAAATGCTAGATACATACCGCGCCGTTCAGGCATGGCATCACTAATCATTTGTAAGGTAGTAGTTTTACCTGTACCCGCATAGGCAATCACTTTAAATGATTGCCCAAGACGTGCGTTATCTATAGCAATTGCTTGCTCATAGGTGGCTTTAGGTTTTTCGATATTCGACACTGAGTGATTTTAAACCTTGTTGCGGTTAGCTTTTTCAACTAAACCAGATAAACCCTGACGACGAGCTAATTCGTCAATAATAAGTTGTGGATTAAGATCGAAATAACCCAACATGACAATGCTATGGAACCACAAATCGGCAGTTTCATAAATCAAGTCATTTAAATTACTTTCTGTATTTTGAGCAGCGTAGTCTTTGGCAGCAATAATAGTTTCTACGCTTTCTTCACCGACTTTTTCCAAGATTTTATTGATGCCTTTTTTATAAAGGCTTGCAACATATGAAGTATCTGCTTCAGCTTGCTTACGCTCTTGCATCAATTGCCCTAAGTGAGCAAGTACATCCACTTGTTCTGTCATGTGAGCATGATCGTGGCTTTCAGTTTTGGCTTTATCGCCATAAATTGCAGTAGGATCTTTTAATTGTGCGTCGACAATTTCCCAGCCCTGTGGGGTGAGTTTACGGTAGAAACAAGACTCACGACCTGTATGGCATGCAATACCGCCGTGTTGCTCAACTTGTAATATAATTACATCGCCGTCGCAGTCTAAACGAATTTCATAAACCGTTTGGAAATGACCTGATTCTTCACCCTTGTGCCAAAGTTTTTGGCGAGAGCGAGAGAAATACACCGCCTGATTTTTTTCTGCTGTAAGTGCAAGTGATTCACGGTTCATCCACGCCACCATCAAAATGCGTCCGGTTTGATGATGTTGAGCAATGGCAGGGATAAGACCTTGTTCGTTAAATTTTACTTCATCGAGCCATTGCGTGTTATTCATGAGGAATCACCAAAGAAATATGAACTATAAATTGATTTAAGTCAGATGCTAAAAAATAGCTTGTATAGTGTACGGCATCAACGTCGCTTTGCGGAAAAATTCTTTGTCCTTTTTGTCTTTGCTAGCGTAATGAATAGCTTGTAACACTTACCAATCTGTATCCTATTCAAATGACTAAGGCGTGAGGATATTTGAAATCTCAATCAAATTTTGGTCTGGATCGCGAATATAAACTGAAAGAATAGGATGCATTGCACCAGTACGTTCAATCGGACCTTCTTCAATTTGAATATTTAACTGATTAAGATGCGCAACCACTTCTGAAATGGGAGTGTCTGAAATAAAACACAAGTCGGCAGATCCGGGAGTCGGCTGTAATGCCTTCGGTTCAAACTCGTTGCCTTGCTGGTGTAAATTTATCTTTTGATTTCCAAACTTTAGAGCCTTCCTATCATCTTTAAACGTGATGATTTCAAACCCCAATACGGTTTGATAGAAATGACAGGTAGATTCAATATTTGAGACAGTTAAAACAAGATGATCAAGATGGCTGATTTTCATGTGTTATCACTATTATTTGGTGGGGTTAATAGTCAGACAGAGATTCGCTTTTTAAATTAAAAACACTGTTTTCTTTAGGTAATTGAGCTACCTGATCATAGTCAAGTTGCTGGAATGGACCAATCTTTAAGCCTGAAATCGTAATTGCCATTTCTTTTCGAAAATAAGGGATTTGATACATCCACGGAAAAACTAAATCTCTTAAACCTCCAGCCCACCAATGATCAGATTGATAAAGTGGTGTTAATAAGCGACTAAGAAATTGATAAAACTGGGTGGATGAACGGCGAAGCTGGTGGTAGTGCTGCCAGAGCAAGGACCAGTCAATATTCTGGTTCTTTTGAGCATGTTGCAATGATTGAGAGAAAGCCCAAGCATCCAATAATGCCATATTTGCACCTTGACCTAACTGTGGACTCATTGCATGAGCTGCATCGCCAATGACCCCAATTCGACCTTGACCAAATTGAGTCATAACGACATCACGGTAGTTTGCAGATAACCATTTGGGCTGAGTTTGACTGTTATACAAAATTTCTTTCAGCCATTCTGCAACTTTGGGCCAACGCTCAGAGACTTGCTTTAACCAAGCTTGTTTAGCCTGCTCATCTTGTAAAAAGCTTTGTAGTTGTGGTGTAGGTAAACTCCAAAAAACACTTGAAAGGCGTTGTTGAGGTTCTGTTGGAATGGCTCCTGTAGGAAGAATTCCCATCATAATTTTCGAGCGATCATAAAATTGATGCAAAATTTCAGAATCGAGAACTTGGCATTCAGGCACAATACTCCACGCCGCACCCCAAGGGTAGGCTTGGTCAACCTTTACCCATGCTTTGGGACGTAATTGGCTACGAGCACCATTGGCAATAAGTAAAGCATCAAAGCAAGCATCAAAATTTTGATTTTGATGACTTCCGAATAGCTGAACTTCATTGTTATGTTCTTCGAAGCTTTCAACAGAGTGGTTCATACGCCAAGTAATTTGGCTTGAATATTCACTAAGCTTTTGAGTGAGCACATGACATAAAGTAGCTCGGTGTATACCTAGGCCATAAAGATTTGCTGATGCTTCGTGATAGTGACTGTTAACTAAAAGACGCTTGTCTGGAAGTTGTCCTTCTAGACCTGTGACTCTTGCACCTAATGTTAAAGCTTTGTCGAGCACACCTAAGTGTTCAAATACAGCTAAGCCCGCAGGTTGTAGTAATAAACCGGCACCTACTGGAGATAACTCATCAACTTGTTCAAAAATAGTAACGTTATTGCCTTGGTTGGCGAGTAAAATCGCTGTGGCTAAACCTGCTGTACCAGCACCGATAATGGCAAAATGAGGTGTTTTCATTGTTTGTTCTTTTGAAGCATTTATGGGTTCAATTTAGCAATGAACGAATAGCTGATCTATAAATTTTTTAAAATATTAAATTTTTATCATAAAAAATCCCTTGCACTGGCAAGGGATTTTGAACTTATTTCAATACACGCCAAAGCGCTAGTAAACTACTCAGCACAATTAGAATAATCGAAACAAACCAAGGGCTAATAATTGCAATAGTCAGCAAAATCAGCATGGTACTACCGAACATCCAACTGCGGCGTTGTTGGTGTTCCATTTGCAAACGAAGTTGCTGAATTTCGCGTAACTGACGGTCTTGCCAAGCCGACTGATTTTTTAAACCATTTAAGCTATCAATAATTAAGCTTGGGAAATCTTGAGCGCCTAAAAGCAGGTCAGGTAATTGCTGGCCAAGCTCTTTTACATTTTTGACTGGGTTCATGTTGGATTTGACCCATTCCGTCAAAATTGGTTTTGCCAATTTCCAGATGTCGAGCTGCGGATAAAGATCAGTACCTAAGCCTTCTACATGCACTAAAGTTTTGAGTAGCAGCATGAGCTGTGGTGGTATCTCAAGATGGAAGCGTCGAGCAATATCCATGACTTGAATTAAGATACCCGCAAAATCAAGTTGATCCATTGGTTTAGACACCATTGGCCCAACAGTGCGGCGCATTTCACGTGCTAAAGCATCTTGGTCAGTACCCGGTGGAATCCAGCCAGCTTGATGCACAATTTGAATAAGCTGCATAAAGTTGCTGTTCATGACAGCAAGCAACATGCGGGCAACCGTCATCTGGTCGTGTTTAGATAGCTCACCCATAATCGCACAGTCCAGTGCAATAAAGCGTGGATTGCTTGGATTAATGGTTTCTACAAAGACATTACCGGGATGCATGTCTGCATGGAAAAAGTTATCGCGGAAGACTTGCGTAAAGAAAATGGTTAAACCTTTTTCTGCAAGTTGTGCGCGGTCCATACCTAGACGGTCAAAGGTTGCCGTGTCTGAAATAGGCACACCAGTAATGCGCTCAGCCACCATGACATCTTTGGTGTCCATGTAGACTTCTGGCACATACATCATGGTTGAGCCAGTAAAGTAATGGCGCATACGGCGGG
>NZ_JFYC01000017.1:0-79133 GCF_000588535.1 Acinetobacter sp. 742879 | reverse complement strand
AAAACGACAAAAAAAGGGTCTTTTATGCCTGCTGCTTCCTCTCAGTATTACACCCGTACCGCACAAATTCTGCATTGGGTGATGGCAATTATTTTCATCGTCGCATGGGTTATTGGCTTTTATAGTGGAAATTTTTTAAGCTATGACGTTGATGGCAGCTTTAAAGGTGATGTGATTACGTTGCACAAGAATATTGCAACCACCATTATCTTTTTAGTCATTATCCGGATTTTATGGCGCTATACACATCCAGCTCCCAAACTACCTGACACCATGTCACCGATGATGAAAACTCTGGCACACGTGGGTCATCTATTCCTTTATGTAATTTTAGTGGCTTTACCTGTCACTGGTTGCTTGTTTAGTTGGAGTGCTGGTCACCCTGCCCCTGTTTTATATTTATTTGAAATTCCGCGTTTAGTGCAAGATAACCCAGAGCTTTTAGCTGTTGTTAAACCATTACATATTTATATTTCTTGGTTTGCCGGTTTTCTCATTGTTGGGCATGTACTTGCAGCTTTGAAACATCACTTTATTGATAAAGACAATATTTTAAATAGTATGACCAAACAGCCTAAATAAACCTGATGTATAAAAAAACCGCCTATCACAGGCGGTTTTTTTTTTTAGATTTTTTGGATTTCTGCAATCCACTTTTGTTTCTCTTCATCTGAAATGAAAGAAGCTTCAAAAGAATTAATTGCGAGTTGTTTCAACTCATCATTGTTTAAGTCTAATGCTTGCTGAATGGCAAAGAAATTATCATTCATATATCCACCGAAATATGAAGGATCATCTGAGTTAACCGTCACATGTACGCCTTTTTGTAAAAGACGGCGGATATTATGATCTTTCATATCCTTAACAACACATAGCTTTAAATTACTTAAAGGACAAACCGTTAATGGCATTTTTTCATTAATTAAACGCGTCATTAATTGTTCGTCCTCTTCAGAACGCACACCATGATCAATACGATTCACTTTAAGTAGATCTAAAGCTTCCCATACATATTCAGGAGGACCTTCTTCACCAGCATGAGCAACGATTAAGAAACCTTCTTCACGCGCCTTAGCAAACACACGTTCAAATTTAGCTGGCGGATGCCCTACTTCACTTGAATCAAGGCCTACAGCAATAATATCTTGCTTAAACGGCAGCGCTTGTTCAAGCGTTTCAAATGCAGCTTCTTCACTTAAATGACGTAAGAAACACATAATCAGTTGAGAGCTGATACCAAACTTAGCTTTGGCATCTACACAAGCACGCTTTAAACCATTAATCACAGTTGAGAACGCAACACCACGGTCTGTATGGGTTTGCGGATCAAAGAACATTTCTGTGTGAACGACATGATCTTCGGCACATTTCTCAAAATAAGCCCATGCTAAATCATAGAAGTCTTGTTCATGTACAAGAACATTCGCGCCAGCATAGTAAATATCTAAGAATGATTGAAGATTATGAAAGTTATAAGCTTGCTTTACTTCTTCAACAGATTTGTAAGGAATCTGAATCTGATTGCGCTGGGCAATTGCAAACATTAATTCAGGTTCGAAAGTCCCTTCAATATGCACATGCAATTCGGCTTTTGGTAAGGCGCGAATCAGCTCGACTTGATTCATATTAACTCCACGTCTAAAGAAAAAAGGGTGTGGTCAAAATCACACCCTTTTATAATTTTCTTCTTATTGAAAACTATGTCTAAGATAGCTCAAGAAGAAAATTATAAAAAATCATATTAACCGCCAAACGCGATAAATTTAAATACCCAAAGTGCAGCAATAATCCATACCATGTACGGTACAGTTTTTGCCTTACCCGTGAACAATTTAACTAATGCATAGCTAATAAAGCCCATTGCAATACCATCAGCAATAGAATAGGTAAATGGCATAAATACAATGGTTAAAAATGCTGGAACAGCTTCAGTAATATCATCCCAATCAATGTGAGTGATTCCTTGGATCATCAACACACCAATGAACAATAAAGCTGGCGCCGTTGCAAAACCTGGTACAGATTGAGCAAGAGGTGCTAAAAATAAACAGCAGATAAATAAGACTGCAACCACAACAGCAGTTAAACCAGTACGTCCGCCTGCTGCTACACCTGAAGCTGATTCGATATATGGTGTAGTTGAAGATGTACCTAATGCGGCACCTGCAACGATTGCAGTAGAGTCTGCAAATAATGCTTTCTTCAAACGAGGTAATTTACCGTCTTGTAAAAGACCTGCACGGTGTGAAACACCAACCAAAGTACCTGTACTGTCAAACAAGTCGACGATAAAGAATACGAAAATGACGCCGACCATACTTGCAGTAAATAGACCTTCAAAGTCCATTTGCATGAATGTTGGTGCAATTGAAGGAATTTGACCCACTACACCCTTAAATTCATTTAAACCTAAAGCAGTAGCGATGGCCGTAACAACTAAAATACTAATAATGATTGCGCCACGAACTTTTAATTGGTGTAAAACCACAATCATTAAAAATCCGAATAGCGCTAATAATACTGTAGGCTGTTTGATATCGCCCAAACCGACTAATGTCGCTTGGTTATCAACAATGATTCCAGCATTTTTTAGTGCAATCAGCGCTAGGAACAAACCAATACCACCGCCGATTGCAAACTTAAGTGACATTGGAATCGCATTAACAATCGCTTCACGAATTTTAAAGAAGCTAATTGCAAGAAAGACAAGGCCTGAAACAAAAACAGCGGCTAAAGCTGTTTGCCATGGCACGCCCATTCCCATACAAACCGAGTAGGTAAAGTAAGCGTTTAAACCCATACCAGGGGCCAGTGCGATCGGATAATTAGCAATGATCCCCATTACTAAACATCCGATTGCTGCTGCCAAACAGGTTGCAACGAATACGGCACCATGATCCATGCCGGTTTCAGATAAAATGAGTGGATTGACAATAATGATATAACACATCGTTAGGAATGTAGTTACACCAGCAAGAACTTCAGTTCGGAAAGTGGTTTTATTGTCGCTTAGCTTAAATAAACGCTCTAACCAGCCTGCCGAAGAATTGGGCGCCGCCATAAGTAGCCTCTATGCAAAATCTGAACTGTGGAATATTTACGTCTATGTAGGTCTCTGAACAATATTGTTTTTCTGTTCAGTCCTATAAACAAGAATCTCAAATTTAAGAAGCAACAAATATGCCACTCATTTGATTTCTAGCTTTATACATAGCAAACAACCACAGCCCCTCTTGAAACACAAAAAAGCTGCATAACCCCTATGCAGCTTTTTTACTATACGTTCAATAAGTTTAACAGATTCAACAGAAACATGATCAAAATTTATGAAAAGATATGACCAATGACACTGTAAAAAGTTAGAAATTTATAGCTCGTTATTGCTAGAAAATAATTTTTTTCTCGCCTATATATTGTTGCATATGAAAAGAAGCTAAATTGCTGTGATGAGCATGATTCGGATTTCGTTCGATACTTTGCAGGTTTTTTTCAGCTTCTTGTATGATCTGCATTAGCTCTTGATGTCTTTTATTTTGAGTATCTAAATAAGCCCAATACCCTAATACAAAGACGATACCCACACACAACACTATTAATACTTTATTGATCATTATTATTATCTCTATGTTTTTAATGTTAATGATCTTAACAAAAAATTATAGCTTTGTGAATATTTTCACATTTATTTACAATAACACACTCTTATTCAAATTATTGAAAATAAAAGTTATTTTAAAAATATCATTAAAAAAACTAATAAATACTAAACTTTTCCATTGAAAAGTAACTTTGTTTAATAAGAGCTTATTTTAGTTATTTTTAATATTATCTTTTTATCGGTTTTAACTCTTAAGTTATTTTAAAGATAGAGCATAGACAAATGTGTATATGGCTTGAAATTTCTTTTTATTTGCTAAGCTTTAAATGAAATAAAGAGGAACTATTTTCGTTAATTTACTTTTCTTTAAAATTGTTTCTTTAGCGACTAATTTCTATGTTGCATGTTTAGCTTTAAAAGTAAAAATTCATCTCAAAGAAATCTTCATCTTATTTAAAAAATATTTTTTCTCCTTTGACCCTATTGGTGGACTAGCAAAATTACGTTCAAGTTTCATCGTTCCATAAATCACACCAAGCTTTCTATTTTCAGAGATTTATTCCCATAAACGCTACGATAAAATGCACTCAGATAAAAAATTAAATGAGGAGAATACATCATGTTTGATATGCGTTTATCTCACGAGCGTGGTGCAGCACATCATGGTTGGTTACAATCAAAACATAGCTTTTCATTTGCTAACTATTGGGATCCTAAACAAGTCGGTTTTTCGGACCTCCTTGTAATTAACGATGATAACGTTGCTCCATCTAAAGGCTTTGGTACTCACCCTCACCGCAATATGGAAATTATTTCCTATGTGCTTGAAGGCGCATTAGAGCATAAAGACTCGATGGGTACAGGTTCTGTAATTGTACCAGGCGATATTCAGCTGATGAGTGCAGGTCATGGTGTTGCTCATAGTGAATTTAACCATTCAGCTCAAGAAGGTGTTCATTTCTTGCAAATTTGGGTTGTTCCAAATGAAGTGAATACAGAGCCAGGCTATCAACAAGTTCATATTGATGAAGCAGACAAACGCGGTAAATTGCATTTGATCATCTCACCAAAAGGTGGTGAGAAAACTTTATCGATCAAACAAGACATTAATATTTACTCAGGTCTTTTTGATGGTGAAGAAACTGCTGAATTTGTAATTCCTGAGGGTCGTTATGTGTACCTACACGTTGCCAAAGGTCGTGTTGATGTAAATGGTAAAACTTTTAATACTGGCGACGCAGCACGTATTCGTGACGGTGGAAGCTTATCGTTTACCAATGGTGATAACGCCGAAATTTTGATTTTCGATATGCGTCCTGAAGAAGTTCCAACCATGCCATAATGCAACTAAGCCCTCACATAAAGTTTATGTGAGGGCTTTTTATATTGTTTAGTCGACTTATGAAAATGCTATCTCTGCTCAATGCTCTTCTGAACGCGCCATCTCTGTGTTGATATAACTCATGATCATAGTGGTTAGCCCCTGTACCATTTCATCAAAACTAATATAAGGGTTTGGCAAAATAAGATGCCGTGCGACATTAAAAATTCCACTATTGATACAGATATACGTAATTACGGGTAAATTATTAATTTTTAGGTATTTGGGATTATGCATCATATATTTCATGATGACTTCCATTAAAGCCTGTTCAATTTTGGGAATGTATTTGTCGTACTGCAATTCCCCTGCATAGCGCAAAACAGTCAAATAGCGGTCATTATTTTTCTTTAATAAATCACTAAAAGTATAAAAAATCATTTCAATGACAGGCTCTAACTCCAACTGTAAAATCGTCGGTGTAAGCTCTGTAATCATGTCCAGAATTTCCCGAACAAAAAAGTGATTCATCGCATCATAAATTTCTTCTTTATTTTTAAAATATTCGTATAAAGCCCCGACACTCACTCCTGCAATTTCTGCAATATGACGTGTCGTGGTTCCACTCGGTCCATGAAGTGCCACCGCAATAAAACCTGCTTCAATAATCGTGTCGACAGTGACTTTGGCTCGAGTTTGACGAGGTTTACGCGTAGTCATACGATCTAATCAATAATCCGAACATAAAGTCAGATTAGCATGTAATCTAACTCGGTAGAAATAAAAAAACAAAATCCGAATAGTTGTCAAACTTAGGTGAAAAAACTGAGAAAAACAGATCTCAACTTATCAATCAATCGATGCTTTTATTTACTATTTTCCGAGATCAGGAATAAATTTAATTTGTTATATTTCAAAAATATAAATCAAATTTATTTAAAATTATTATTACAAAGAATGTCTATAAAATACTTTTATATATTTAAAAATTTACCCGAATTGAATCCGAACATAATGTCAGATTAATATGAAAAAATTAAAGAAGACTCTTTAAGCAGCTCTTTTGTCTGCCTCGGTTCTTCTTCCGTTATTCAGCCAAATAATCAAACAAATAACGGAGCAACAACACCGTAGTCAATGCAGAGAATCATCTGTTTTTGAAAATGGAATTTTACAGTGCTTTGTTGATCATTGAGTTTATTGATTTTCATCAAAATGCACCACTACTTTGCTTCAGGGTGTCGCCATGATCTCGACCGCAGTTAAAAAATCATTCAACAAACTTAAATTTCAGCGTGAAATTGAGCTACCAGATTTTGCTAGCAAAAGCTCAATTCCAATCAGACATTTAAATATTGGTTTTGATGGTAAAGAAATTGATGTCAGATTCTATATGGACAATCAATTTGCTACTTTGTTTTTTGCCACACTTTCGGTATTTTTAACTTACGGTGAAGATCTGGTGATTGAAACCGCTCGCCATCACCGTGAATTTATCAAAGATCCAATATTAAAGCAGCGAGTAACGTCGTTGATTGGCCAAGAAGCAATTCATTCAAAATTGCACAATGAATATAACGATGCCCTTCAAGATGCTGAATATCCTGTTGCGCTATATCGTTTTCTTGGCTCAAACTTCTTTAAGTATGTTTTCTTAAAGTTTCCACAGCCACTCAAATTATCAATGATGGCAGGTATTGAGCATTTTACTGCGGTACTTGCTGAATACATGATGAAGCACGAAAAGAACTTCTATTATTCAGATGACGAGAAAAGCCGTGCATTGTGGATGTGGCATATGCTTGAAGAATCTGAGCATAAAGATATTGCCTACGATGTCTATCAACTTTTAAATGGTAATTATGCACTACGTGCGTCTGGTTTCTTCCTCGCGCTATTTACCATTTTAGGTTTAATCCCTGCGACTACATTATTTGTTCCGGTTTTAAGAAAGCCACAAGAGATGCTGACCTTGAAATTCTGGAAGGACGCCCGTCGTGGTGTAGGCTTAATCTTTGGTCCAAAAGACGGAGTTTTCGGCAGTACGATTGGTCAAATTCTTGACTACTTACGCCCAGACTTTCATCCAAATGATCATGATACGACTGAATATCTTGAGTATTACAAAAAGAAATTGCTGACCGAAGGCGGCGCAATTGCACCTTACTTTGTTAAAGAATTTACCCCACCAGTACGCATGTCTTAATCGTCCTGTATTTCCAGCTATCGAACAGATAGCTGGTATCTCTTCAAGCTATTTATGGATGAATCATGATTTTATTTGGCAAAAAGAAAGTTAAACCAAGCCAAAAAGCTTATGCCGTAGTGACGGGTGCAGGCAGTGGGATTGGTCGAAGTTTTGCACTTGAACTTGCAAAACGTGGTGGCAGCGTAGTGTGTGCAGATATTAATCTCGAAGCTGCTGAAGAAACAGTAAAACTTCTTGAACAAGAAGGCGCCAAAGCTTTTGCTATGCGTTGTGATGTGGGTAATGCTGAACAGGTTAATCATCTAGCTGAAAGTGCTGAAATCT
Source organism: Acinetobacter sp. 742879 (assembly GCF_000588535.1). Classification (NCBI taxonomy): domain Bacteria; kingdom Pseudomonadati; phylum Pseudomonadota; class Gammaproteobacteria; order Moraxellales; family Moraxellaceae; genus Acinetobacter; species Acinetobacter sp. 742879. The sequence goes on along the minus strand of NZ_JFYC01000017.1, from coordinate 71,681 downwards.
TACTTGGACATCCTGTAACTCTTGTCATTAATAATGCTGGTGTGGGTTTGGGTGGCAAGTTTGACGAGTTAAGCCTAGAAGACTGGAACTGGGTCATGAATATTAACCTTTGGGGTGTGATTCACGGTTGTCATGCATTTGTTCCAAAGTTTAAAAAGCTAGGTTACGGTGCAATTATTAATGTGGCATCTGCTGCATCTTACACTGCTGCACCAGAAATGACCGCTTATAACGTGACTAAAGCGGGCGTGCGTGCGCTTTCAGAAACGCTTTCGGCTGAACTGCATAAGTTTAATATTAAAGTGAATGTACTCTGCCCGACGCTGGTTCCAACCAATATCATTAAAAATGGTCGAATTCCAGGACGCTATTCAAAGCTAGCAGACCATGCGCTGATGAACTATGCCTTCACGACAAGTGACGATGTTGCAAGATTAACACTTAATCGCCTTGATCAGGATGAGTTGTATACCATTCCTCAAATTGATGCAAAGTTATTCTGGCTCATGAAACGTGCATCGCCAAGCTTGTATAACAAGTTCCTTGGCACATCGTACAAATTATTTAAATAAGAAATTTATAGGTAGTACACATATGACTGCTCAAATGAAAACAAATGCTTCAGCAAAAAAAGCTGTCAAATCACCAAACCATATTTTCGATACTTTTATTGTGGGTGCTGGCATTTCAGGTATTGCCGCTGCAATTCGCCTAGATCAAGTTGGTTATACCAATTATAAGATTATTGAAAAAGCTGGCCGTGTTGGTGGAACATGGCGTGAAAATACCTATCCAGGTTGTGGTTGTGATGTACCTTCTGCTCTTTATTCTTACTCATTTGCACCAAGTGCAAAATGGAGCCATTTATTTGCGCGCCAACCAGAAATCTTAAGTTATCTGGAAGATGTGAGTAACGAGTTTAATGTTACGTCTAAAATCGAGTTTAATAGCGAACTGCTCAACGCAGCATGGGATGACTCACGTCATGTGTGGGTACTTGATACCAGTACTGGTCAATATTTATCTAAAACCGTTATTTTTGCCACAGGTCCAATTACCGAAGCTCAAATTCCACGTCTTGAAGGCTTAGAAACATTTAAAGGCGAAATGTTCCATTCAGCGAAATGGAACCATGATTATGATTTGACAGGTAAACGCATTGCCGTGATTGGTACTGGTGCATCTGCTATTCAGTTTGTGCCACAAATTCAACCAAAAGCGAAAGAACTGTTTGTGTTCCAACGTACAGCACCTTGGGTATTACCAAAACCAGATACAGACTTGGGCGAGTTTAGTAAATCAGTCATTGCTAAATATCCGGCTATTCAGGCGAGCTGGCGTAAAAGTGTAGCGTTAACACTGAATGCAATTAACTTTGGTTTACGTAATCCACTTGCCCTAAAACCAGTAAATGTATTGGGTAAGCAATTACTTAAATTGCAAATTAATGACCCAGTGTTACGTAAAAACGTAACGCCAAACTTTGATATTGGTTGTAAACGTATTTTATTCGCTAACAATTATTATCCAGCGCTACAAGCACCAAACACGACCTTAATCCCTCATGGGTTGGTTAAAGTTGAAGGCAATACGGTGGTTGCTGCTAACGGTGAACGCCACGAAGTTGATGTGATTATTTGGGGTACAGGCTTTGAAGTGTCCCACCCACCAATTGGTAAACGTGTTCACAATGAAAAAGGTCAATGTCTACAAGATATCTGGAAAAATAGTTCACCAGAAGCTTACTTAGGCACCAACATTGAAAATGTACCAAATGCATTTTTAGTTTTGGGACCGAATGTACTGGTTTATGATTCTTTCATTGGGTTAGCAGAAGCACAACTCGACTATATCGTAGATGGCTTATTGAAAATTAAACACAAAGGAATTAGCAAGTTAAATGTTAAATCTGATGTGATTAAAAAGCACAATGACTTGGTTCAAAAACACCTGCAAACAACTGTATTTAATAGTGGCGGATGTAAGAGTTATTACCTTGATGCCAACGGTCGTAACTTTGCCGCATGGCCTTGGTCATTGAAAAAACTTAAACAGCGTTTGAAAAAAGTAGATTTGAAAGATTATGAAGTGACGTATCAAACGACAAAAACTCACTAATTTGTAATTTCGATCAAATCCGTTGTAAGAAAGAGGCAGTGTATTTTAAGTTTTCATGAAATACACTGCCTTCTTCGTTGAATATCTTCAAGAAATAAAAAAACAGGATAAAGATGAAAGAAGGACAATCAAGTCGTACTGCTGAAGCCGCTGCTGCATTACGAGCCAATCATTTTCAAAATACACAGAACCCTGTATTTTCAGACCCTTATGCTTTTGAACTAACGAGTAAAGGCTGGAAAAAACTTCTATCTAACACACTGATTGTTAAACTCATGAATTCTGCGGTGTTAAACCGCACTTTAGGTTTACTTACTGGGCAAGTGGTCGGGCGCTCCCGTTATGCCGAAGATTTACTTGATCTAGCAGTTCAACAGAACACTGAACAATATGTATTAGTGGGTGCTGGCCTAGACTCTTTTGCACTACGTGAATCACACCACTACCCTACTTTGAAAATTTTTGAAGTGGATCATCCTGATACTCAAGCGGCCAAACAGACTAAGCTAAAAAAGTTAGGGAATATTCCTGCTACCGTTGAATTTGTTGCGATTAACTTTGAGAAAGAGTCTATTTCAGAAGCATTAAACAGAAGTCTCTACGATTCATCTGCTCCTGCATTTTTTTCATGGTTAGGCACAACTCATTATTTAAATCCGCAAACGACCTTACAAACTTTAAAAAGTATTGCCAACTTTGCTGCAAACGGTAGTGAAGTGGTACTCGACTATTCGACCGATTTTCAGGAATTAAACGGTATTGAGCGACTTGGAAGTATGGGCGTTGCACAATTTACCTATTTGCTGAAAGAGCCTTTATTGGGCCAATTTAAACCAAGAGATTTACATCAGGCCGTGGAGCAGATGGGATTTGAAGTGGTCGAAGATCTTTCCGGTGAAGCCATCACTGAACGATATTTTAATGCACGTATCGATGAAATTCGCCACACCTCAGCAACACGGTTATTGCATTTGCGTTTAAATAGAAAATAATATTGAAAGCCAACTTAGACTTTAAGTTGGCTTTTTTATAATCAAGATTAATAGCACCATTACCAGCTTGAACGCGGCTCTGGCCCATCGACATGCTGATTTAAAAATTGGCGTAAATGATCTAAAAAATGCGCGACTTTAGGTGACAGATTCAGTCTCTCTAAATACACCGCATAGACATCTGCTGGTGGTGTTTCATAGTCCGCTAGCACTTGAACTAATCTACCACTTCTTAAATATTTTGCTACGTCCCACTCTGCTCGCATCAAAATACCATAGCCTTCTAAGGCCCAATTTAATGCAACTGCCCCATCATTGGTACTTAGTTGCCCATGAACTTTAACAGTTTCAACTTGTTTGCCATGACTTAACCGCCAATTCCCATAAGCTGAATCATTTTGCCGAATCACAATACACTGATGCTGTGTTAAATCATGAGGAGTGAGTGGTTGCCCTGCCGTTTTTAAATAGCTAGGTGATGCACATAATAAACGGCGGTTGGCTGCCAATTTTTTTGCAATTAGACGTGAATCAGGTATTTCGCCAAAGCGGATTGAGACATCAATGGCTTCATCTGGCAGATTAATCGGGCGGTCTGTTAAATGCAGTTGGACATCGACATCAGGATAGATTTTGGCAAATGTAGAAATCGCTGGCGCAATATAAGAACGGCCAAAGCCTAAAGGAGCATTCACACGCAATACCCCTTTGGGTGCTGCCCGACTACTTGAAACCAAACGCTCCATTTCATCAATCTCTTTTAAAATACGAACCGCATTTTCAAAGTAGACCTCACCTTCACTGGTTAAACTAATTCGGCGTGTTGTTCTATTTAAAAGCCTTACACCTAAACGCTCTTCAAGTTGATTTAAACGTCTGGAAACCGCAGGTGGAGTCAAGTTTAACTCTCGTGCCGTCGCGACAAGACTTCCTTGTTTAACCAATAAACAAAAGAAAGCTAATTCCGTATCTGCATTCATGATTATTAAGTTTTTTGCAATAGTGATTTAACTTTATATCGATTCATCAGTTTTTTAAAGGGTTTAACATCCATTTCAATATTTCCCGACATAAGCCATCTCTTATTTAAGAGCATAAAAATATCCGCAGAAGGAATGCTGTGGATGAACGGGAAAAGCCATCTAGCCGAATCAATAGCGGTAAAGAAAGCGAAAACTACCAATCAGGATTGGTAGTCATGAATATGGAGTCATGACATGGAAATGGATATTGAAAAGCGAACGTTACGTCGAATTACTTGGAGAATCGTACCGTTTATTATGTTGTTATACCTTATAGCCTATATCGACCGCGTCAATATTGGTTTTGCCGCACTCACCATGAAAGAAGACTTAGGCTTTACAGCCTCGGTTCTCGGGTTTGGTGCCGGAATTTTCTTTTTGGGCTATTTCTTATTTGAAGTCCCATCCAACATTATTTTGCATAAAGTCGGTGCCCGTATCTGGATTGCTCGAGTCATGGTGACATGGGGCCTGATTGCAGCCGGTATGGCGTTTGTAGAAAGCTCAACCAGCTTTTACGTTATGCGATTTTTACTCGGTGTTGCCGAGGCTGGCTTCTTTCCCGGCATTATTCTGTACTTAACTTACTGGTTTCCTACACGACATCGCGCTGGTGTGATTGCTTTATTTATGGCAGCCGCCCCAATTGCCACAGCAGTGGGTTCACCAATCTCTGCCGCTTTACTTGAAATGCATGGAATTTGGGGGCTCGCTGGCTGGCAATGGATGTTCATTATTGAAGCAATACCAGCACTCATCTTAGGCGTTGTCGTTTTTAAATATATGACTGACCGCCCTGAACAAGCCACTTGGTTAAGACAGGATGAACGCGAATGGCTTGTAAAAACCATGAAGGAAGAAGATGTTGGAAAAAATGGTCATCAGCATCACAGCATTCTTCGCGGTCTTGCCAACCCACGGGTACTTGCCCTTGCATTGATTTATTTCGGAACATCGGCTGGACTTTATACCCTCGGCATCTGGGCACCACAAATTATTAAACAGCTTGGCGTAACGTCTATGACTGTGGGGCTTTTAAATGCCATTCCACCAATCGTTTCTGTCATTGCCATGGTTTTATGGTCTCGACACTCTGACCGCACCAATGAACGTACATGGCATGTTGCTCTAGCGTGTTTAACCGCAGCAGTTGGTCTCGCAATTGCAGCAGGCACACATAACGTCATTGGATTAATTACAGCACTTACCATTGTGAATGTCGGTATTAGCTGTGCCAAGCCACCGCTATGGAGCATGCCAACCATATTCTTGTCAGGATCAGCCGCAGCAGCAGGCATTGCCACGATTAACTCAATTGGAAATTTAGGCGGGTTTGCAGGCCCTGCCATGATCGGCTGGATTAAAGATCAAACTGGAGACTTCACAGGTGGACTCTATTTTGTTGCAGGCCTACTCATCATCTCGACCTTACTGACACTAGTGCTGAGCTTCTCCCAAAAAGTGAAAGTAAACGCTGCCAAAGCAACCCAATAACCCTATTTACACCAATTAGATCTGAACAAGTTTCTTCAAGGAGCACAACATGGACAAAGATATTGCAGTCCAGTCCCTTACGGACACCATGGCCAAATTTACGGCTTACATTGGAAAACGCCTACCTAAAGATGTGAAAAGCAAGTTAATTGAACTGCGTACTTTAGAAACCAATCCATTGGCTAAATCAGTTTATGACTCGATGGAAGAAAATCAGCAAGCTGCCGATAAACTCAACCGCCCAAGCTGCCAAGACACGGGTGTCATTCAATATTTTGTTGAAGCAGGTGCTAACTTCCCTTTGCTTGGTGAACTTCAAGATATTTTGAGCGAAGCAACTGCTGAGGCAACTCGTATAGGTCCTTTACGTCACAACGCTGTGGAAACCTTCGATGAAAAAAATACGGGCACAAATACAGGTACTCAAATTCCATGGTTAGACTGGCGTATTGTGCCTGAACTCGACACTTGTACCATTGATGTCTATATGGCGGGTGGCGGTTGTACCCTACCGGGTGCGGCAAAAGTTTTAATGCCAGGTCAAGGCTACGAAGGCGTTGCTGAATTTGTGATGGATGTTATTACCGAACGCGGTGTAAATGCCTGCCCACCGTTACTGGTTGGTGTAGGCGTATCAACTTCGGTTGAAACCGCAGCTCGTCTTTCTAAACTCGCGATTATGCGTCCGGTTGACTCAACAAGTGAGAACCCACGCGCTGCCTTAATGGAACAACTGTTAGAACAAGGTCTTAATGAAATTGGTATTGGTCCTCAGGGGCTCACAGGGAATAACAGCGTAATGGGAGTCAATATTGAATCTTCTGCACGCCACCCATCAACCATTGGGGTTGCCGTAAATACAGGTTGCTGGGCACATCGTCGTGGCAAAATTAAGATTAACCCAGATATGTCGTATGAAATCTTGTCTCATGAAGGAGTTGTACTATGAAAAAAATTCTGACAACTCCTATTAAAGATGAAGATCTTTTAGACCTTAAAGTCGGTGATGTGGTTTATTTGACTGGCCGTTTAGTGACTTGTCGCGATGTTGCCCATCGCAGACTGATCGAACAAGGTCGAGAACTGCCAGTTAACCTTGAAGGCGGAGCGATTTTTCATGCCGGCCCTATTGTGCGCAAAAAAGGTGAAAACGACTTCGAAATGGTTTCGATTGGTCCAACAACCAGTATGAGAATGGAAAAATTCGAACGGGAATTTATCAAGCAAACTGGCGTAAAGCTTATTGTGGGTAAAGGTGGCATGGGACCAGAAACAGCTGCTGGATGTCAGGAAAATATTGCCGTTCATGCCATTTTCCCAGGTGGGTGCGCAGTTCTCGCAGCAACCTTAGTTGAAGAGATTGAAGGCGCTGAATGGCAAGACCTAGGTATGCCAGAAACCCTTTGGATTAACCGTGTGAGAGAATTTGGTCCTCTCATTATTTCTATCGACACCAAAGGCAACAACCTGATTCAACAAAACAAAGTTGAATTTCAAGCCAAGAAAGCACCAATTTTAGAAAAAATCAGTAAGCAACTAAGCTTTATTAAATAAACTGCTCTTTAATGAAGGGAAAGCAAAAGCACCCTTCATTTTTTTATTTTTGTACTAAACGCATGGCATGAGGTGTTTTCCCATGCCATCTTTTATAAGCATGAATAAAGCTGGCAGGTTCTGCATAACCTAACCACTCGGCTATTTGCTCAACCGAAGCTTTTGGTAATACCAAATACTGCTCAGCTAAAACCTGCCTGACCTCTTCACGAATTTGTATAAAAGTCATTCCCTCTAATGCCAAGTGACGGCGTAAAGTTCGTGCATTTAAATGCAATCGGTCAGCCACGATTTGCATAGAAGGCATTTCCCCTCGCACATTCATAAGTTGCTGTTGCACTAAGGTTGTAAATTTATTTTGTGATTGGCGTTTTTCTAATATTTGACGGCACTGTTCTTCTGCTGTATGTAGCACTAAATCATTTGCCATAAGTAGCTTTTGATCTACTTTTTGCGGGTCAAGAATTACAAAGCTTTTAGCTACACCAAATTCTGGCATCACACCAAATAAATCCTGATAAGGCTCGGCATCACCTTTGAGTTGGAAAGAAAAAGCCAAATACTGGCAAAAGTTATCCTGTACCAAATCTCGCTGTACCGTAATAAGCGCAGCGGCATCGCGTTCAATAATGAATTGACGCACTGAAGATGGAATATCTTGCTCATCAATTTCGATACGGATTCCTTGCGGTGTATCCGACACATCAAAGCGGGTAAAAGCAAAGGTTAATGTAAAATAGGTCAATGCCAAATCTAGTGCTTCACGAATGCTGGCGCTACTCATCAGAGCCATACCTAATGGCCCAAATGTGGTGAAATGATAGCGCGTACCTACCTCTAAACCTAATGTTGGTCTGTCTCCCAGTTGCTCAACCAAGTTATGAATCAGCTGTAATTCCTGATGGCCTGTCACCACCATATTAGGGTCGAGTAATTGTTGTTGGCTAAGCCCTGTCCCTTGCAAAATCGTCTGATAAGAAATGCCCGATTCCACCGCAAAATCAGCCATTAACCGAACACTATGTACACTGCGTTCAAAAGCCCATGCATACTTCACTGTATTGCTCAGAATGTCCTCGAATCACAATATTTTGTCCTCATCCATCCTCTAAATCAAGCAAATAAACGTCTATTCTGCATACAGGAAATTGCAATTTTTTCGCTCACTGTTTTTAAGGATTTAGAGCAGCCCATGTTTAATTCGTCGTCTAATTCAAATAAAAATGTACGCATCGCCATTATTGGCACTGGTTTTGGTGGTCTAGGACTTGCCATTCGTCTCAAACAAGCAGGTTTTGAACAATTTACGCTCTTTGAAAAAGCTGCCGATGTCGGCGGTGTCTGGCGTGACAATACTTATCCGGGCGCTGCCTGTGATGTGCCTTCTCATCTATATTCTTTTTCTTTTGAACAAGAGCTAGGCTGGAAAAATCGCTACGGGACATCTCAAGAGATTTATCAATATTTACGCCACTGTGCGGATAAATATGACATTCGTCCACATGTTAAATTTAATACTGAAATAGCCAATGCAGAATTTGATACTCTGCAAGGTGTATGGCACATTCAAAGCACGACTGGCGAACAATTTGAAGCTGAATTTTTAGTGGGCGCGGTAGGCCAACTTAACCGCCCAGCCTATCCAAAACTTAAAGGTATTGAAAACTTTAAAGGTAAGGCATTTCACTCAGCACGTTGGGATCATGACTATGACTTAACTGGCAAACGTGTTGCAGTCATTGGCACAGGTGCAAGCGCAATTCAGTTTGTACCTGAAATTGCTAAACAAGTTGCCCATCTCGATGTTTATCAACGCTCGGCACCGTATGTTATTCCCAAACCGGATCGGGTTTACCAGCCTTTAGAGAAAAAGGCGTTCCGTAAATTACCAATTTTGCAAAGTCTAGACCGTGCTTTGCAATATGGACACCATGAAATTCGCCTACTTGCTTTTACAACTTCACTCAATGAAATGCCGTTGGTGGAATATTTATTCCAACGTCACATCCGTAAAGTCGTTAAAGATGGGAAGTTACGCCACCGCTTAATGCCGGATTACCCAATTGGTTGTAAACGTATTTTAATCTCTAACCACTGGTATGAAACACTGACCCAGCCTCATGTCGATGTGATTAATACGGGCATTCAAGAAATTACTGAAAATGGAATTTTAGATACGGACGGAAATCTGCGTGAAGTCGATACCATTATTTATGGTACAGGCTTTGCCGCAACAGAATTTATGGCGCCCATGCAGATTACAGGTCTTGATGGCCGCACCTTAAAAGACACATGGAAAGATGGTGCAGAAGCTTATCTCGGCTTAACTGTGAGCGGCTTTCCAAATTTCTTTATGCTCTATGGTCCAAACACTAATCTTGGGCACAACTCAATTGTGTATATGATTGAAAGCCAAGTAAATTATATTTTAGATGCCATTCAAACAACCCTACAAAACAAACTTTTGTTCACCAATGTTCGTGCAGAAGTTCAACATGAGTTTAATCAAAGCATTCAAGAAAAAATGAAAAAAACTGTCTGGGCACAAGGTTGTACCAGTTGGTATCAAACTGCTGATGGCAAAAATACCAATAACTGGCCAGGTTTTACTCTTGAATATCGACAACGTACTCGTCGCTTCGATATTGAAAACTACACTCAGGTGTCGGCTATTTCTTAAACAAGCTTCACCATAGGAAATGAGAAAAATAAACGGAGAATTTTATGAAGTCTTTTAAAAATAAAGTCGCAGCTGTGACAGGTGCGGGCTCTGGTATTGGACAAGCACTTGCCATTGCATTAGCCAAACAAGGTTGCCATCTGGCACTTTCCGATATCAGTGAAGCTGGATTAGCTAAAACAGTCGAGCTTTTGGCACCTTATTCTGTCAAAGTCACAACTCAAAAAGTTGATGTAGCTAAGCGTGATGAAGTTGCCACTTGGGCAAAGGCAGTAATAGATGAACATGGCCAAGTTAACCTGATTTTTAATAATGCTGGTGTCGCAATTGGTAGTACGGCTGAAGGTGTGAGCTATGAAGACCTTGAATGGCTGATTGGTATTAATTTTTGGGGTGTAGTCTATGGCACCAAAGAGTTTTTGCCTTACTTAAAGCAAAGTGGTGATGGGCATATTATTAATATTTCCAGTATGTTTGGCTTAACAGCTCAACCAACTCAAAGTGCTTATAACGCCAGTAAATTTGCCGTTCGTGGTTTTACTGAATCATTGCGCCAAGAACTCGATCTACAAAATGCTGGAGTGAGTGCGACCTGTGTGCATCCGGGTGGTATTCGCACCAATATTGCAAAAGCTGCCCGCATGAATAATAGCGTCCAGTCTTTGGGAATGGACCCTCTAAAAAGTCAGGATGCTTTCGATAAATTACTTCGCACCCCTGCTGATGATGCAGCTCAACAAATTTTGGAAGCTGTTCGCAAGAATCGTCGCCGTTTACTCATTGGAGCCGATGCAAAAGCCGTTGATGTGATTCAGCGTATTCTTCCGCAAGGCTATCAAAAGATCTTTGCAGTCGCGACTGCTTGGCAAACTCGCCTACTCAACAAATCAGCAAAATAAAAATAGTGGTCAGCATGCTCTTAATCTTAAGAGATGCTGATTAATCTAACATGCTTAGTATGAGTCCTTATTATGAAGCAGCTTCTTGCATGGACCATCCGTACCACACTACGTCCAGCTTTATCCCCTAAAACACCACTAAAGCTACAACGTTTTTGTAGCGATGCAGCCAGTGCAATTGTGCTTGGGCCACGTGGTTATCAAACAAAAAAGCAAACAATTGCTCAAGTAACGACAGTCCATATTCAGCCCAAAACGACTCAATCAGGACGCGGCATTTTGTATTTACATGGCGGAGGCTATGTGGTGGGTAGCTCAAAAAGTCACACCAAGCTTGCTGCTCAAATCGGACATGCAGCTCAAGCACAAGTCTGGTTACCTGAATATCGCCTAGCCCCTGAGCACACAAGCCCTGCTGCTATTGAAGACGCCGTTGCTGTTTATAAAGCTTTACTTACTCAAGGACAAGACCCGAAGAAACTCATAATCGCTGGGGATTCTGCGGGCGGCGGACTGAGTTTAAGTACTGCAATTGCAATACGAAATGCAGGGTTACCGTTACCAGCAGCATTAGTTTTACTTTCACCGTGGGTTGACTTAAGCCTCTCTGGAAGCACGATTAAAACTCATGCAGCTCAAGATGCGATGCTGTCAGAGGACTGGTTAGCATGGTGTGCAAAAAACTATTGCGGACAAAAATTGGCAACCGATGCTACCTGTTCCCCACTCTATGCCGACTTAACTGGATTACCGCCTATTTTGATTCATGTCGGTACAGAAGAAGTCTTATTAGACGATGCAAAAAGGCTTGCTGAACAAACAGAAAAGTATGGTATTCCGGCGAACTTAAGGGTTTATGACCGAGTCGGACATGTTTTTCAATTCCACGCGGGTATACTAAACGAATCTAATGACTCGATTGAGCGCATTGGGCAATTCATTGATAAACATACACAGTCAATATAAAAATATCGCCAGAGAGGAGTCCTCGGCATGACAACAAACAATTATGACTATGATTACCTCATTATTGGTTCAGGCTTTGGTGGTAGTGTTTCTGCTTGCCGTCTAACCGAAAAGGGCTACTCTGTTGCTGTAATGGAAATGGGGCGACGCTGGGAAGCTAAAGATTTTGCTAAAAATAACTGGAATACCCGTCGCTGGATTTGGCGACCGGGCATGAAGCTTTTCGGTTATTTCAACATGCGTTTTTTTCGCCATGTCACCATTATTTGCGGTAATGCTGTAGGCGGGGGCTCAATTACCTATGCCAATACCCTACTGGTTCCACCTGAACATATTTGGGATGAAGGCACGTGGGCAGATGCGGCGGACTGGAAAAATGAAATGCCTCAGCACTATGCTAAAGCAGAACGTATGCTTGGCGTGACTGATAATAAAATTTTCGGCCCTGCCGACCACATGCTAAAGAAAATGGGTGAAGCAGTCGGTGTCGGCCATACATTTAAACCTACTCGTGTTGCAACTTTCTTTCCACCGGAAGGTGAAGAAGGTGGCAAGACCTACCCTGACCCTTATTTTAACGGCGAAGGTCCAGACCGTGGCACTTGTACCGCATGTGGCGGTTGTATGACGGGTTGTAAACACAACGCAAAAAATACATTAGATAAAAACTATTTGTACTTTGCCGAAAAAAATGGCGCCAAGGTTTATGAAGAAACCAAAGTCGTTGATGTTAAACCACTCAATGGTAAAGCCGATGGCAGCGATGGCTATGAAGTTACGACTGAATGTTCAAGCTCATGGTTTAACAAACAACGCCGTACATGGCGTGTTCGTAATGTGATTTTCTCAGCATCTTCTTTAGGTACGCAAGAAATGCTGTTCCGTTTAAAACAGTCTGGTTCTCTGCCAAATATTTCTGATGATTTGGGTAATCGAGTACGTACCAATGCCGAGTCGATTTTAGGCGTTCGCTTTTTTGGCAAAGATGTCGACATGAGTAAAGGGGTTGCGATTGGTTCAAGTATTTACCTTGACCATGACACTCACATTGAAGCGACTCGTTACCAAACTGGCTCAGATGCCATGGGCCTTATGTGTACTTACATGGCTAAAGGTAAACCGGGTTGGACGCGTATCTTCTTTTGGTTATGGGCACTCATTTGCCATCCATTTATTTTCCTTCGCATGAGTAACCCTGTCAGTTTTGCACGCCAGACTTTAATTTTCTTGGTGATGCAAACAGCAGATGCCTCTATTAACATGCGCTTGAAACGTAATTGGTTCTGGCCTTTTGGCAAGGTGTTATCGAGCGAAGGTAAAAAGCTACCTGTGTATATTCCGCAGGCCAATGCATTTACCGAAAAAGTCGCCAAAATGTTTAATGGTCATCCAATGACGACTATTACCGAAATTTTGTTTAATGTACCTTTTACAGCCCACTGTATGGGTGGTTGCGCAATTGCTTCAAGCCCAGAGCGTGGCGTGGTAGATGGACAAAACCGTGTCTTTAACTATAAAAACTTATATGTTGTGGATGGTTCAATGTTAGGTGCAAATTTGGGGGTTAACCCAAGTCTCACTATTACAGCTCTTGCGGAACGTGCAATGTCGTATATTCCCGCTAAACATACTTTGGATGAGCAACAAGGTTATAGAGCAGATGCAGAAACCATAGAGATCACCAAAGCTTCTGCTTAAACTGCGAGTTGTTTTATAAAAAAAGCCTATTTAAAAATAGGCTTTTTTCCTTCGCTTTTTAAATTACATCGCTACGGCTTTAGCACGAGCTGCATGCAATTTTTTATAGCTCTCGATCAGACGTAAATGGCGATCAAGTCCTTCTAGTTTCATGCTTGTTGGTGTTAAACCATAGAAACGAACGCTACCATCGACAGAACCTAATACTGCGTCCATTCGTGTGTCACCAAACATACGGCGGAAATTAGTCAGGTAGTCTTCAAGCTCTAGTTCTTCATCTAACATCACTTCAAGCACCACGTTCATGCAGTGATAGAACAAGCCACGCTCAACGGTGTTGGTGTTATATTGCAAGTAAGTTTCGACAAGCTCTTTTGCCTCTTCAAATTGTTGTAAAGCAACATAAATTAGCAATTTCAATTCTAAGATAGTGAGTTGACCCCAAACTGTATTGTCATCAAATTCAATACCAATGAGTGTGGTGATTTCAGTGTAATCGTCTAACTCGCATTCCTCTAAGCGCTCAACCAATGCCTCAAGCTGCTCATCATCCAAACGATGGAGATTTAGAATATCTTCACGGAATGAAAGTGCCTTATTTGTATTGTCCCAAATCAAATCTTCAACAAGATAAATTTCTGAATAATCCGGTACTAAAATACGGCAAGCTGTCGCACCTAAGTGCTCGTATACTGCCATATATACTTCTTTGCCCATCTCTTCGAGAATACCGAACAATGTTGCAGCTTCTTCTGCATTCGACTCTTCGCCTTCGCCAGAAAAATCCCATTCAACAAAGTCATAGTCAGATTTAGAGCTAAAGAAGCGCCAAGATACCAAACCGCTTGAGTCAATAAAGTGCTCAACAAAGTTGTTCGGCTCAGTGACCGCATTACTTTGGAAAGTCGGTTGAGGCAAATCATTTAAGCCTTCAAAACTACGGCCTTGAAGTAATTCAGTCAGACTACGTTCTAACGCAACTTCAAAACTTGGATGCGCACCGAAAGATGCAAACACCCCACCTGTACGCGGGTTCATCAAAGTCACACACATTACAGGGAACTGACCACCTAACGATGCATCTTTAACTAATACAGGGAAACCTTGCTCTTCTAAGCCTTTAATACCAGCAACAATACTCGGGTATTTTGCTAATACGTCTTCAGGAACGTCTGGAAGTGCAATTTCACCTTCTAAAATTTCACGTTTAACAGCACGTTCAAAAATTTCTGACAAGCATTGAACTTGGGCTTCTGCCAAAGTGTTGCCCGCACTCATACCATTACTTAAGTATAAGTTTTCAATTAAATTTGATGGGAAATAGACAACTTCACCATCAGACTGGCGCACAAAAGGTAACGAGCAAATGCCGCGCTCTACGTTACCTGAGTTGGTGTCATATAAATGCGTGCCAAGTAACTCATCATCTGGGTTGTAAATCTCAAGACAATATTCATCTAAGATTTCTTTAGGTAATTCACCATTTGGACCCGGTTTAAACCATTTTTCATCTGGGTAATGCACAAATTCAGCATTGGCAATGTCTTCACCCCAGAACTGGTCGTTATAGAAGAAGTTACAGTTTAAACGCTCAATAAACTCGCCTAATGCAGACGCTAAAGCACTTTCTTTAGTTGAACCCTTACCATTAGTAAAACACATCGGAGACTGGGCATCACGAATGTGTAATGACCACACATTTGGCACGATATTACGCCAAGATGCGATTTCAATTTTCATGCCTAAATTTGCCAAAATGGCAGACATATTGGCAATAGTTTCTTCTAATGGCAGGGCTTTACCTTGAATATAGGGATGGCTTTCTGAAGTTAAGCTTGGCAATAACAATGCTTGTGCATCTGCATCGATGCTTTCAACTTCTTCAATAATAAATTCGGGTCCCGTTTGAATCACTTTTTTAACAGTACAACGGTCAATCGAACGTAAAATCCCTTGGCGATCTTTCTCTGAAATATCGGCTGGTAATTCAATTTGAATTTTAAAGGTTTGCTTGTAACGGTTTTCAGGATCAACAATATTATTTTGCGATAAACGAATATTATCGGTTGGGATATCTCGAGCGGCACAATACACTTTTACAAAGTACGCTGCGCACAATGCTGAAGATGCTAAAAAGTAGTCAAATGGGCCCGGTGCCGAACCGTCACCCTTGTAGCGAATTGGTTGATCGGCAATTACCGTAAAGTCATCGAACTTAGCTTCCTGTCGAAGATTGTCGAGATAATTAACCTTGATTTCCATGCTGGCACCTAAATATTTTTATGTGTCAGCACAGACACATAAAATCTAAATATTGAAAAATAAGCCGAATCACAGCGAAGAAATTGACTTAAAAAATGAGAGATTAAAGCCATATGTTTAATGAGCGACTCAATTGGCTTTAATAAGATTGGCGGTATTATAGAGGGATTTTGTGAAGTTGATAACTAAAGTTAAAACATTGCTGATCACAATGTTTTAACTTGTCTTGAATTTAGTTAAATATTGAACGTTAAAATTTAAAGGTATAGTCAACATTCAAACGCGTTTCATTTGTCGAATGAAATGTCATATTACTTGGCATATCGTTGCGATAGTGAGAAAAACGAGCTCGCACTCCCAAACCTTTTAACTTACCTTCAGGAATTTTATAGCCTAAATCAAATTCCATCGACTCTTCTTTAAAACGCTGATCGCCATATTGCAACAAATCAATGTCTTCACCTTTTGCGTAGCGAGTCATAAAGCGTAGCCCATTTAATGAAACATCACCTACCCGCGCATTTTTAAAGTCATATTCATAACGAATCGAATAGACTTTTTCATCTT
Organism: Acinetobacter sp. 742879; assembly: GCF_000588535.1. NCBI lineage: Bacteria > Pseudomonadati > Pseudomonadota > Gammaproteobacteria > Moraxellales > Moraxellaceae > Acinetobacter > Acinetobacter sp. 742879. Next base: position 55,429 of record NZ_JFYC01000017.1, on the reverse strand, counting down.
TATTCGAGTAGTCTGAGCTCATAAAATCAAGCACGACTGGACTTTCAGTTCCCGACAAAAATGGCAGACCAGTCGAGCCAAACGACTGCATGTAGCCCAAAGAAATCGTATGATTTTGATAGCTCAAACCAAATAAGCCACTAATATGGCGGTTATCAACCTCTCCTATTTTTTTACTTCCAGTTTCTTCACTATTAAAAAAACGCACGTCGCTTAAAAAATTAAGTTGATCATTTAAAGGTTGTTTGCCGTTAAAGCCTAAAAACTGTTGCTGGTAAATGTCTTTCAGTTCTGCATGATAAGCACGCAAACGGTAGTCCTTTAACTGATAGCTTCCACCTAATGTATAAAAAGAATCGGTAGTTGCCGCTTTGTCAAAACGATGGTTGATATTGTCTGTTCCAACATCGGTATAACGAATGGAATCGCGCTGCCGCACTTCGTCGACATAAAAACCTTCGAGTTGAAGATTGGGAATTTCATTTGAAACAAAGCGAATACCGCGATAAGTCTGAGGGAACAAACGCGCTGGCGATGAAAATATGGTTGGTAATTGTGGAACTAAATCTCCCACAAAAAGCTCATTTTTTCTAAATTTAGCCTTTCCTGTAATACCTATTTTTCCATAATAATCATCACGCGAGTTGTCGGTATTCACTGGTAATAAACCACTACGTGCATAGTCATCAGCTCGGCTTCCCATTAGGTTAAAACCTGCCATTGCCAGTACATCTACACCAAACCCAACTGTCCCTTCGGTATAACCAGACTGTCCTTTAAAAATTAGACCCTGCGCCCAATCTCTACCTGCTGTATAGGGATATGGATCCTTTTTATAGTCTCGGTCAAAGTAAAAATTACGTAGTGTTAGCTCAGCTTTACTGTCTGCAAGAAATTCGGCATGCACAACTTGACTAAATAATGGGCACAAGCATACCCCCACCCACAATGGCGTCTTTTTCATTTTTTATCTCAACTATTTAATTTTTAATGGATTAAGGTGCTGTTTTAAGAGAGTAGTTTTGCTCTTTTTGACTGCGGTAAAAAGCATTACCCAAACTTAAAATCAGGAAAATAGCCAAAATAAACACCACGCCGTAATAAGCATATAGCGTTGCGGGTGCTATCCCTTTATCCAGAAAAATGCCTGCGACCGTTGGCGATAAAATTGCTCCAATTCGTCCAAAACCAATTGCATAGCCCACGCCGCGACTACGAATTTCAGCATCATAAATTGTTGGAGAAATCGAATATAAACCTGCCACACAGCCATTAATGAGTGTGCCAAGTAATAACCCCACCATGAGTGCTATGCTGACTTGAGATGAGACTGCGACAAATAGGAAAACACATGCAGACGTTAGACCTAAAAACAGGCTTAAGGCATAGAAGATTTTCATACGTGATGCCAATAAACCAATAATAGCTGCCCCGAAAATACCGCCAATACTAATTAAAATACCGGTACTTACGCCTTGTTGTGGCGACATTCCCATTGAAATTAGAATTTTTGGTGTCCAGCTCATGACAAAGTAAAAGCCAAACATCACTAAAAAGAATGCAAACCACAAACAAAGCGTTTGAAATCCAAGTTGTCCTGCAAATAATTTGACCAGTTCACTGCCATTTTGCGTGCTGATTTTTTCATAACGCGGCATAACTGGTAATTCGTTTAGCCCCATACGATTTACAGTGGCATTAATTCGTTCTAGTGCCTGTTTTGGTCGTTTCGCGAGTAAGTAATCTAAAGATTCAGGTAATAACCATGCGCTGATCAGCAGCATTGCAATGGTAGTCACCCCTCCTGCTAAAAAGATTGAACGCCAACCTAAGTGCTCAATCAATGCCAGTGATAATACTCCACCAAGCGTCGCGCCAATTCCGTAACCGGTAGACATTAAGCTCACAGCAAGACTGCGCCAACGTGCATTGGCATATTCACTTGCCAGTACATTACTACTCGCAAGGATGCCACCCACCCCAATTCCAGTAATAAACCGAAGTGCTGCTAACATGCCGTGACTTTGTACAAAAGCACAGCCCAGCATGCTCAGACCTGCAATGACAAGACAAACTAAGATGAGTAAACGGCGGCCAATTTTATCGGCTAAAGGTGCAAGAAAAATGGAACCGGCAGCCATGCCGAAAAGGCCAGCACTTAACAACAAGCCAATTTGTGCGCCTGAAAGTGACCACTCTGCTGACACGGATGGAGCAGTAAATGCCATTACCATCACGTCAAAGCCATCAATAATATTGAGACAAATACAGATCAAAATAACGAACCATTGATAGCGGCTCATATTGTTTTGATTGATCTCACTTAGAACGTCTCTTTCCATTTGTGTATCTCCCTTGGATAAGACATACACACGACATTGCTAGATGAGCGATTGGGTGGTTATGCATATCCGTATCCATAATGACCTAGAGGAATATTTGTTTTTTGAGCATCCTGCTCTTTTTCTATACTGAATATTTGGATCCAAAAAATCAACTAAAATTATAAACGGATTATTAAAAAGTATATAAACACATAAATTATATAAGTATAAAATTATTAAAAACATAAAATTAGAATGCTTGAATATTTTTATGGATCCATATTAAAAAATCTATTATGATCGATTCCAGAGCATTTTTTAGCCAAAAAAAGCTCAGTTTATTTCCAGGAAATGCAAGATGCATTTTTAAAACATCAAAGGATTGTTGTTATGAAACTCAAAAGAGTAAGTCAGCTCACATTGGGACTTTTTTTTGCCAGCCAATTGTTTTACACAGCGCAAGCAGCACCTCCAAAAAATCAACAACCACCTAACATCATGATTATTTTGGCCGATGATCTTGGATTTTCAGATATTGGCGCTTATGGCGGCGAAATTAAAACCCCTCATATTGATAGTTTGTTAAAGCAAGGAAAAATGCTTTTTAATTTTCATGCTTCATCAATGTGTTCACCTACTCGTGCACAACTTATGACAGGTGCAGATAACCACTTGGTAGGTTTAGGTGCGATGTATGAAACTTCAAAACGACAAGAAAAATTGGTTGGCGCCGATAGCCCGCGTGCACTCCTCAAAATTGATGGCTATTCAGGTCATTTAACGCAAAATGCTTATACACTCACAGAGATTTTAAAGACAAAAGATTATTACACCTTCATGGTCGGTAAATGGCACTTAGGCTATGCTCCCGAACAAAACCCTAAAGCCCGTGGTTTTGATCAATCTTTTGCTCTGCTGGATGGCTTCGATTTACACTTTAAAGACCAACCCAAAAACTATCCGCGTAATACTCAATACACAGAAAATGGTCAAAAGGTTACATTGCCAGACAACTACTACTCAACCGACTTTTTTACGCAAAAAGCGTTTGAGTACTTAGACAAAAATAAAGCGCAAAAACCATTTTTTCCCTACCTAGCCTATACCGCTCCACACTGGCCACTACAAGCACCTGCTCATTATAGAGACTTATATAAAGGTAAATATGATCAAGGCTACGATGCAATTCGCAAACAACGCTTTCTTAGACAAAAGCAACTAGGATTAATTCCTGCAAATGCAGAATACACAGTCGAGCGTGGTAATCAAGCTTTAGGTACTAAAAGCTGGAATGAACTTACACCACAAGAGCGCAAATACGAAGCGCGTAAAATGGAAGTTTATGCTGGCATGGTCACCCAGTTAGATGATCGAGTGGGCGATGTTATTCAATATCTTAAAAAGCATCATTTATATGACAACACTTTGATAGTATTTATGTCAGATAACGGCGCTGAAGGTGGTGATCATAATTTCCCAATGGGTGATGCCGACAATCGCTATGAAAATATAGGCAATGCCAGCTCATATGTTTACATGGGACCACGCTGGGCCGAAGTGAGCAGCACACCATTTACCCACTGGAAGTCAGCTGCTTCAGAAGGCGGTGTGCGAGTTCCATTTATTGTTAAGTCACCTGTGCAAATTTCTAAACAACGTGGAATCAACAATAACTTTGCGACAGTCAGAGATATATTCCCAACTGTGATGGAACTCGCGGGGATTCAAAATAATCAGGTTTATCCAACTTCAAGCACCAAAATTAAACCATCTGGTTTTAGTCTGATCCCTGCTTTTAAGGATAATACTGCCCGTATTCGCCCTGTTAATTATTATGACTTTAAAGAATTACATGGCAGCCGCTACGCCAAAACTGACGAATGGAAACTTGTTGAAAACTCACCTTCTAAATTTAAAAGCCACGGTTGGGAACTCTACAATTTAAAAACAGATTTTAATGAGCAACATAATGTTTACGCAGAACATCCTGAAATCGTCAAAGTCTTAAATGACAAATATTTAAGATATGCTGATGAAAATGGTGTTGTGGATTTTGAGCAATACAATAAAAAGTAGGGAAAACCAGATGAAACAGATCATGATGCTTTCATCGTTTCTCTTACTTTGTGCGTGCCAAAAAGCCACACCTCAACTAGAACAGACCACCTTGCCCGACCTAGGCACTAAAGCTAAATGTACTTCTTATTCAGGCCTTCCTTCGGGATGGCCTAACAATAAAGAAGCAGGCATGGTCAAGCTTCCGCAAGGAAAAATTGTTTTAGGCACTACACAAGGTTATGAAGATGAACGCCCATTAAATTTACAGACAACTTCCGTTCCCGCTTTTTTAATTGATGCAACTGAAGTCACCAATGCCCAATTTCAAGTGTTTGTTAAACAAACGGGTTATGTCAGCGATGCAGAAAAGCAAGGTGGTGCAGCTATGTTTGTACAGCCAGATCATCCAGTTGAAGAATTACAGTGGTGGAAATTTGAAAAAGGCGCCAATTGGAAACATCCATGGGGCCCAAACAACCCTAAACAACCAGCACCTCATGAGCCTGTTCGTATGGTGACATGGAATGATGCTTACGCTTATGCAAACTGGCTAGGTCATGACTTACCGACCGAATTTGAATGGGAATATGCAGCCAAAGGTTTTCAGCAAAATTCCGATATTGGCCCGACCCATGAAGGCCATATTGTAGCCAATTTCTGGCAAGGTGAATTTCCATATAAAAATGTTCAGGAAGATGGTTTTAAGGATGTTGCCCCTGTTGGCTGTTTTAGTAAAAACCCATTTGGCTTATATGACTTGATTGGCAATGTATGGGAGTGGACGCAAACACCCTATACAGGTCCAAGAGATCACCATATGGGAGATCCCTCGAAATATCGGCAAAGTCACGAACAGATTTTGCAATATACGATTAAAGGTGGATCTTATTTATGTGCAACCAATTATTGCGCGCGTTATCGTGCTGCCGCGAGGCATCCACAGGAACTCGACCTTGCCACCAGCCATGTCGGATTTAGAACAGTAAAACGCTTTTAAACGGATTTAAAAATGAAGCATATTTTTATTTATGGGATTTTCTTCTCAGGGACAACCCTTGCCTGTTGTTTAGCTCATAGTGAAGTAGATGTTAATTTTCAAAATACACTCACACTAAAAACATTCAACTTCGACAGACAATATGAAAATGGTACTAGTCCCGATACTCATAGCTTGAGCCAAGGTCTGATTTATCGTGGTGACTGGTCAACCAAGCTTAATGATGTACAGCTCCACCTCAATCCAAGCATCCAATATGCATATCGCCTAAGTAACGACCAACATACCAATGATATGGTCATACCTTTTGACCCTAACACAAAAAAACAAGCGCAAGACTATGTTAAATATGGCTTAGGTGCTGGAGTTGAATATCAAAACTTTCGCATGAATGTAGGTGAAATCACTCCCGACTCACCACTTACGCCACAAGTGGATACACATCAATTACGAGTGAACTATAAAGGCTTGGAATTAAAATATAAGACACCGCAACAAAATTTCGAGCTGGGTTTGATTAACCGTTATTCACCCAAAAATGAGGAGGACTACCACAAACTAGCCATATCAAAACATGAATCTGACGGACTCTATTTCTTTCAATGGGATGGCAAAACACCTCGATACCACTGGAAATTTTATAATGGCTATTTAACTGACCTCATCAATCAAAGTTACTTTGCTTTTGATTATCAATGGACAAAACAGCACACCACAAAATTACGTGTGTTTCGCCACGATGATGTCGGCAAATCAAAACTTGGAGAATATGACAATACATCTGTAGGGGCTATGCATTTCATTAAACATGGCAACTTTACAACTGGAATTGGCTACCAAGAAAACTTTGGCAAAGATGGTATTCCCAAACTCGACAATATACCCATCCCGCATATGGTGAACTGGACCTTAGGCGCGTTTACCAAAGCAGATGAAAAGTCTTATCATTTCGTTGCCTCGTATGACTTTAAAGACTACATCAAGGGTCTAAAAGTGACCTATAAATATATTTATGGTGATTCATTTCAGACCATGAATCAAAATGATTTTGAGCAAGAAAGTGACGTGTTGATTCAATACGACCTAAATGCTTGGATTAAAAATCTTAAGTTTCTTTTCTTAAATATTAACTACGACACCAAACATGGCAAAAGTCTGGATGAACAGCGCATGATGCTTCACTACACAGTTAATTTCTAAATCTTTACACTCCCATAATGGCTTAACTGAAGCTATTATGGATCCAAATAAAAACTAATAAAAATTTCACTCTAAAATTCCAAAGAATAGCAAAAGTCCTTAACAATATTTAAAAATATACAAATTAACCAACTTTAAAGAACAATATTTTTGAATAAATATACTGCTTATCAATTGACCAATATTTTTATTTATTATAAATTGGATCCAATAAGTGATAAGGAGTCGTCACAATGTTTATTAAAAATGCTTGGTATGTTGCCTGCCGCCCAGAAGAAATCCAAGACAAACCATTAGGTCGCACTATTTGTGGTGAAAAAATTGTTTTTTATCGCGGTAAAGAAAACCAAGTTGCAGCCGTTGAAGATTTTTGTCCCCATCGCGGCGCCCCACTTTCACTTGGCTATGTAGAAGATGGCAACCTTGTGTGTGGTTATCATGGTTTAGTCATGGGTTGTGACGGAAAGACCGTTTCAATGCCAGCTCAACGTGTAAATGGTTTCCCTTGCAACAAAGCATATGCAGTTGTCGAAAAGTTCGGCTTTATTTGGGTATGGCCAGGCGAGAAAGCTTTAGCAGAAGAAGCAAAACTGCCAACTTTAGAATGGGCAGATCATCCTGAATGGAGCTATGGCGGAGGCCTGTTTCACATTCAGTGTGACTATCGCCTGATGGTCGACAACCTGATGGATTTAACCCACGAGACCTATGTTCACTCAAGCAGTATTGGGCAAAAAGAGATTGATGAATCATTGCCTGTCACTAAAGTTGACGGCGACCATGTCATTACCGAACGCTATATGGAAAATGTGATCGCACCTCCATTTTGGCAAATGGCCCTTCGCGGTAATCATTTAGCAGATGATGTACCTGTTGACCGTTGGCAACGTTGCCACTTCTTTGCGCCAAGTAATGTCCACATTGAAGTAGGTGTAGCGCATGCTGGACATGGTGGTTATCACGCACCAAAAGACAAAAAAGTTTCCTCAATTGTGGTTGATTTTATTACGCCAGAAACCGAAACCTCTCACTGGTATTTCTGGGGAATGGCACGTAACTTCCAGCCAGATAATGCTGAACTCACCGATCAAATTCGTGAAGGCCAAGGTAAAATCTTTACTGAAGATTTAGAAATGCTGGAGCAACAGCAACAAAATATTTTAAATAATCCACATCGCAAATTACTGATGCTCAATATCGATGCAGGCGGTGTACAGTCTCGCAAGGTGATTGAGCGACTGCTTGCCGAAGAAAATAAAACACCTCCTGAAACATCCGCACAGAAGTTTCCAAACATTCGGATTATTTAAAGGAGTATGAACATGGACGTTATTATTCAGAAAATTCACCAGCTCACCCCGACCATTCGTGCGTTTGAATTGGTTGCAGCAAATGGTACAGAGCTACCGAGTTTTGAAGCAGGTGCGCATATTGATGTGCACCTAAAAAACGGCCTCACCCGTCAGTATTCACTTTCAAACTGCTGCACTGAAAAGCATCGCTATGTCATTGGTGTTTTACATGATGCCAATTCACGCGGTGGCTCACGTTGCATTCACAATGAATATCGTGAAGGCGATCATTTAAAAATTGGTGAGCCACGTAATTTATTTGAGATTCACCCTCAAACCAAACAGGCGGTTTTATTTGCGGGTGGTATTGGTATTACCCCGATTTTGTCGATGGCATATCGACTCAAGTCGGCCAATATTCCTTTTGAATTGCACTACTTCGTTCGTAGTCATGAAATGATTGCCTTCTATGGCAACTTAACCGAACACTTTGGTGACCAAGTTCATTTTCACATTCAAGACCAACCAGACACCGAATGTAATATGGCAGAGGTTTTGGGCCAAGCTTCACCTGATAAACATTTATATGTGTGTGGACCTACAGGGTTTATGCAGTTTGTCATGAGCTCGGCCGAACAAGCGGGTTGGCATAGTGAACAGTTACATCAAGAGCATTTTGTCGCCCAAAAAGTAGATACGTCTAATGATGAAGCTTTTACCATTGAAGTAAAAGGTACAGGCCGCAGAATTGAAGTGTTACCAGAGCAGACTGCTACTGAAGCATTAATTGCAAATGGTTTTGATATTCCTGTTTCGTGTGAACAAGGTATTTGTGGCACGTGTATTACACGCGTTGTAGAAGGCACTCCAGATCATCGAGATATGTTTATGACCGATGAGGAACATGCACTAAATAACCAGTTTACGCCCTGCTGTTCTCGTGCAAAAACTAAAAATCTTGTGATTGAGCTTTAATACTCAAGTTCCTTTATTCGAAAATAAAGGAACTTATTTTACCTTAGGCGCTGAGAACATTTCTTAGCGTTTCACCCAAAATCACCACACTACTGTGCTCACGCATTAAAGTTTCAGCACGCCCTGCCTGACGATGTACCAATGCATCGAAAATCGAACAATGTTGTAAATGCGCATAGTGCAAACGACGATATTCAGACAAAGCTTGATTCTGGTCATAGGTAATAGCTTGAGCAGATGCCATTGGTAGCTGATTATTTTTCGCCAAGGCTTGTATGAGTGCGACGTTTTGCGCGCCTTCAATAATCGTGTCATGAAAAATGACGTTGAAATGGTGATAACGTTCCAGTTCAGCATCACCAAACTCGTCTGTTTCATTAAATAGTTTTTCAGTTTCTTGAATGCAATGTTGTAGCGTCTTTTTTTGTTCTTCGCTTAGGCCTTGTTCTGCCAAAGTTTTCGCAGCCAAACCTTCCAGAACACCGCGTACTTCAAGTGCGTCATGTACCAGTTGTTCTGAAATTTCACGAACCGTGTAACCACGAGTTGGGTTTTTAATGAGGAGGCCTTCTTGCTCGAGCAACCGAAAGGCAATACGAACAGGCTGCCTTGAAACACCAAGTAACTCGGCAGTCGGAATTTCGGCAATTCTGGCACCGCCTTCAAGTTCCCCTGAAATAATCATTTTTCTTAGTTTAAGTAAAACTTGTTGTCCTGAAGACATTCGCTGCCACACATCACCAAAAACGTCACTTCGATGCTAGCAAGTTCATTTGCAAAATGAAATAAATTTTCTGTGTGAATCTAACAGCTCAGACATTTATAAGCATCCACTTTATGGATCAAGATTAAATTAATTTTTTAAAAAAGTACTCAACTTGGTTTACTGTCATATCAAAATTAACTTATTTTTTATTTTTAAATTGATAAAATATAGTCGTAAATTTATTAAATAATATAAATAAAAATATTGATTATTAAGAGTAATTTAAAAACCACTCTATAATAAATCTTCAAAACAACCTCTTTAATAAAAAATAAATTTATAATATATTTTAAACTCATTTATTTTAGATTATAGGTATTTAATCACCTTTTATTAAATATTTACTTTCAAATCACTCATTAAAAAGGATGACTTTATTCTCGTTTTAAAATTAATAACACAGCTTTAAAACGACAATTTTAAAAATTATTTATATTTATCAGATTAGAGATTTATCGATGAGAAATTTATTATTTTTTAAAAAATTACCGCTAATTATTGCATTAAGTATGGGCTTAATGGCTTGTAATGATAGCGATAATGATCCAAATGAAACTTCACCTGTTACGACTCCTTCCGCAAGTGTTGCCTTACAAGTGTTTGATAATACTACAGGTAATCAAATTAATAATGCTCAAGTTAGCATAGTAAATAAAACAGTATCATTAAATACTGATATAGAAGGTAAAGCACAACTACAAAAAATTGCTGTTGGTCGATCTGTCATTAAAATTAGTAAAACTGGTTATGCAGATCAATTTGTTACTGTCGATTTAGTGGATAAGCAAGAACTCTCAGGTATTATTGTTCAACTCATACCTTTAAATTTAGGAGGGTCTGTTTCTGCCATCACTGGTGGAACGGTAAACTTAGCAAACAGTACAGCTCAAGTTGTTATTGCCCCAAATAGTCTAAAACGTGTAGATGGACAGCCTATTCAAGGTAATGTAAATGTGAGTTTTGCACTCATTAACACTGCACAAGAAGTGCGCAATATGCCAGGCGATTTAGCAACTCAAGTGAACAATACAAGAGCACCGTTGGAAAGTTTTGGAGCCATGGTTGTTGATTTGAGAGATAGCACTGGTGCAAAAGTTGAACTGATAGCTAACCAATTGGCTAATATTCGTATTCCTTTAATGGCGAGAGGAATTGCCCCTGCTACCATTCCACTTTATTATTTTGACCCTACTCGTGGTTATTGGCTTCAGGATGGTAACCAAACACTCACCTTACAGACGGATAACAACGGAAATCGTTTCTACGCAGGTAGCTCAAGTACATTAAATGTTGTAAATGCAGATATTCCTTATCAGACCACAAATGTTGCTGGCTGCTTAGCAGATTCAAGTGGAAAACGAATTGCTAATGCTCAAATTTTGCTTGAGGGCAAAGACTACTCTGGCTACACCATTACTAATACCAATAATAATGGTGAGTTCTTAGCCGCAGCAAAACAAAACTCTATTGTATTAATTAATGGTCAAGCAAATAGTTTACGCAGTAATACCGTTGAACATACTGTATTAGCATCAAATAGCACTTTAAATGATTGCTTAATTTTAACAGAGCCAAGCCAAAATATTACGGTTAGGTTGACTTGGGGCCAAAACCCCGATGATATTGACTCGCATATGCTAGCCCCGGATGGCAGTCATGTTTCATTCATCGATCAGGGAGCGCTTTTGCGACATCCTTTTATAAGTTTAGATGTTGATGATACGACGAGTTATGGCCCTGAAGTGATCACATTAAGTAAATTAATGGTAGGTGATTACCATTATTTTGTTCACAACTATTCTGGTACATCCAATCCAGGTATTTATGGTTCACCAATAAAAGTTGAATTAAACACAATGAAAGGAACTCAAATTTTTACACCTACTTCAAATACTGGAGAAAGCTTCTATTGGAGTGCATTTAAAATTAAAGTTGCTGAAAATTGTGATATTACAGTGACCCCAACAAAACAATGGCTAAATTCAGAACCAACAGTCTCTCCATCTGCAATAAAATATTGCTCTAAATAAATTTAGTATTATATACAGCGATTTAAATAATCTTTAGATCGCTGTTTTTCAATTTATTAGTATAATTTACTAATTTTAGAAAATCTTAATCTAAATTATTTAAAATTTTTAAGATTATTCACCATAATATCGAGGTTATTACGAATTAAATAAGCCAAGTTAATATCAATGCCTTCAAGCATTTTTTCTTCAACTTTCAAAACCACTTCATTACATTTATTTAGCTTATCAATACCGCTGTCTGTCAGTGTAATTAAAATACGGCGGCCATGTGTTGGGTCAGGGTTTTTCTCAATCCAACCATTCACCAGTAAATCTTGCAAAATTTTGTTGGCAGATTGCGGCTTAATGAAAGAGCGCTCAGCAAGCTTGGCATTGGATAAATTACTTTTTGAAGCTAAAACAGAAAGTGCAGTAAATTGCGGCAAGGTAATTTCAAGCTCTTTTAAATGTTCTGTTAAATGTTTACTAATAATTCGGTCAACACGAGCAATCATATAACTTAACTTAGGCTCATCTTCTACTTTTTTTGGAACTAAATTCGAACGTACCATAACCTTTCATTCATCATAAGAAAATCTGTAGTGAAAGTATGAGGTTCTAACCCCATACTTTCGTTAAAACTTAGCGAGCACCTGAGCTTTGTACTAAATGTACAGGCTGTTTAGGTTTCTTGACAAGAAGTAATGCAGAGATCGCTGCAATTAAAATCACTGGAATACTTGAACCAATCACGATGGTCGAGCTTTGCCCAAGCGAGAGTAAAAAACCAGCCATTAAAGGTCCAGCAAACGAACCAATACGCCCGATTGCAACCGCAGCGCCAACTCCGGTTCCACGCATTTCGGTTGGATAATACATGGCAGCCAAACCATACAACGCCGATTGCCCACCCACAATGAATAAGCCACAGCCCACTGCCGAAAGTGCAAGTAAAGCAACGGTTGGGGATATTGCTAAACAACAAAGCGAAAATAAAATACCGAGATAAATCAGCTTAATCACAAAACTCATGCGTAATTTATCAAGTAATACACCCATGAGAATTGAACCTAAAATTCCACCAACGTTGTAGCCCATCTGTACATAGTTTGCCTGAAGTTTCGATAAGCCTTGCGCGCCCATCAGTAACGGCAACCAGTTCAACAAGAAATACAGTACCACCAGCGTACAGAAAAAACTGACCCAAAGTTGAATGGTCGACATACGACGCTCTTTTGCAAATAAAACTTCCAAGAATGGAGTCGTTTTTTGCGCTTGACCTTTACGTTGCAGGTAATCATTTGACTCAGGTAAAAAGCGCATAATCAGTGGAATGAGTAAAATTGGCGCAATCCCACCAATATAGAAAATATGACGCCACTCTGCATCGCCAGCCAACGACATGGCAACTACAGAAGTAAGTAATCCACCAAAAGGAATACCGCTATACATAATACTTACCGCGGTACCTTTATATTTATCAGGTACAGCTTCAGATGCCAGTGTAATCATCATTGGAAGTGCCCCACCCATTCCTAAACCAGTACAAAAACGAATGAGTAACAGCAAACTAAAGTTAGCAGCATAAGCCGTTAGCAAAGACATAATTCCAAAAAGTAAAATACTAAAAATCAGAATTTTCTTACGCCCGACAATATCGGCAAATCTACCGCCTAATATTGCACCTGGTAACGTCCCTAAAATTGCAGCACTAAACGCCCACGCCATCTGGGCATTGTCTAACATGAACTCAGCCCGCATTCGTGGAGCGGCTACCCCCATTGATTGAAGATCAAACCCTTCAAAAATTGCTATGGCAAAGCACAGTAGCAACGTGATTTTTGCCCTTGAAGGCTGTCCTGATATTTTTTCCATTGTGTTGTCCTTTATTGACTAGTCGTTCCATTTAGCCCTTTGTGTATTGTTGTTTAAACACACCAAAAATATCAGTTAAACTTACTAAAAAATCAACATATTTTTATATTAAATTAATTTAAAAAATAATTAGTATTTATAATACAATGAATTAAAAAATATTTATGAAATTTTATAAAAAAGACTTGAATGTAAGTTTAACTGATATTAGATTAAATCCCAGAACAGCTAAAAATCATTCAAGGAGTATGAAGATGAGTTATGAAAACCGCTGGGAAACAGTAGATGTCAAAGTTGAAGATGGAATTGCATGGGTCACCCTGAACCGTCCAGAAAAGAAAAATGCCATGAGCCCAACACTTAATCGTGAAATGATTGATGTGCTCGAAACTCTTGAGCTTGATCAAGATGCACGTGTTTTAGTGTTGACGGGTGCAGGGGATTCTTGGACAGCGGGTATGGATTTGAAGGAATATTTCCGTGAAGTCGACACTCAGCCTGAAATTTTCCAAGAACGTATTCGCCGCGACTCATGTCGCTGGCAGTGGCAACTTCTTCGTATGTATTCAAAACCAACCATTGCTATGGTTAACGGCTGGTGCTTTGGAGGCGGTTTCTCACCTTTAGTGGCTTGTGACCTAGCAATTGCAGCAGATGAAGCAACTTTCGGTTTATCTGAAATTAACTGGGGCATCCCACCGGGTAACCTTGTAAGCAAAGCAATGGCAGATACCGTAGGTCATCGTGCATCTTTGTATTACATCATGACGGGTAAAACCTTTAGTGGTAAAGAAGCTGAAACCATGGGCCTTGTGAATAAAAGCGTACCGCTTGCCCAATTAAAAGCAGAAGTGACTGAACTTGCAAATTGCTTACTTGAGAAAAACCCTGTGGTTCTTCGTACCGCTAAAAATGGCTTTAAGCGTTGCCGTGAACTGACATGGGACCAAAACGAAGACTACTTATATGCCAAACTTGATCAATGTATCCACCGAGATACTGAAAATGGCCGCCAAGAAGGTTTGAAACAATTTTTAGATGAAAAATCAATTAAACCGGGTTTACAGAGCTATAAACGTACTGGTTAACTTTTGATTCTTTAATGGCAATGTAAGGACACAACCCATGCAAAATGTACAGTTACTAATTCACGGTCAATCTGTTGATGCATCAAATCAGGCAACTTTTGAGCGTATCAGTCCAATTGATGGATCGGTGGCAACTAAAGCTGCTGCTGCAACGTTGGAAGATGTTGATCGTGCAATCGATTCGGCACAACAAGCTTTTAAAGTATGGTCGAAACTCTCGCCTACCGAACGTCGCTTACGTTTGTTAAAAGCAGCTGATCTACTGGACCAAAAAACCGAGCAATTCGTTGAAACTGGAATGCAAGAAACAGGTTCAACTGCAACATGGTATGGGTTTAACGTTCATCTTGCTGCCAACATGTTACGTGAAGCCGCAGCCATGACCACACAAATTGACGGAAGTCTGATTCCGTCAGATGTGCCGGGCAATCTTGCGATGGGTGTGCGGGTTCCTTGTGGTGTGATTGTAGGAATTGCACCTTGGAATGCTCCTGTCATTTTGGCAACACGTGCGCTTGCTATGCCTTTGGCTTGTGGTAACACGGTAGTGTTAAAAGCATCGGAAGCCTGCCCAGCAACACATCGTCTCATTGGTGAAGTGTTACATGAAGCAGGTCTAGGTGAAGGTGTGGTCAATGTGATTACGCATGCCGCAGAAGATGCACCACAAATCGTGGAGCGTTTAGTGTCTCATCCAGCTGTGAAACGCATTAATTTTACCGGTTCAACCAAAGTCGGCAAAATTATTGCCGAGACTGCTGCTAAATACTTAAAACCAGTTTTGCTCGAACTCGGTGGTAAAGCCCCGGTTGTGGTTTTAAATGAGGCTGATATTAATGAAGCCGTAAATGCTGTGGCTTTCGGGGCGTTTTTCAATCAGGGGCAAATCTGTATGTCGACAGAACGTGTTTTGATTCAAGACAATATTGCCGACCAATTTATTGAAAAACTGATTGAAAAAACCCGCTCTATTCAGGCAGGTAATCCAACCTCAAAAGACAATGTACTCGGTGTTTTAGAAAGTCGCCGTGCTGCAAACCGTATTCAGCATTTGCTAGAAGATGCCCAAAACAAAGGTGCTGACTTACCTTTAGGTATCCATATTGAAGACACCACCATGCAACCGACGCTGGTGCTCAATATCAAACCTGACATGCTGCTTTACCGCGAAGAATCATTTGGACCTGTATGCACAGTTCAACGTTTTTCAAGCATTGAAGAAGGCGTAGCACTGGCAAATGACAGCGAGTTTGGTCTGTCTTCGGCAGTGTTTAGCCAAAATATTTCGCTGGCATTAGAAGTCGCTAAACAGATTGATTCGGGTATTTGTCATATTAACGGAGCAACCGTACATGACGAAGCTCAAATGCCATTTGGCGGAACAAAATCGAGTGGTTACGGACGTTTTGGTAGTAAAGTCTCTGTTGCCGAATTTACCGAACTACGCTGGATTACCATTCAAACCCAATCACGTCATTACCCGATTTAGTCAGGCTAATGCGAATACCGACATATTAAATAAAAATTGCATGATGCAAAAAAATAAAGTGCAGTGATGCGCTTTCCATGGAGTGAAAGAAATGCAAATGAATGCCACTCAATCACAAGACCGCGAACGGTTCGTAAAATTAGGGCAACATGATATTCATTATCACCATAAAGATGACACGCTCTATATCAGCCCAAAAGAGCAATTAAAACCGTATCCACAAAAACTGACAGATCGGTTAATTCATTTTGCGCAAATCAAACCCGACCATATTTTTGCAGCAAAACGCAATGCTCAAGGTGAATGGGTCAAACTGAGTTATGCAGAAGTTTTACAACGTGCATGGCATATTGCTCAGGCTTTGCATGAACGTAAGTTAAGCCAAGAAAGACCACTCGTTATTTTAAGTGGTAATGATCTCGAACATTTAACACTGTCTATGGCTGCCATGCTGGCAGGTGTACCTTTCTCAGCTATTTCCCCTGCCTACTCTCTTATTTCTCAAGACTTTGGCAAACTTAAACATGTGTTTGAAGTTCTTACACCTGGTATGGTCTATGCCAACGATGGACAAGCTTTTGCCAAAGCCATTCAGGCATGTATTACATCCGACATTGAAGTGGTGACCAATAAAGGAATTGTAGGCGATCAGATTTGCACATCATTTCAGTCGCTGTTAGATACACCAGTTTCAAATGTTCAAGAATTTTACCAAACTCTTGATGAAAACCAGATTGCCAAATTCTTATTTACATCAGGTTCAACCAAATTGCCTAAAGCTGTGCCGACCACGCATTTAATGTTGTGTGTTAATCAGCAAATGTTATTACAAACTTTCCCTGAGTTTGAAGAAACGCCGCCTGTCCTACTCGACTGGCTATCTTGGCACCACACATTTGGCGGCAGTCATAATGTCGGCATCGCACTCTATAACGGCGGTACGATTTACATTGATGATGGCAAACCCGTTGCAGGAAAATTTGACGAAACCATTCGTAATCTCAAAGAAATCTCTCCAACCGTTTATTTAAATGTGCCAAAAGGTTGGGAAGAACTCACCGAAGCCTTAGAAAAAGATGAAGAATTAAGAGACCGCTTTTTTGCCAAAGTTAAAATTTTATTCTTTGCAGGTGCAGCGCTTTCAGAAGCGGGCTGGAACAGACTCGATAAAATTGCTCAGCAACATTGCGGAGAAAAAATTCGTATCATGAGCGGATTGGGCATGACTGAAACAGCACCATCTTGCGCTTTTACAACTGGCCCACGCGTAATGGCTGGCTTTATTGGCTACCCTGCTCCGGGATGCGAAATTAAGCTAGTGCCATGTGGTGACAAACTAGAGTTTTGTGTTCGTGGCAAACATGTCATGAAAGGTTATTGGCGTTTAAAGGCAGACCAACAAAGCACTGTGTTTGATGATGAAGGCTTTTTCCATACGGGCGATGCTGTTCGTTTGGTCGATGTGAATGATCCAACTAAAGGCCTGATGTACGACGGACGAATTGCTGAAGACTTTAAACTCAATACAGGCACTTTTGTGAATGTGGGCACACTACGCAACAAAGTACTCATTCAAGGTAATTTACTGGTTCAAGATGTTTGTATTACAGGTTCAAACCTGAATGCGGTTGGCTTTCTGATTTTTCCAAAACTAGATGCTTGTGCTCAACAAGCTGGCCTTAAGCTGGGCGAACATTCTCCAACAGAGATATTACAGCATCCTAAAGTCCAGCAATGGTTCCGCCAATTTTTAACGACCTTTAATAAAGATGCGACTGGCAGCTCAAATACAGTCTCCATGCTTTATTTAATGATCGAACCACCTCAACTCGATGCAGGCGAAGTGACCGATAAAGGTAACCTCAATCAAAGCAGTATTATCAAGCGTCGTGCAGCTTTAATTGATGAACTTTATCAAAAGCAGACTGATAACCCGCTGATTATACGGGTGCCCACCTTAAAGCAATAAGCAATTGAAATAAAAAAGGAAGCTCAAACTTCGGTTTGGGCCTTAGCCTCACTTTTGCCTAAAAAAGGTTCAACATGCCACACGATACAGAATTTGAACTATTTCGGGATAGCTATCGCAGGTTCTTAAAAGAACAGGTTGCCCCGTATTACGAACAGTGGGAACAAGATGGCCTTATCCCACGTGATTTATGGCTTCGTCTTGGGGAGAATGGTTTTTTGTGCGTCGATGTACCCGAGGAATATGGCGGCTACGGCGCTCCTGTGCACTACTCACTCATGTTGGTTCAAGAAACTGCTCAAGCTGGTTTTGCATCTTTAGCGGTTGCCATTGGCGGGCAAAATGAGTTGGTCTCTCCTTATCTGCAAAATATCGGATCCGAAGAGCAAAAACGTTATTGGTTACCGAAAATGGTGACAGGTGAAGTCGTCACTGCAATTGCCATGACCGAAGCCAATGCTGGTTCAGACCTACAGGCCATACGCACTCAAGCGATTTTAGAAAATGATCATTACCGTATTAATGGTTCAAAAACTTTTATTTCAAATGGTTTGCATGCCGATCTGATCGTTCTGGTTGCGAAAACTGATCCGCAAGCTAAAGCAAAAGGCATTTCGATTTTTCTAGTCGATGCTGCGTTAGATGGCGTTAAAAAAGGCCGTTCATTACAAAAAATCGGACTGCATGCCCAAGATACAGCTGAACTATTTTTTGATGATGTTTGTGTACCTGTCACACAACGTTTGGGTGAAGAAGGACAAGGTTTTGCTTATTTAATGCAAGAGTTACCTCGCGAACGTTTGAGTATTTCCATGATGGCGTTGGGGTCAATTTTAGGCGCCATTGAAATTACTAAAGACTATGTACTAGAGCGTAAAGCTTTCGGACAACCGTTAAGTCAAATGCAAAACACACGATTTGTACTCGCAAACGCGCAAATCAAAGCAAAAGCCGCACAAGCCTTTGTAGATCAATGTGCAGCGCTATATCAACAACACCAGTTAAGTGTCGCTCAAGTTGCCGCATTGAAGTGCTTTATTACCGACACTCAATGTGAAGTGATTGACCAATTACTTCAGCTTTTTGGTGGCTATGGTTACATGCAGGAATACCCGATTTCACGCTTTTTTGTGGATGCGCGGGTACAAAAAATTTATGGGGGAACCAATGAAATTATGAAAGAAATCGTGGCCCGAGAACTGCTCGGAAAATAATTCGATTTAAAAACCAAACAAGGCAGACACAACAACTATGCCTTGTTGAAAATAAAAAATGATATTTCAGGAAGAAATGCTATGTCGAAATTATGGATGTACTCTACCCTTATGCTCTCAGGTTCAGTGTGGGCTGGCAGTTTTATTGACAACAGTTCAGTAGAACTCACCACACGAAATTTCTATTTTGACCGCGACTACCAAGAGCAATCCGCTTACCCTGCTGCCAAGGACTGGACACAGGGGTTTATTCTTAAAGCCAATTCAGGTTATACCGAAGGGACTGTCGGTTTTGGGCTGGATGTGCTTGCAACGGCGGGGTTCAAACTTGATGCCGATGCAGAGCATGGAGGTACAGGTAACTTACCTAGAGACACGCGCACCAATGAACCTGCTGACTCTTATGGCGAAATTGGGGTCACAGCAAAAGCAAAAATGAGCCAAACCGAGCTACGCGTTGGTACGCTCATGCCAATGAACCCTGTTTTAGTGGCTTCACCCGCGCGTTTACTTCCTCAAACTTATCGAGGAATTTCACTGACCAGTAAAGATATTAAAGATTTTGATTTACAGGCAGCCTACCTCGATAAAGTGAATCATCGGGATTCAACCAACTATGAAAAAATTAAAATTTCTGGGGTGAATGGACGATTTAAAAGTGCCGAAACTGATGGGCTTTATTATTTAGGTGGAAACTATCAGTTTAATCCTGCACTCAAGCTCACCGCTTTTTATATGGATGTTGATGATCTTTATAACCAAACCATGGTCGGTGCTTTACACCAACATAAAATTAATGACACCACTAATTTTAGCTCACAATTACGTTACTACCGCAGCCGAGATGATGGACAGGCGAAAGCAGGCTTAGTCGATAATGACCTTTATCATGCGCATTTCGAACTCAAACATCAAAACCATAAATTTATTTTCGGAACCTTCCAACATCACGGCGACACCGCCTTTCCATATTTGACTGGAGGTGAAACTGGGCTTCTTATTGACACATGGCCGGGTGAGTTTTTAAACCCAAAAGAGAAAGCCTATAGCTTCCGTTATGAATATGACTTTAAAGATTATGTACCGGGTTTACGTTTTATGACCCGTTACACCACAGGTCACAATATTTATGCACCCAACTTAGGCGGAACCAATTTAAAAGAACGCGAAACAGACTTTGATTTAGGCTACACCGTTCAAAGTGGCTGGGTAAAAAATTTAGGGCTACGCGCGCGCTATGCCATTTATGACAACAACATGCTCTCTACAGCCAACATCAAACCTGTCAACGAAACCCGTATCAACATTGACTACACATGGAAATTTAAATAATTCAAAACAAGAGGTTCTGTCACACATAGAACCTCTTTTTATTTCGGGAAATTCATCATGAAGAAAGTTGTAACGCTACTCTGCGGAATTTGTCTCATTGCCCTGACTCATGCCGAAACACAATATAGCCCGCCACCTATTCAGCTTGAGCCTTTAGCAAAATTTAGTGTTGATCTAAATGCGCCTGTTTGGGAGTTAGGCACCACCAGTGATGCAGGTAAACGCCGAATTATTCCCATTACAGGTGGGACATTTGAAGGGAAATCACTTAAGGGCCGCATTTTAAATAATGGTGCAGATTGGCAAATTGTCGACAGTAAAGGGCTGGCCATTATTGATACGCGATATTTGTTAGAAACCGATGACGGTGCTCTCATTTATCTTCAAACCAAAGGTTACCGACATGGCTCAGCAGAAACACTAAAACAGCTTGCTCAAGGCAAAGATGTCGACCCGAAAAATTACTATTTCAAAATTACCATGCATTTTGAAACCAGCTCACCTAAATACTCATGGCTTAACCAGACCGTTGCGGTAGGTAGTGCAATGCGCTTGGGCAAAGCGGTTATTTATGATGCCTACACCCTGAAATAATAATTTTTATAACACCTACAAAAAGGATGGACCCTTCATTATGGATCAAAAAACTTTAGAACACTTACCCCCCATCCACCATCATTTGGGTGGACACAATATTTATTGGAATGATAAGAACACTGAACTCACCATCCACTACACGGCGCTAGAAAGCTTTACCAATCCACGCGGCACCGTTGAAGGTGGCATGATTTGCGCCATGCTTGATGACGTGATGGGACTTTTTGCATTTCTTGCAAATGACAGTAACCCCGCCACCACAATTAACTTAACGATGGATTTTTTAAGACCCTGTGCCGTTGGCGAAGTCCTTACAAAATGTCGATTCATTAAACAAGGCAAAACCGTACTGAATCTCGAAAGTGAAGCTTGGCAAAACAACAAAATGATTGCACGAAGCACAGCTAATTTTCTGGTTTTAGATTAATTACACCATTCATTCAATAAGGATATGAATAAATGAATTACACCAACAATAAACGAATTTTGACCCGCTCCGCTTTGGTGCTTGCCATGCTTGGTGCTTTGGCAGGCTGTGGAAGTGATAATGATGACACAACGGTTCCGTCAACAACCAAACCACCGCAGTTATCTCCTGCTGTTGGCGTAAAAATGACAGGAAGCTGTTCAGACTTACTGGGATTTCAGTACAACAATACCGTTATTAGCTCAGCTACCCTTCAAGAAGCAGGTACATTGACTGTCGCCAACAAACCGATTGGCGCTCATTGTTTGGTTAAAGGTTATATGGACCAACGTGTAAGCCCTGTCGATGGACAAACCTATCAAA
The DNA here is from genome assembly GCF_000588535.1 of Acinetobacter sp. 742879. Lineage (NCBI taxonomy): Bacteria > Pseudomonadati > Pseudomonadota > Gammaproteobacteria > Moraxellales > Moraxellaceae > Acinetobacter > Acinetobacter sp. 742879. Next base: position 33,451 of record NZ_JFYC01000017.1, on the reverse strand, counting down.
TTGGTTTTGAAATGCGCTTACCAATAGACTGGAACGGTCGTTTTCTCTATCAAGGCAATGGCGGAACCGATGGTAATTTAGTAGCTGCAACGGGTCAGGTCGGTAGCGGTGGTCCACTGACCAATGCCCTGCATGATGGTTTTGCTGTTATTTCTTCCGATGCAGGACATAATGCTTCACAAAATCCAATGTTTGGTTTAGACCCTCAAGCCAGAATTAACTACGGCTACGGTGCCATTACCAAACTCACGCCTATGGCAAAAAACCTAATTAAAGCCGCATATGGTAAATTGCCAGACCGCTCCTATGCAGGCGGTACATCTAACGGCGGGCGTCACGCCATGATTGCTGCAACCCGTTTGGGCGACCAATATGACGGAATTTTAGCAAGTACACCGGGTTTTCACTTACCTCGTGCAGCCGCGGCTCAACTCTACACAGCACAACAGCTTCGTCGTGTCGCAACAGATGAAAATGACCTAAGTACTGCTCTAACTCTTCCAGAGCGCAAAGTATTAGCAAAAGCTATTTTAGATCGATGCGATGCCTTAGACGGTGTTGCAGATGGGCTGGTTCAAGATGTCGAAGCTTGCCGTACAGCTTTTGATATTCACAAAGATGTACCCGTTTGCTCAAGCACAAGAGATGGGACTTGTTTAAGCACCGAACAAATTGATGTATTAGCCAACATTTACCGTGGTCCTGTAAACTCTGCTGGACAAGCCCTCTATGCAACCCAACCTTTCGACCCCGGTTTAGTCGGTAGTAACTGGGCAAGCTGGAAATTTGAATCTTCTGTGGGAACAGCACGTGACCCCGTTGCAGTTGGAATTCTTTTTCAGGTTCCACCAGACCCAACTGTGACTCAAAATTCTAGACAATTTGCCTTTAATTTTAACTTCGATACCGACTATCCAAAACTCTCGGCAACCAATGATGTTTATACTGAAAGTTCGATGTCTTTCATGATGCCACCTGATGAATTGAATCTAGGTAAACTCCGTAATCACGGTGGAAAAATGATTGTGGTACAAGGCACAGCAGACGGTGTTTTCTCTGTAGATGACACCCAAAATTGGTACGATCAACTGCTACAACACTATAAAAATGATGCAAAAAGTACAGCACCTGAATTTGCGCGTTTCTTTAGAGTTCCGGGCATGAACCATACCCGTGATGGTATTGCGACCGACCAATTTGATGCATTGACTGCTTTAGTTAACTGGGTGGAGTATGGACAAGCACCTGACAAAATCATTGCGGCTGCACGCGGTGCAGGTAATCCGAGTGGTCAAATTAATACGGAGCTTCCAAAGGACTGGGCGCCAGACCGCACCCGTCCACTTTGCCCTTACCCACTGATCGCCCGTTACAATGGTCAAGGTGATAGTGAGAAAGCTGAAAACTTTAGCTGTAAATAACATCCAATAAGATAAAAAGAGAGCTTAAGTAAGCTCTCTTTTTATCTTACTCTGCCCAATCTTAGCTCAAGCTCACTGCTTAAACTTTTTAATACTTTTAGACAAATGAGCTCGCATCATTTGTCGGGCCAATAAACCATCCTGATCGACAATTGCGTTATAAATATTGACATGATCATGGTGAACCGCTTTTAAATATTCTTCGCGGTTTTCAGGACTTTGCTCAATAGATTTTAAACGTGCACGTGGAATAATTTTTTCGCCAAGATACTTTAGAAAATCAACGAAATATTGGTTTTCAGAAGCTTCAGCAATGGCAATATGGAAATCATAGTCAGCTTTTACCGTACCATCATTGGCATCTGATGAAATATGACGCTCAAAGTCTTGAAGCGCAGCTTTCATTTTATCAATATGGATTTGCTTACGGCGCTCAGATGCTAAAAAGACAGCTTCCGACTCAAGACTAATCCTAAGCTCAAGTAAAGAAACAATATCGTTAATGGTTTCTAAACTGGCATTAGACAGCAAAAAATTTTGCTCAACTGTCTGTTCTTTTACAAAAGTACCAATCCCGTGACGAGTCTCGACAAACCCTAATGAACGCAACTCAGTAATTGCTTCGCGAATAACAGAACGGCTTACTTCAAAAGTTTCAATTAATTCAAGTTCGGTCGGAATTTTCTCTCCGACTTGGAAGTCTCCAGACTGAATTTTTTCGATCAGTTGTTCTACAATAATCTGGCTTAGTTTTTTTGTTGATCTAGGTTTAATTGCACTAGACATAATCTGAAGAACTCATGAAATGTTGAAAAAATTAGAAAATTCATTTTACTATAAACTTAGACGATAGTCATATTCGGTTTTTATACCTCTAAGTTATTAAAATCAAAATATTTTATCTCCCTTATCAAGCTCTCACATATATTTAAAAAGTAAGCAACTTATGCTTCTGTTGATATTTAATAATGCGTTGAATAAGTTAAAAAATATGCAGCTCAATACCATTGATTGAGCTGCACAACTTTTAAATTTGAGCCTGAGTTAATTGCCCATTGACCAGACGAGTAATCTGTAGTGGATTACTATCTTTTAATGCATCGGGTAATAAAACTTGTGGTGTATTTTGGAAACATACCGGACGCAAGAAACGCTCAATCGCTCCCGTACCCACCGAAGTTCCGCGTGCATCACTGGTTGCAGGGAAAGGACCACCATGTACCATGGCATCAGACACTTCAACTCCTGTCGGGAAACCGTTAAACAATACACGGCCAGCTTTACCGGTTAGCAAATGAAGAAGCTCGCCTGCTTCAGACAACTCATTTTCATCACCAATAATGGTTGCCGTGAGCTGTCCACCTAAAGACTCGATCCCTTTTAACAAAGTCGCTTTATCTTCTACGCCAATCACAATCGACATTGGCCCGAAAACTTCATGTTGTAGTTTTGGGTTGCCTGACAATAAAACAGATTGATCCGCTTTAAATAGATGTGCTTTTGCTTGAGAAACTAGCTCGGCCTCTTGTCCTGTCGCAATAACTTTAAAACCAGCTTCACTGTTTAGAGCATCAATACCTTGACGGTAACTTTTTAAAGTTCCTTCATTCAGCATGACCTGAGGCACAGCTTTTTGCGTGCTTTCAGCTAAAGCTGCTACGAAACTGTCAAATTCAGGACCTTGTACGCCTAAAATTAACCCCGGTTTTGTACAGAACTGGCCACATCCCATATTAAATGAGGCAACCGTATCCTGAGCAATTTGTTCACCACGAGAACTCAGCGCTTGAGATAAAACCACTACAGGGTTCACACTCGACATTTCAGCAAAGAATGGAATTGGCTGAGGACGGCTCTGCGCAAGGTTATAAAGTGCCATTCCGCCTTCAAGAGAACCCGTAAAACCAGCTGCCTGAATCAGTGGATGTTCTACCAAGTTTGCACCAATACGGCCACCAAAAATCATATTGAATGTGCCTTTAGGCATACCGCAAACTTCGATTGCTTTTTCAATGGCTTCTGCAACAAGCTCAGCAGTTGCCATATGACCAGAGTGTGCTTTAAAGACAACCGGACACCCTGCTGCTAAAGCAGCTACGGTATCACCGCCTGCTGTTGAAAATGCAAGTGGGAAATTACTCGCGCCAAACACGGCAACCGGTCCTACTCCAACTCTATATTGACGCAAATCGACACGCGGCAAAGGCTTACGCTCTGGTAATGCCACATCAATACGAGCACCATAAAAATCGCCACGGCGTAAAAGTTCAGCAAACAGTCGAAGCTGACCAGTAACACGGCCTGTCTCTCCTTGAAGACGAGCAAGTGGTAAGCCTGTTTCAAGTGAAGCGACTTCTTGCAGGTTCGCACCTAATGCTTCAATTTGGTGAGCAATTTCTTCAAGAAAAGAGGCTCGTTGCTCTTGAGAAGTTTGGCTATAAACTAAAAAAGCGTTATGTGCAGCTTGAGCAGCCTGATCTACTTCTTCAAGGGTCGCCTGACTAAATACATAACCTGTTGGCTGATAGTCTTTTGCAGCTATACTTTCTAGGGCTGGCGCATTTGCAGCAACACGTTGACCATTAATAAACTGCCGACCGTTATTTTTACTCATTTTAAAGCTCCAATACCTAAACAGTTAGAATTATTGCGGACCAAGTGTCGCAATAAGCGCAGCCAAATCTTCATAGTCTGCTTGAGTTAAATCACTTAATGGTGGACGCACTGGACCTGCATCATGCCCAACAATTTTGGCACCTGCTTTAATCATGCTTACTGCATAACCTGATTTACGGTCGCGAATTTTTATCAATGGCAAGAAGAAATCTTTAATCAAACGATTGGTTGTTTCAAAGTCATCACTGCGAAGCGCGTTATAAAACTCCATTGCAGTCTTTGGAATAAAGTTAAATACAGCTGATGAATAAACTGGACAACCTAAGGCTTTATATGGCGCTGCAAAAACTTCTGCTGTTGGCAGGCCACCTAAATACGACAAACGATCACCCATAGTCTGAGTCACTGCTGTCATCATATCGATTTGACCAGAGCTGTCTTTAAAACCGATTAAGTTCGGGCACATCTCGGCTAACTTTTGGATTGAATCGAGATTTAATCTTGATACGCTACGATTATAAAAAATTACGCCAAAGTCTACTGAGTTACATACTTGCTTAACGTGTTCGATCAAACCTTCTTGGCTTGCTTCAGTTAGGTAATGTGGCATTAACAAAATACCGTGTGCACCTAAGCGCTCTGCTTCTTTTGCCTGTTCAATCGCCTGACGTGTCGGACCACCTGCCCCAGCAATAATCGGTACACTACCTTTACAAGTATCGACAGCAGTTTTAATCACGTCAGAGTATTCACTTCCAGTTAACGAGAAAAACTCGCCTGTACCACCCGCAGCAAATAATGCACTTGCACCATAAGGTGCTAACCATTCAAGACGTTTTGCATAAGAAGATTTATTAAAGTCCCCATTTTGGTCAAAGTCAGTAACCGGAAAAGAAAGAAGACCATCAGAAACAATGTTTTTTAACTCAAGAGCATCCATTAGAAAATATCCATACATGTTTATGTTGTCAGACATCTTACATCATAAATTTTATTTTAATCAATATATTTTTCCTCTGAAAAATTAAATTTTTTAAAAAGATTAAAATTCATTACCCAAAAAGACCTAACCCATTATTTTATAAAATATAGTTAAAAATTCTTAATTTCACGGCTAATCGTTAGATATAAAAAAAGCTGTCCATATGGACAGCAAAGCATTAAGACAATTCAAAAAGCGAATTGTTCAAAAACATCGGTAAAACATTAACGAACCAAACACGGCTTTTTATTATTAAATGACCAGTTTGGTATTAAAAATTGCATCGCATCGGCATCATTACGAGCTCCTAAACCTTTTAATTTATAGAGCTCATGAGCTTGGTTAATTCGGTCCCAGTCCAACTCGACACCAAGTCCTGGTGCGGTTGGCACCTGAATTTTACCGTCTTTAATTTCAAGCGGTGCTTTAGTGAGCTGATCTGTACCTTCTTGCCAAATCCAGTGCGTATCAATTGCCGTTACCTTACCTACCGCAGCGGCAGCAACATGGGTAAACATGGCAAGTGAAATATCAAAGTGATTATTAGAATGCGAACCCCACGTTAAGTTATACATATTGCAGTGCTGTGAAACTCGAACCGAACCTTCCAATGTCCAAAAATGTGGATCAGCCAAAGGAATATCAACAGCTTGCAATTGGATACTATGCGACATTTCACGCCAGTCCGTAGCAATCATATTGGTCGCAGTGGGTAAACCTGTTGCACGTTTAAACTCGGCCATAATTTCACGGCTTGAATAACCTTGTTCTGCACCACACGGGTCTTCCGCATAGGCCAGCACACCTTTTAAATGTTTACCCAAAGCAATTGCTTCATCTAAAAACCATGCTCCGTTTGGATCAAGCGTTACACGCGCTTCTGGAAAACGGCGCGCGATAGCTGTAACAGCTTCGGCTTCTTGCTCGCCCTGTAATACACCACCTTTTAATTTAAAGTCTTTAAAACCATAACGGTCATAAGATGCTTCTGCTAAACGCTGTACTGCCTCGGGTGTTAACGCTTTTTCATGACGGACTTTATACCAGTCATGGTTATGCTGAGGTGTAGTCGCATAGTCTAATGAAGTCTGTTTTCGGTCACCGATAAAGAATAAATATCCTAAAACTTCAACTTCACTACGTTGCTGGCCTTCACCTAGTAAGCTTGCAACATTCACATTTAAATGCTTGCCAAGCAAATCAAGTAATGCTGACTCATAAGCCGTTACAACATGAATTGTGGTACGTAAATCAAAGGTTTGATTGCCTCGACCACCACTGTCACGATCAGCAAAAGTTTGCTGAATTTTCTTGAGTAGATTTTTATATTCACCAATCGGCTGCCCTTCTACTAAGGCTTTAGCATCATTTAATGTCGCTAAAATTTTTTCTCCGCCCGGAATTTCACCTACACCAATATTTCCAGAGTTATCTTCGATAATAAGTATATTACGAGTGAAATAAGGTCCATGAGCACCACTCAAATTGAGCAGCATGCTGTCATGTCCAGCAACAGGAATTGCTCGAATTGATTTAACGATAGGTGTAGAGGTCGCCATTAAAATACTCCTTGGCATTCTGATACTATTTTTTCATCACCAAAACTTATAAGACATCAGACAACTTGTCAATATAAACCCGCATAAAAATTATTTTTCGACCCTACTTGCCAAAATAATATTTTTAATCATATGATGTCATACATCTAAAGACGCGGTTTTAGAACTAGGACTATAGAGTAGATACAAAATTCCGTTTTCTCATCTATTCTATCGATGAATTTGACATGACGTCACCTATTTCACGGATATGCAAATAGGTCGATTATTAAAAAGAGTTTGTATATGGATAATCTGCAAACAAATATTGCTGCTGTGAATCAGCAACGAGCGAAGCATAATAAAACGCGCTATTACATTTTAGCGATGATTTTCTTAGTCACTTCATTAAATTACGGTGATCGAGCAACCCTTTCAATGGCTGCCGCTCCAATGTCTCAAGAACTTGGATTAAGCTCAGTGACCATGGGATATATATTCTCTGCGTTTGGCTGGGCTTATGTGATTGGTCAAATTCCAGGTGGATGGTTACTCGATAAGTTTGGTGCTCGAAGAGTCTATTTCTGGAGCATCATGCTCTGGTCATTTTTCACTATTCTCTTAGGTTTTGTCGATATTTTAGGTTCTATACCTCTCATTATCGCCTCATTATTTCTTTTACGTTTTTTGGTTGGATTATCTGAAAGTCCTGCCTTTCCTGGAAACAGCCAGATTGTAGCAGCATGGTTCCCAACCAAAGAACGTGGAACCGCCGCAGCGATATTTAACTCGGCTCAATATTTTGCCACTGTCATATTTGCGCCATTCATGGGATGGTTGGTTGCCCATATTCATTGGCAATCTGTATTCTGGATTATGGGTGGACTAGGTATTGTGATTGCTTTTATCTGGTTAAAAGTCATCTATAGCCCAGAAAAGCACCCTACTATTAATTCAAATGAGTTTAAATATTTACAAGCAGGCGGTGCTATTACCAGCATGGGTGAAAATCAGCTTAAAATTGCTGATGAAAACAATAAAATGAATTTTAAAAATATTAAAAAGCTGCTCTCTTCTCGTATGCTTCTAGGTATTTTTATCGCTCAATATTGTATTACCTGCTTAACCTATTTCTTTATTACTTGGTTCCCTGTGTACCTTGTAAAAGAACGTCACATGTCAATTTTAGAAGCTGGTTTTGCAGCTGTATTACCGGCGCTTTGCGGATTTATTGGCGGTGTATTAGGAGGAGTAATTTCCGATAAACTCATCAAAATGAATAAATCTCTAACCTTTTCCCGTAAGTTTCCCATTATTTTTGGCATGTTGTTATCAACCAGTATTGTGGTTTGTAACTATGTCGATTCGCAAACAGCCATCTTATTCTTTATGTCACTGGCCTTTTTTGGTAAAGGTTTTGGTGCATTAGGTTGGGCAGTTATGTCGGATGTTGCACCAAAAGAAATGGTAGGTTTATCGGGTGGTCTATTTAATACCTTCGGCAATACAGCAGGCATCGTGATCCCGATTGCGATTGGCTATATTATCAATTCGACTGGTTCTTTCAATGGTGCACTTGTTTTTGTAGGTATACATGCCGTCATCGCAATTATTTGCTACCTCTTTATGGTCGGAAAAATCCAGCGCTTCGAGTTAAAACCTACCTCTTAAAACTTTAAGTCATAACGCTTAACTAACTTAAGCGTTATGACCTCTCTTCAAATGTATAAAAGGAACGATCATGCTGAAGCCTCTCCTCATAAAAATTAGTCCTCTTGATAATGTAGCCATTGTAGTGAATGACGGTGGTTTACCACCTTCTACACATATTGAAGAATACCAACTCATCTTGGTTGATCATGTGCCACAGGGACATAAAGTTTTATTAAAGTCATTAAAGCAAGGGGAAGCAATTGTTCGTTATGGGGAAATTATTGGTTATGCAAATAAAGATTTATCCGCAGGTTCATGGGTAAATGAAGCCGTTACCCAAATGCCTGAGGCACCTGAGCTAGATGATCTTGAGTTAGCAACTCGTCCTGATCCAAAGCTTCCAACCTTGAGCGGATATACATTTAAAGGTTATAAAAATAAAGATGGCAGTGTCGGCACAAAGAATATTTTAGGTATTACGACCAGTGTTAACTGTGTAGAGGGTATTGTTGATTATGTCGTTAAAATTATTGAACGTGATTTACTTCCTAAATATTCAAATGTAGATGGTGTAGTCGGATTAAACCATTTATACGGTTGTGGCGTGGCAATCGATGCACCCGCTGCAATTGTTCCTATTCGTACAATTCATAATCTTGCACTCAACCCTAATTTTGGTGGAGAAATTATGGTTGTGAGTCTGGGCTGCGAAAAAATGCAACCCGAACGTCTTCTAAACATTCCTAAAGAAAACAAATATATTCCCCTAGCAAATGAGGACATTATTCAGTTACAAGATGAACGCCATAACGGTTTTGAAAGTATGGTCAACCATATTTTAACCGTGGCAGAACAACACCTTAAAAAGCTTAATCAACGTACTCGAGAAGAAGTTCCAGTTTCTAATTTAGTTGTAGGCATGCAATGTGGTGGGAGTGATGCATTTTCCGGAGTTACCTCTAACCCTGCCGTTGGTTTCGCAGCTGACTTGATTGTGCAATGTGGCGGCACCGTCATGTTTTCGGAAGTTACAGAAGTCCGCGATGGCATTCACCTACTTACTCCACGCGCAGTAAATGAACAAGTTGCCAAAGATCTAATTCGGGAAATGAAATGGTATGACGATTACTTAGCAGCAGGCCAAGTAGACCGAAGTGCCAATACCACACCGGGCAATAAAAAAGGTGGACTGAATAACATTGTAGAAAAAGCGATGGGATCAATTGCAAAATCGGGCCGCTCACCGATTGTAGAGGTTCTTGCACCAGGCCAAAGACCGACTAAAAAGGGTTTAATTTTTGCGGCAACACCATCAAGTGACTTTATCTGTGGTACGCAGCAAATGGCATCTGGAATTACGGTCCAAGTCTTTACCACAGGTCGCGGTACACCTTACGGGTTGGCAGCAGTGCCAGTTATAAAAATGGCAAGCCGAAACAATATTGCAAACCGTTGGTATGACCTGATTGATATCAGTGCTGGCGATATTGCGATTGGAAAGAAGACTATTGAAGAAGTGGGCTGGGAACTTTTTGAACTGATTTTACAAGTGGCTAGTGGCGAAAAACAAACGTGGTCGGACCGTTGGGGTATTCATAACTCACTCGCTGTATTTAACCCTGCACCCGTGACCTAATAAGGTTTAAAAGATGAGGCATATCACCTCATCTTTTCACATTTCCCATCTTAATTACGACACATTTCACTAAAACTTAACATCGCTGCTAAAATAACATCGAAAATTAAGAACTCTATTTCTCTATGCAAAATCAGACTGCTTCAAATCTCCCCTCAACTCAACTTGGAAAAGCGCTGCTTTGTCTTATGACATCAGCATTATTATTTTCCATTATGGGAGTGTGCATTCGTTTTGCTTCACAAACAGTAGACAATGCGACCGTCGTGTTTTTTAGAAATGCAGTGGGTTTATTTATTTTTATTCCGATGCTCTTTAAACAAGGTTTAGACTTTATTAAAACCGATAAACTTTGGATGCACACTTGGCGAAGTATTGTGGGACTAGCCGCCATGTACGGTTTTTTCTATGCCATTGCAAACTTAAAACTCTCAAATGCCATGGTTTTTAGTTACTCATCTCCTATCTTTATTCCACTTATTGCATGGCTTTTCTTAAAAGAAAAAATTACTAAATCGATGATTTTTGCCGCTGTGATTGGACTCATTGGGGTTTTATTTGTCGCTAAACCCGACCAAGGTCTATTTAACGCATTGTCTTTTATTGGCTTGGGGGCATGCTTTTTATCAGCAATGGCTTTTGTCACCGTAAGAGCTTTAACCAGTACAGAGCCACCTGAACGTATCGTTTTTTACTTCTGTGTTTTTGGTAGTTTAATTTCCTCTATTCCGATGTTCTGGCATTGGCGAATTTTCACTTGGCATGAACTAGCATTACTCATTGCCGCAGGACTTTTAGCAAATATAAGCCAACTTTTTATGTCTTATGCCTATAGCCTAGCCCCAGCTGGCCAAATTGGCCCAATGAACTATATTGCCATTATTTTTGCAGGAATTTGGGGATTTGTTTTTTGGCATGAATTACCTGATCTGTTTAGCATTATCGGCATATTTATTATTTTATTTGCGATTTTGCTCTGTAATCCATTTTTGCAGAAAAAGTTACTTTCTCGATTTAAATAACAAACAAACCTTAATCTAATTTAGGTACTGTATTCGATACTCATTTGGTGAAATGCCTGTCCAATGGCGATAGGCTTTTCTAAAATTAGAAGTATCTGAAAAGCCAATTCTCTCAGCAATTTCATCTACGGTTAAAGTTGTCTCTCGCAAATATTCATCAGCAAGACGGCGCCGAGTCTCATCTAACAATTCTTGATAGGTTAAATCAAAACCTGCCAAGCGCCGGTGTAAAGTACGCTTTGAGATATGTAAACGTTTAGCCATTTCTTGAGCTGATGGAAAAAGCCCCGTTCCATCCAATAGTATTAAACGAATCGTTTTCACCAACTCTGGCTCTTCAAGTTCAGCAGCACCTAGCATCCGCTCACAAAACGACTTACACATATCGGCTGTAATCGGGTTGGCATTTGGGCAAGGTACATCGAGCCACTTTAAATCAAAATGCCATTGCATCACCCCAGCATTAAACTGAACGGGGCAACGAAACACTTTTTCATATTCTTCTGCATAGTCAGGCGCTGGGTATGGTAATAAAAGCTTCTTCGCTTGAAATGGTCCTTCAAGTACCCGTTCAATTAAAGTTTGCATTGAGCTAAACCAAAACTCGCACACTAAAGGTAAAAGCTTACCCAGTGCAATAATGTCCTGCCCTTCAAAAACGGCAACATCATATCGAATATAAAATGACTTCTTTAAAATAGGCCCTGCAAGCTTAATGTGTCGAATGCCAAGCTCGACTGCTTGTCTAAAATTACGTGAGGAATATAACGCATAGCCATATACTCCAAAATCTGACAATCGCTGCTTTTGCCCTGCGCGCAGACCAATGAGTGGATCATGTGATAGCTTTTGAATATTTTGAAATAGCTGAATTTTTTGGACTTGGGAAATATATAAAGAGGATTGATTCATCGCATCTGGCGAAATATTTGTGCCAGATAAAACATCTGATATTGAATGGCCTTGCAAACCCATTTCATCAAATAAACTGGTCAAACCCAGCAAATATGTATTGGAACCTAAGGATGTATTATCATAATTTCCTTTGATAACCGCATTTGTATTTTTATAAACATTATTAGGCATTTAATTCACACCATCCCTAGAGTGACGTGCATAATGGCACTAAACTACCTCTTGTTGTCTCAATTTAACATCGACCATATGACGCTTCAAGCATAAAGTATGATAAGCAAAAGTATGGAAGGAATAATAATGGAACAGTCCACCTTAAAAGAATATAGCGGCTCTGCCACTGAACATATGGAACTTATTTTTTCCAAACAACGTGCCAATTTTGAAGCAGATCCTTACCCAAGTCTTGAAGCACGCCGCACAAAACTGCATCAACTTAAAAAACAAATTATCCGTTATCAAGATGCTTTAGCTGCTGCGATTAATTCCGATTTTAGTTCAAGATCACTTGATGAATCTAAACTACTAGATTTGCTTGGCTCTCTGTTGGAGGCTGATCATGCGATTCATCATTTACGCCGTTGGATGCGTCCAAGTAAACGCCGTACAGAACTTTTATTTTTATCAAACCGTTTAAGCGTGCAATACCAACCTAAAGGCGTGGTTGGTGTTATTGTTCCTTGGAACTTCCCCGTTTATTTAGCACTTGGCCCACTCATTGCCGCATTAGCTGCAGGCAACCGAGTTATGATTAAGCTACCTGAAATTACCCCAAATACCAATGCAATGCTTCGACGCATGCTTGCTGAAGTCTTTAATGAAGATGAAGTAGCCGTGTTTGGTGAAGAAATTACAGACCCAGCAAAATTTACCTCTTTGCCATTTAACCACATTGTCTTCACTGGTTCCCCGACCATTGGCAAGGTCGTCATGCGTGCTGCTGCTGAAAATCTAACGCCTGTGACACTTGAGTTAGGCGGTAAATCACCAGCAATTGTAGGCCGTAATTACCCACTTGCCGATGCGGCAAAACGTATTACACATGGCAAAGCAACTAATAGTGGTCAAATCTGTGTAGCACCTGACTATGCGTTGGTTCCTAAAGAAAGTATTGATGAGTTTGTGGATGCAGCAAAATCCAGCTTTATAAAAATGTTTGGTCAAAACATCACAAACAATGAGAATTACACATCGATTGTAAATGACCATCATTTAAAACGTATTCAAGATAGTTTGACCGATGCACAAGAAAAAGGTGCACGTATTGTTCCTTGTGACACTTACAGCTTTGACCAACAAGGCCGTAGAATGCCTGTACAGATTGTGCTGAATTGCACACCAGATATGCGCATTATGAAAGAAGAACTCTTTGGCCCTATTTTACCTGTGGTGGCTTATGATTCTTTAGATGATGCGATTACCTATGTAAAATCGGACGAACGGCCTTTAGCGCTTTATTGCTTTACGCATAGTTCAGTAGAACGTGATCGTATTTTGCGTGAAACTCATTCAGGTGGCGTGACCATTAATGACTGGGGCTGGCATGTAGTTAACCATGACGCTCCTTTCGGTGGTATCGGCAACTCGGGCATGGGGTCATATCATGGTGAGGAAGGTTTCCGCGAACTTTCACATGCAAAAACTGTATTTATTCGTCATCGGTTTTTCCCGACGCAGCTTTTCCACCCTCCTTATGGAACATTTCTGCAAAAGTTAGCGATTCGCTTTTTCTTAAAAAAAGGCGATCCAAGTATTAAATAAAGAGTATAAAAAAGCCTCGTTATGAGGCTTTTTTATCGGCTTTTAATTAATCAACCGGACGTAATAGAAAAATTATGAAATTTACAGATCTTTAAATAAGTATCTTCAAATAATTTTTCCATTTTAGGGTTCCCATCATGATAGTCATCCCAAAATTCTCCACTAAATTCTTTAGGTTCAATAGTCGTAGTTATAGTATCTTCCTGCTTATAAAATGAAATTTCCCAACCTTCAGGTATACTAGGATTAATTATTTCAAATTTAGAAATTTCTACAATAACAGGAGTACCATCTGAATCGCGGCGAACAGATACTTTTGTTTCATTTCGATATTCATTAAATTGCACCCCAAAACAGATGTATCTTTTCCCAATAGTAAAATCGTACAAATCACTATCATTACACTTAAGTATCATGGGATTACTATTCCTTTTACTTTGTAATCTTTATTTTTAAAATCAATTTAATTCATTTTAATATTTATGACTATATTTAGAATCCTGAAAAACATTTCAGACCTTACAAAAATTTTCTGAGTAAGTTTACTACTAAATGTTGGAACCATAAACAAATTATCTTAACTAAAAATTATTATTTTAAAAATAAAAAAGCTAGACACACGCCTAGCTTTAAAAACATTTCATCTTCTAGCTTAAATATAATCAACCTTTTGAGCTTTTAAGATATCAAGCTGCAACATTTTTTTCTTTTTATATTTATAGGCAATAAATAAACCAATAAACCAGATTGGTGAACACTCAAGTGCAATTAAAGTATCATGGTCTAAAGCCAAAATTACGATAGTAAACACTAAAAATAACATGGTCATCCATGCCATAAATAAACCACCCGGCATTTTATATTTTGACTGGGTATGTAATTCAGGGCTTTTCTTACGATAATAAATATATGAAAGCACAATCAACATAAACGTAAAAATACATAAAATTGAAGTCAGCGCTGAGATAATCGTAAATGCAGTCATGACATTTGGAACAATAAATAAAATAGATGTTCCAACCGTTACGCACGCCATTGAAAATACGAGTCCTCTGATTGGAACTTTTCTTTTTGACAGTTTACTAAAGCTTTTAGGCGCATCATTATCTAACGCTAGACCGTATAACATTCGGCTAGTTGCAAAGATTCCACTATTTGCAGAAGATAAAGCTGAAGTCGCAACAACAAAGTTGATTAACCCTGCCGCAATTGGTAACCCGACCAAAGTAAACATTTCCACAAATGGGCTCTTTTCTGGTGAAACTTTTGCCCAAGATGTGACTGCAATAATACAAACCAACGCGCCCACATAGAATAATAAAATACGTAAAGGAATAGAGTTAATCGCTTTTGGAAGTGAAGTATGCGGATCTTTAGTTTCAGCAGCAGTCGTACCGACAAGCTCAATACCCACAAATGCAAATATGGCAATTTGAAAACCTGCCAAGAAACCTGTTACACCATAAGGAAACATTGATTCTGTTTCAAACAAATGGCTCATTGAAGCCTTAACACCATTTGGTGAAGTAAACCCGGTCCCAATTAAATAAATACCAGCCAGAATAAATAGAATAATTGCAGTAATTTTGATGAGTGAGAACCAAAACTCAAGTTCACCGAACAATCGAACGGCCACAAAGTTAAGTATGGTTAAGATGGCCAATGATGTAAATGCTGGAATCCAGACGGGTAAATCGGGATACCAAAACTGCATGTACCCTCCAATTACAATTACATCGGCAATCGCAGTAATAATCCAGTTACACCAATAGGACCAACCAAGGAAAACCCCCGCCCATGGACCGAGATAAGCTGTTGCAAAATCGGCGAAGGTTTTAAAATTCGTGTTGGCAAGCAACAATTCACCCATTGCCCGCATCACGAAGAAAAAGAAGAAACCAATAATTAAATAGGTTAAAACAATTGAAGTACCCGAAACACTTAATGTTTTCCCGGAACCCATAAATAATCCAGTACCAATTGCACCACCGATTGCGATCATTTGAATATGACGATTTGTCAATGAGCGCTGCAATTTCTCTTCTTCTTGCTCAGTCATATGTTGACTACCAAGAAGATCTCCTTCCAAGAACTGCTTTCCGTTATTCTTACTCATGTAATATTTACTCCAATTTATAGCAACCGTCGTAAATGCTTTAATAATAAATAAATTATATGATTATTAATTTAGTCCATTAAACCATTCTAAAATATTATTAAATCACTTAAGACCTTATAAATTCCTTTTTAAAAGCCATCACCTATAACAATAAAAATTATTCACCATTCCTTTCCTTCATTATTATATTAGCCTGATTTCCAAAATATAATTTCGATAAACATTTAAAATATATAAACTAATTAAATATTTTATTGATTTAACTTTTATAAAGAAAAACAGGCTAATTAATCTTAGCTCAGCGAGCAAGATTGTATTTATCCATATACCCATCTTGCGCTAGCGATAATATAGTATTCCTTCTTAAATTTGGTGAAATGTGTAGTAATTTCCGCTTAATTAACAGCCATTCGAAAATGTTCAGTGGCTTTGAGTTTATTGACCACTTCTGGACTCGAAACTTGTTTAACATGAACACTTAGCACCCGAACTAAAGAGCCATTTTCAACATTCAATTGGTTTGCCTGTTCTTTTGTTAACTGCAATATGTTCTGATGAGGTTGGCTATACACAAGAATGGCGCGATAATTTTCATAGTCATCATTAGCCACAATGTAAGCTTCATCCCCTACAGCGATATTTTCAGGTTGTTCAATTTGAACCGTTACAGACTGACTTTCTTTAATTGCCCGTAAATTTTCGATATCTGCTTGCAGCGTTGCACCGCCATCAAAAATATCGACATAGCCTTTATAGCGCAGTCCTTCTTCAAGCAAGAGATTGTAGGCTGGTCGAGTATTTGGGTGAACAATACCAATCGCGGCTTTAGCATCATCAGGTAGCATATCGACATAGAGTGGATGTCTTGGCATCAGCTCAGCAATAAAAGCCTTTTGCCCGACTCCACTCAAATAATCGGCCTTGGTAAATTCAATATTAAAAAACTTGTGACCTACCGCATTCCAAAATGGTGATTGTCCATTTTCATCAGAGTATCCGCGCATTTCGGCAACAATGGTTTCTTCAAAATATTGACGAAATTCTGAAAGAAATAAGAAACGGACTTTAGATAAAAATTTGCCATTTTTATTCAAGCGATAGTCAGGATCTAAAAATAAAGTACAAAGTTCACTACAGTTGGTATGGTCATTACTCAAATACAAAGTC
The DNA here is from genome assembly GCF_000588535.1 of Acinetobacter sp. 742879. NCBI lineage: Bacteria > Pseudomonadati > Pseudomonadota > Gammaproteobacteria > Moraxellales > Moraxellaceae > Acinetobacter > Acinetobacter sp. 742879. Next base: position 16,621 of record NZ_JFYC01000017.1, on the reverse strand, counting down.
GGTAAAGCGTTATAAACACTTAACGGTTCAGATGCATGAACTTGTGTTCCTACATGGAAGTTATACCAAGGCTCTTTTAAACCAAGTGCGACTTCAATACCGCAAACACCGACAACTTTGTTGAGTTCAGTATCTTCTAAAACAAATAGGTAAACCTGATCTGCCTTTGGGAGTTCGCCTGTGACTGTCTTACACGCCCTCTCAATACGAGCAGCAAGTTTTTCCATATTGGGCTGCAAAGATGTCAAACCAAAACCCGCTTTTTTTGCCAACAGGTAAAGATCATTAACATCTTTAGGTTCGATGTAACGAATAATCATCATGCTGCTTGTTCATCCTTTTGCATTTCTACAAAGCGAGCAAGCGCACGTTCAAAGCGTTTTAAACCTTCATCAATATCAGCAAATGGAATGATTAAAGACGGTGTAAAACGTACAACATTCGGACCTGCAATAAGACTCAGTAAACCTTCTTCACCCGCAAGATTATTAATATCTTTTGCTTTACCAGCGAATTCATCTTTTAAGGCACAACCAATCAATAAGCCTTCACCGCGAATCGTTTTAAAGACTTCATATTTTTCATTTAATTTATTTAAAGCGTTTTTATAGTAGTCATGACGTTCTTTAACACCATTCAGCACTTCAAGCGTATTAATAAATTCAAATACAGCCCCTGCAACCGCACTTGCTAACGGGTTACCACCATAAGTCGTACCATGTGTACCGACAGAAAAATGCGGAGCAAACTTATCGGTTGTTAGCATTGCACCGACTGGAAAACCACCACCTAGTGCTTTTGCAGTAGTTAACACATCTGGAATAACGCCAGAGTTCATGTAGGCATAAAGTGCACCTGTACGGCCAACACCCGTTTGTACTTCATCAAAAATAAGTAAGGCACCGAACTCATCACATAGTGCTCTTAAGCCTTTTAAAAATTCGATGTCAGCAGGAATAACGCCGCCTTCACCTTGGATCGGCTCAACAATCACGGCACAAGTTTGTTCATTAATGACCGCTTTTGCAGCTTCTAAATCATTAAAGGCAACATGGTTGATACCATTTGGAAGAGGTGCAAAGTCTTGTGAATATTTAGGTTGACCTCCCGCCGAAACGGTAAATAAGGTACGGCCGTGGAACGCATTGTTAAATGCCACAATACCACTTTTGCCAGCAACACCACTGTCGAGTCCAACTTTACGAGCTAGTTTTAATGCAGCTTCATTGGCTTCTGCACCTGAGTTACAGAAGAATACTTTATCTGCAAATGTATTTTCAGTGAGTTGTTTTGCAAGGCGTAGAACGGGTTCATTTGTATAACCATTGCCTACATGCCAAAGTTTTGTTGCTTGTTCTGTTAAAGCATTTACTGCCACTGGATGCGCATGACCTAATGCGTTTACTGCAATCCCGCCTGCAAAATCGATATATTCTTTATTTTCTTGATCCCAAATACGTGAACCTTCACCACGTACCGGAATGAAATTTGCCGGTGCAAAAACTGGAACCATCCACTCGTTAAAGTCATTACGAGAAACTGCAAAATTATTCATCTTATCTAGTCCATTAAATTGAATTATTAGGCTTAACCGATGCCCCTATTATTCAAAATCAAATTGATTCACAAAATTTGTAATTCAGTCAAAAATGAATTAATTTTTACCAATTTGATAATTGACAATTACAATATGGATAACATTGATCAAATTATTTTAGGTTTACTTAAAGATAACGCACGGATGTCTGTTACCGAGTTAGCCGAAAAAGTTCACGTTTCAAGAGCAACTATCAAGAAGAGAATGGAGTATCTGGAGTCTTCGGGCATTATTACCGGATATACGGTACGGTTTAAACCGAATGCTGAACGCAACGTCATCCGTGCATGGATGAGCATTATGGTCGAAGGCACCAAAGCGCAGTCTGTGATTAAAGAACTACGCCTAGAAAGTGCCGTGGAATGTTTACATAAAACGAATGGCAAATGGGACATTTTGGTCGAGCTACGTTCTGATACTTTAGAAAACTTCGACAAAGTTTTAGAAAGAATCAGGAATATTTCAGGTATTTATAACAGTGAAACTAGCATTCTGCTTGCGAGTCATAAGACCTAATCATTCAATTTAATTTCAATAAATAAGAACTCGAAATTGATGAGCTAAGTTAAATCTTGGCTCCTCAAGCTGCTCTCGATTAGAAAATTATTCAATTATCTTTCATCAAATCTACTGAACTAGTACGACAATCAACCTCTCCTAAAAATCTTCAATAAATTTTTAATATTTTTTAAACAATCAAATCAAAAACTTAAAATCCAATTTGATTTAAATTTTCACTTTTTTCACTCACTCCTCTCATCAAAGCATTTGACAGAAAATTTAAAACATAATACATATAGTATTATATGTTATATGTTAAAACCTAAGGACAAGGTATAAAAAATGGCTAAAACTCAACTACAACACTTTATTAACGGCGAATATGTTGCTAGCAAAGGAAATGATTACTTCGACTTGGTAAGCCCAGTCACTGGTGAAGTTTATGCGCAATCACCGAATGCGACCGAGGCAGAAGTTGATGCAGCTTATGCTGCTGCAAAAGAAGCGTTTAAAATTTGGGGACGTAGTACACCTTCGACTCGTCAAAAAGCATTACTTAACTTGGCAGATGCTATTGAAGCAAATGCTGATCGTTTAATTGAAGCACAAAGTCGTAATACGGGTCAGTTAAAACACTTAATTGCATCTGAAGAAGTAGGTGCATCAGCAGATCAGGTTCGTTTCTTTGCAGGTGCTGCCCGTTTACTCAATGGCACAGCTTCAGGTGAATATTTAGAAGGTTTAACCTCTTCTATTCGCCGTGAACCTGTCGGTGTAGTTGGGCAAGTTACACCTTGGAACTATCCACTCATGATGGCTGTTTGGAAAATTGCTCCAGCTTTAGCCGCAGGTAATACCGTGGTACTTAAACCAAGTGATACAACGCCGGAAAGTACGCTTTTACTTGCTGAAATTGCTGCACCATTTTTCCCTAAAGGTGCATTTAACGTAGTGTTAGGCCAAGCTCAGGTGGGTTCAAAAGTTGTATCACATAAGACCCCTGCACTCGTTTCGATTACAGGCTCAGTTCGTGCGGGATTACAAGTTGCAGCTTCTGCCGCAGCAAATCTAGCGAAAGCGCATCTTGAGCTTGGTGGTAAAGCACCTGTAGTGGTTTTTGAAGATGCTGACCTAGACAAAGCAGTTGAAATGATTGCTTTAACAGGCTATTTCAACGCAGGGCAAGACTGTACTGCAGCAACGCGTGTAATTGTGGCTGAATCTGTTCATGATGAATTTTTAAGTAAGTTAGTTGAAGCTGCAAAAAATACCCGTTTTGGTGAACCCGATGATCAAGACGCGCTTTATGGCCCACTTAACAATGCTAACCAATTGAAAAACGTTAAAGCGTTTATCGACAACTTACCTGCTCACGCCAAAGTTGAAACAGGTGGAAAACAGGCAGACCGTCCAGGCTTCTATTTTGAACCAACTGTTATTAGTGGCTTAAAACAACACGACGAAGCCATTCAAAATGAAATTTTTGGACCAGTGATTACCGTTCAAAAATTTACAGATGAAAATGATGCGATTGAAAAAGCCAACGATGTTGAATATGGCCTAGCTTCAAGTGTTTGGACTAAAGACCATGCCCGCGCCACTCGTCTTTCTCGTGAACTTGATTTCGGTACAGTTTGGATTAATACCCATATTCCTTTAACCGCAGAAATGCCACACGGCGGTTTCAAAAAGTCAGGATATGGTAAAGATTTATCTGGTTACGGGTTTGAAGAATATACCCGTGTTAAACATGTGATGAGTTCAAACGAATAATAACAATGCGTTTTGAAAGGAGATCAAAATGAATAAGCAAGAAATGAAAGACTTGGTGACTAAAGCCCATCATGAGCTATTTAATTTGCACGACACCACTGCTTTAGACCGTTATTTTTCTGAAGACTTTATAGAGCACTCACCACTCGTTGCAAATGGCATTTCGGGCCTTCGCCAATTGGTAGAAGACTGTCCTGACATGCAACATGAAGCTGTGCGTGTATTGGCAGATGGTGACTTGGTTGCAATTCATGGCCGCTTTCAAGGCTTAGATGAGAACCCATTGGTTGGGTTTGATATTTACCGAGTGAAAGATGGCAAAATTGTGGAACATTGGGACGGTCTTGTGGCAGAAGCCGCACCAAATGTGAGTGGTAGAACACAATTAGATGGCCCAACCGAAATCGTAACTCACCATGACCCAGAGAAAAACCGTGAGATTGTGACCTCTTTCTTTAAAAAGTCATTAATTGATGGCAATTACGAAGCATTTAAAGAATACACTCACAACGATCAGTTCATTCAACATAGTCCGGACATTGGCGATGGTGTTAAAGCAGTCATTGATTTTTTGAACAATATCCGTAATGAAGGACAAGGTTTGGTATACTCCAAAACGCATCGCTCCATTGCTGATGGTCAATTTGTGTTGACACATTCCGAAGGAAGTATTGCCGGAAATCGACATGCCTATTTTGAATTATGGCGTGTAGATAATGGCAAAATTGTTGAACTTTGGGATGCAATACCAGCTGTGCCTGAAGATGAACAGGCAGTCCATCAATATGGCGTGTTTTAATCATTTATCCGTTTCATTAAGCTAAGTCTCTGACTTAGCTTTTAGAGAATTCGCCATGTCAGCATATACGATAATTTTTGCACCTATCGCTCAGGCAACTCGATCGGAACAAGTTGTGGAACGCTTGGAAAATGCAATTATCTCTGGATTGCTCAAAAGCAATGAACAGCTTCCTAACGAGGCGGATCTAGCTCGCTTAATGGGAGTGTCACCCATTACGGTCCGTGAAGCTTTAAATACTTTACGCGTAAAAGGTTTGATTGATACACGACGTGGGCGAAACGGCGGAAGCTTTGTTTGTGAGTTGCCTTCCGATTTACTCTTAAATAAGCACCCTCTGCGTCAAGCTTCCAATGAATATCTGGCTGATTTAGGCGAGTTTCATAGTGCAATTTTAAGTCATGGTGCATATTTGGCAGCACAAAGAACCACTGAATATGAACTGAGCAAAATTAAAGAACTTATTGATCAATTTGAACAGGCCGTTGAAGCAGACACACGTGCCCAACTTGATTTACGTTGTTTGTTAACACTTACCTCTTTTGCTCAATCAGCTCGACTGGCAAATCAAGAGTTAACCATACAAGCCGAATGGGCACCGCTCATTGCTGTGCTTTACCAAGATGATCAATTTCATCAACTGGTCGTCGCTCAATACCACCAACTTTTATCATCTTTTGTTCAAGGCAATGAAGATGATGCTGTTATTCAAGCGCGAAAAATCATTTCGATGCTAACAGACCAAATGCTTCGATATAAGTTATCTATTGAATAAAAACAATAAAGTAGAGCACTTATAAAATATCGAGTGAGAAATACGGAATTTTAGGAGTTATAGGAATGACCCAACATTTAGATATAGAAGAGCTTCAAAATTTGTTAAAGACGGTGGTTGAAGAAACGACAGCCATTACAGAAAAGCTGGCAACTAAAGCGAGCAAAATTCTTTCGAAACATGAACCTGAAAAAACAAAAGACGTTAAGCTTTCAGGTTCAGAACGCACAGCTTTGCAAAAGGAAATTAAAAAGGCATTACAGGAAAGCCATTACAGTCAAGGCATTGGTTTTGCAAGTTATAGCCCTGCAACGCAAGAAGAGCAAGATTATTGGACACTCGAATGGTGGTATAAAAAAGAAGATCAGTTGCAACAAGCCAAGCTTGAAAACTATCAAAATGCTCAGCGATTTTTAGATTTCCGCTCTTTTGAATGGTTCCATAAACCTGCTCAAAATAAAAGTCCGTGCATCCATGGGCCATATGTCGACTATATTTGCAATGGCGCATACACCATCCCCCTTGCCCATCCAGTCATGATTCGTGATCAATTTATCGGTGTGATTGCCACCGATATTTTAGTTTCCGCACTCGAAAAAATTCTTATGCCGAAGCTTAAAAACATTAAACAAAAAGCAATTGTAATTAACGACTCTTCTCGAGTGATTACTTCAAATGATATCACCATCAGAACAGGCACATTATTTAAAGGTCAAAGCCCCGAGCAGTTTCTGGCACGACCGTGTCAATCTTTTCAATTGGTCGTGATCTAGAGTTATATCAAAGATATAAGTATTTGATCTTGCTTTAGGGCATCACCAAGGCGAAACAGCCACCAACTTTTGTACAAACTTTCTCCAAATAGACGTGTTTATTCAAGTCTAGGGGAAGTTTTGGCTCAAAAATAGCATCGCTTTTCCGGATGAAAAGCAAAACAACGAATTTGAGGTTGAAATGACATGGAAAATAAAACGTCTTCCTTAAAAAAACTGTCTCTTTGGCAAGTCACGATTATTGGTATTGCCTACATGACCCCTATGACGGTGTTTGACACTTTCGGTATTGTCTCTGGCATTACCAATGGACATGTGCCACTGGCATATTTGCTCGCACTTGGCGCCATGCTACTCACCGCTTGGAGCTATGCAAGATTCAGTAAAAATTCTGAAAAATCAGGCTCGGCATATAGTTATACAGCTGAAAGTTTAGGGCCTAAAAGTGGCTTTTTTGTCGGTTGGTGCTCTCTACTCGACTATTTGTTATTACCTCTCATTAATGTTTTGCTAGCCGCAATTTATCTCACAGCCCTTATTCCAAGTCTGCCTTACTGGTTCTGGGTAATTGTGTCGGCAAGCCTAGTCACTTTAGTAAACTGTTTCCGCATTCGGTTACTCGCCAATTTAAGCCTGTTGTTTGTGTTTGCACCGATCATACTCATGGTCATTTTTGTTTATTTAGTGATTAAGGGTATTGGCTCGACTCAAGGTTATGAGCATGTGCTTACATTGGCGCCACTCTGGCATGAGCACCAATCTTTACTCCCTCTCGTTGCGGGTGCCTCAGTTTTGTGCTTTTCATTTTTGGGCTTTGATGCGGTTACCACGCTTTCTAATGAAACCAAGCAACCCACCAAGAATATTCCTCGTGCAGTCATGTTAACGACTCTCGCTGGCGGGCTGATTTTCTTCACAGCCGCTTGGTTTATTCAGCTTTATTTTCCAAACAATCTACGCTTTCAGCATCCATCTGAAGCGTTGCCTGAGATTGTACTGTATGTGGGTGGTGCTTTTTTCCAATCCGTATTCTTGTGCGGGCAAATTATGAACACAGTCGCCTCTGGCCTTGCCTCACATGCCAGCGCTTCGCGTTTACTGTATATAATGGGTACCGATAATATTTTCCCTAAAAAGTATTTTGGGACAATTCATATTTCATTAGGTACACCGTTTTTCTCGGTTTTGTTTGTTGGTCTTATTTCAATGTCAGCGGTTTTTCTAGATTTAGCCCAAGTCGTCAGCCTAATCAGCTTTGGTGCTCTAGTCGCTTTTACAGCCGTAAATTTCTCAGTTTTTATGAAGTTTTATATTAAAGATAAACAGCGTTCAGGGTTTAAAAACAAATTTCTAAACCTGTTTTTACCGCTTATATCAGTCTTTAGCATTATTTGCCTCTGGCTTAATCTCGATTCATCTTCACTCATGTTTGGTTGTTTCTGGTTAGCTTTGGGTGTTCTCCTATTTATCTATAAAACGATTAAAAAACAAAGTATTGCTATTAGTAATGCTTATTAATTTTTAAGGAACTTTATTATGAAAATTATTTCTAAACCTCAACTTTTAAAAGACGTGGAATATAAACCAAGTAAATCTCTACAAGTGGGTAAAGAGTGGAGCTGGTTAAAGCCGAAACATGCAAAATTTGACTCAACTACTGTAGAAGGCACCTCGGTAGATAACCCTGCAAACTATTATGAAAGCTCACTTTCTGATTGGCATACCTTTGACAGCTTAAAAGCTGATATTGAATGCGATGTGGTGGTTATTGGCGGTGGTTTATTGGGTTCATCTACGGCCTTACATTTAGCTGAACAAGGCGTAGAGACTGTTTTATTAGAAAAAAATCGCATTGGTAGCGCAGCTTCTGGACGCAATGGCGGACAACTCACCCCTGGTTTAGCTCGCTGGGAAGCTCAAGAAATGGCCGATCGCTTGAGTTATGAAGATGCCAAAAAACTCTGGCATTTTACCTCTACAGAAGCGATGCAACTGATTGATGACATCTCGGAAAAATACCAACTCAACTTTGACCGCAAATACGGCCACATTACTGCCGCCGTTCATGAAGGACATTTAGTTGGTTTAACGCAAGGCGCCGATGCACGAAAATATTTAGGTGAAGACCATACCCGCATTGTGGGTAAACATGAACTCATGGACTATATTAAATCTGACTACTATACAGGTGGTTTAATTGATGAGTTAGGTGGACAAATTCATCCTTTAGCTTTAAACCGTGGCTTAATTTATGGCTTTTGCCAAAATGACGGTACTGTTTATGAACAAACAGAAGTCATTTCAATAGAAGAAAAAGCAGATGGTATTTATGTTCAAACAGCAAATGCTGTCGTGAAAGCTAAAAAGTCTGTAGTGTTAGCAGTACACCACGCTTCGTTTAAACTTTTATCAGAGCAAAACAATACCACTATTCCGTTTTATACTTATGTTGCGACGACTGCCCCGCTAGAGCTTGATACTAAAGAGCTACTGCCATTTGGGCATCCAGTTTATGATACTCAGTTCCAGATTGATTACTATCGCCCCGTATTTAATAACCGCTTATTGTTTGGTGGCCAAGGCACTGGCACATGCTGGGGTCCAGAGAAAACATTAAATTATCTAGAGCATCGAATTCACACTGTTTTCCCTCAAATTAAAAATCTAGAGATGGATTTTGTCTGGAGTGGCACGACCGATTTAACCGTAAATGGTGCAGTCGATAGCCGTAAGTTTGGTAATAAGTTCCCAATCTATGCTGTTCACGGCTGGAGTGGTCACGGCGTTGCTCAGACGGTACGCATTGGTAAAGCCATTGCAAATGACTTTGTTGGGCAATCTAATGACTTCGAAATGTTATCTAAAATTGATCATCAAAATATTATGTTTGGTCGTACCCTTGCTCCCGTTGTTATTCCACTCGCTAAAAGCATGTATGGCATCGGTGCAATGATTAACCCGGGCAAAATGGTATCTTTCTAATTTATAAGATAACTAATTTTCAAAAAGGGATCCGTATAGCTTTTTACGGATCCTTTTTATTTAGCTGAGTAAAATCCTTTTCAAACTAGGTTATCCCTAACCAATCTATTACAATAGCGCCAGCTTTTTTATTCAGCGCATATATTTTGAGCAATTCATCTTCCCAATTAAAACGCGGACTTAAAAATCGCCATATCCAGTTGATCGCTATGGGTGGTGCTGTCGGGACAGGTTTATTTTTAGGCTCTGCACAAGTCATCCAGTCTGCTGGTCCTTCTATTATTTTAGGTTATGCCATTGTCGGTTTGGTCGCATTTTTAATTATGCGCCAAATGGGTGAAATGATCGTAGAAGAACCTGTGGTCGGTTCCTTTAGTTACTTTGCACAAAAATATTGGGGGAAATTCCCCGGTTTTTTATCGGGCTGGAACTATTGGGTTGTTTATATTCTGGTCGCGATGACCGAACTGACAGCAGTTGCTAAATATGTGCATTACTGGTGGCCCCACATTCCTGCTTGGATATCAGCCTTATTTTTCTTTGTTTTGGTCACATGTTTGAACTTAGGCAACGTTAAATTTTATGGCGAATCTGAGTTTTGGTTAGCTATTATTAAAGTTGCGGCGGTCATTGCCATGATCGTGTTTGGCTTATATTTATTGCTTACCGCGGGTAGTGACTCTATCGCTAGCTTTGCAAACTTATGGCAGCATGGCGGATTTTTTCCTCATGGGTTCTCGGGCCTATTTTATATGCTCGCCTTTTTAATGTTTGCATTTGGTGGTATTGAACTGATTGGAATGACTGCTGCTGAAGCTGAAAATCCAGAAAAAAGTATTCCACAAGCCATTAACCAAGTCATCTTTCGAATCTTGATTTTCTATGTGGCTTCGCTTGCTATCATCATGTCGCTTATTCCGTGGAATCAGCTTGACCTCGGTGGTTTAGATAAAAGTCCATTTGTGATGATTTTTAGCCAGCTTGGTATTGGCTGGGCAGCGCATTTGCTTAACTTTATTATTTTGACGGCTGCACTGTCGGTTTATAACAGCGGTATGTATGCAAACAGTCGTATGTTGTATGGACTCGCTGTACAAGGTCACGCATCCAAAATTTTTACAAAAGTCAGTAAACAAGGTGTTCCAACACCTGCTGTTATCTTTTCTTCTATTCTGATTTTTGGTTGTGTATTACTGAACTACTTTATCCCAGAAGAAGCTTTAAGCTATCTCATGTACATGGCCGTGGCTGCACTGGTTTTAAACTGGGCAATTATTAGCTTTACTCATTTAAAGTTTAAACGTGCCATGAAACTTGAAGACAAAGTTGCCAAGTTCCCTGCTCTATTTTCACCATTAAGTAACTATATCGTTTTGATTTTTATTGGCATGATTTTATATATCATGTGGACAAAAGGGTTTGAAAAATCTGTGATTTTAATTCCAATCTGGATTACATTCATGTTTGGATTATATAAATTTTTGAGTTGGAAAAAATCAATCTAATCTTTAAAGAAGGCTTATTCAAACAGGATAAGCCTTTTATAATTGAATAGCTTGTCACCCTAAGTAATTTCAGAAAATCTACTCAAAAAACCATTCACATTCTATTCATCATTATTAAATTGTTCTCTACTAGACACATGGATATGTAAGCCTTAGTCATTCTAAACATTGGTATTTAATGAGATAATTATTAAAGTACAAGTGTTTACATGATCTATAAATATTTGTGTCAATGTTCAGCTAAAATCAAAGCAGACCAGTTTATCGTTACGATCACTCAATAGGCAAAAGATACTGCATCGCAAGACAGGTTCTTTACCCACTGCACTGATTTAGCCGTCAACTGTGTCACTCAATGATGAAAGACAGGAAATTTTATGGAAAAAGCTCTGCAATGTCCTAAGTGTGGTTCTACAGAAATTGAAGCACGTGACCATGACAAATTACTTAGAACAACTGGCGGTGTTTTACTCACAGCTGCCGGTACAACGGCAGGCACTGTAGGTGGCGCTGCGACTGGTGCTACTGTTGGAGCAGCTATTGGTACTGTTGCTGGTCCTTTAGGTGTAATTGTTGGCGGAACTGTAGGGACTTTTGTTGGTGCCATTAGTGCAGGAATTACTGGCGGTGTAGTTGGTAATATTTTTGGTAAGAAAGCTGGCGTAATAATCGACAAGAATATTTTTCAAGATTATCGCTGTCTAAAATGTAAATACCGTTTTAAGCAAAAGAAGTAATTTAAATTAAATAGGAGAACTAGTTACTCTAGCTCTCCTACCTAATCAAAAAATTTATAAACTATCTGGAATAATAAATTTTTATCTAGCATTTCATATAATTAAACTAGATTGCAGCCTATTTTTAATAAAGTAAAACTTTAGTTAAGACTTTAATTTACTTAGCTACTACTCCATCTTGTTGATATTTTGGTGAACGTGGACCATATAACAACCCCATACCCGGATTATAAGTCGTCGGGGTAAAAAGTTGAGTATTTACCATACTCGCTAATGGGTAAGCCCGATCAGTAAAGCTGCCAGCAATCTGTTCAACTAAAGCACCGACGACCATTCCGATTAAACCCGCATTACCATCATTACTTGCTTGAACAAGTTTTTTCTCACCTGTCCAAATCACATCTCCAGTTTTTAAATCAACAAGCTTTGCATCAGCACTTACTGTCGCGACACTCTGAATCACTTGGTATTTAGAACCATATTCTTTAATTCGAATATATAAAGCTGCGTCTGCACCAAAAATCTCTTGTAATTTCTGGGGTGCAATAGACTGAGCATCACTGCCATTAGTAACCCCATTCTCTTTAAACATATTGTCTACGACAGAGATTGGGAAAACGTAATAACCAGCTTCTGCCACAGGTGCCACCACAGTAGGCCAATAACTATAAGTCGCTTTTACATCAGGCGAATCATTGACTGGAGGCAATACCAAAATCGATTTTGGCATATGAGCTTTATAAGCTGTAATATCTTTATTAGGTGGTGGAGTAACGGCACATCCAGTAAATGCAAGGCTAGAGATAACCAAACCAGCAATTAGAAATTTCTTCATCATGATTTTGCATTCCCACCATTAGCATTCATTTTTTGCAATAAGCGATCCATTAAAACTGTAGATTCTGGATATACTTGTCGTTCAAGCTGGAAATACTCAATTGCTTTTTGAGAATTATTCTCTTGTAAATACAATAATCCTAAATGCGCATATAAACCTGGCGGAACGGCTAAGCCCTTGCCTTTAGTTTTCTCAATTTCAGCTTCTAATTTTGTGATTTGCGTACTTGGTGTCGCTTTCTCAGGTGAGTTATACATCAAATAGGTTTGATGAGTATAAGTTCCCCAATTATATAAAGGTTGAGGACCAGCGGCACACCCAACCAATCCCATAGCAAGAAAACTGCTTAAAAGAATTTTTTTCATTTAACACATATCCAAAATTATTGAATTGACCAACGGTTATTTTGAATATCTGTTACAAGATTATTAACTGCTTCACGAACAGCTAAATCAAGTACTTTGCCATTTAAAGTCGAATCATAAGAAGCTGTAGTACCAAAGCCTAAAACTTCACGTGCGCCTAATGCATATTCACCAGCACCTTGTACCGAATGCACAACTTCTGATGTTTTTACATCAACAATATTTAAATTAACTTTGGCATAAGCAACTTGTTGTTTACCACGTCCTAAAATACCAAATAACTGTTGATCGCCTACTTCTTTACGACCAAATTCAGAGACATCACCAGTAATAACGTAGCGAGCACCTTTAATAGATTGGCTCGTATTGCTATAACCTACTTCTTGTTTAATTTCTGATAGATTGTCACGGTTTAAAACTGAAAAATAGCCAGTTTGCTGTAAATGTGTTTCAAGAATAGTTTTCGCCTGCCCACCTAAACGATCGACATTATCAGAGAAAACGCCTCGCATATAACTAGAGCGATTATCAAACTTACCAATAGAAATAGGAGTTTTTACTCCGGTATATTTTGTTGTAGCAGTAGCAGCAGTGACTTGTGGACTTTGTATCGTTCTTGAAGTTTCAGTAGTTGAACAAGCAATTAAACCGAAAGAACTCAAAGTAGTAATGATTAATATTTTTTTCATGTTTACTCTATAAAGATAAATAAATACAAAGAATACATATTATATACAAAAAGACTATCAAATAAGCGAATAAATTAGGACTCTAATAAAAAATTTATTTAATTCGTTTAAATAATTTTTTAAAGAAGCAAAAAATTTATTCTATAGATAGTTAATTATATGAAACCTATTATTAGTAAATTAATCATGGTTTGCCGTGGTATAGAAAAATCTATCTATGATATAAAAATCAGCCACTTACTTTACGCTTTAAAGAAGATATGAAACAATTATGCCCTAATACAACTTCTGAAATTACAAATGAAAAAATTATTACTTTTAAGCTTAGTTAGCATTTTCAGCTCATATAGTTTTGCAGAGGACAATAGCTCGATTTATCGGGGACTTGGTACTGGTCCTGAAGATTTTTTAAAGTTTCAAATTCTTAAACAAAAAGGTTTCCTAGCCAAAAAACCTAATATTTCAAGAGCAGACTATAACGATATATACAAACTCAAAAAACCTTATGAATTTATGGGACAAAACGTTGTGCTTATTTCAGATGAATATATGTCTGAATATGTGGGCTGTTGTGTGAGTGAAGGTTGGGGAGCTGTATTTAAGCAAACCACCAATTTAAAATTAATTGAAAAATTTGCAAAAAAGAATCAATGTAATATCGCTCCGATAGAAACCGATAGCACTTACTATGGGTTTAAAATTAGTTCTCTGCCAAAAGGTAATTACTATGAATTATCCTGCCGCGAACGTGATTTAGATGAGTCTCAATAAGTCAAAATTAAACTCTGAAAATAAGAGCCAATATTCTTGTTTAGCTTAAAATATCAGACCCATATAAACTAAGTGAGCAAGATGCTTTTGAACCACCTTTTCAAAAGCATCTTGTTCCAAAGCACTATTCATCAAGTTATTTTAAAAAACCGCTCCAACACCTCATCCCTCTCACTCAAACTATTGGTACTTAAAAACCCAAACATCAAACCATCTATTAGATTTAAAACCATATCGGCATCAGGTTTCAAGCCACGACTTGCTAGACTAAATATCAAATCAAAAAGTTCTTTAAGTAGCCATTTTCTATATTCAATCGCCATGCGGTAAGCCCTTAGGTAAAGCAGTTTTAGTTCAAAAATAGCTTTAAACAAAAGATGGTAAAGGCTATTTACATCAACATGTAAGCGGACAATTTCTTTAAGTTTATCGGCTGCGGTTGGGTAGCGATGTGAATAGACAATTGCCAGAACTTCTTCTTTGAGTCGGCTTTTTTGAAAGATTAGGCACATTTCAACAAGGCGTTCTTTCGAATGAAAGTAGTTATAAAACGTGGCTTTTTGAATTTTGGATTTTTTAATAATCAGGTCTACGCCTGCATTATGGAATCCATGCGTCGTAAAAAGTTGGATAGCGGTTTGAATAACCTGTAATTTTTTGGAAGATATTTCTAAAGTTGGCATAGTTTTTCCGTTATAAATTCTTGTTGTGTCTAAATGAGATAAAAAGCCTGTGCCCTTTTTGGGAGAAAAAAAGGCACAGCAAAGCCGTAAGACGGTGCTTGGCACATCTCAGGTTTTGTAGTTGCTAAGTTTTAAGTAAAAATGACTTAAAGCCTGAATACCTTATGGCGTTCAAGCTGCTTTAAATTTTTAAGTTGTGTCGTTATAGCTTTTGGCAGCCGCTGCCAAGAAATAATGAATGTGCAAAGCCAACTCCTTTTTTATTGGGAGTTCTGCCAAATCATTAAAATTATGGTGGCAGAACGAAAGGGGGTTCGCAGACTGGTCATAGATCCAGCACACCCGTGGGTGTCCCCCTCCCGTTCTGAACTGCACCCCATAAGTTAGACTTTTAAAACTTATGAGGTGTGCTCTATGCCAATTCCGAAGCATTCAAAAGAGTTAAAATTAAAAGTCATTCAAGCTTATTTAGAGGGAAGTAAAGGATATAAAATCCTTTCACAAGAATTTAATGTAGATCTCCAAACCATCCGCTTATGGATTGAAAACTATAAGGCACAAGGTGAAGATGGCCTGAATGTTAAAACTAAAAAAACCTACTACTCTTCCGAATTTAAAATCAAGGCTGTACAAATGCTTCTTGATAAGATACCGGTAAGAGAAGTTAGAAGACGGTTAAATCTGAGCGGGACGTCAATTTTAAGAAGGTGGCTAGCTCAGTATCATAAAGAAGGGATTGCTGGGTTTAATACCACGAGGATTTATACCAATATGCTTAAACAAGATAAAACTAAAATAACCAAGTCTGTAAAAGATGACAAAGATAAATCTCAGCAGGAGCTCATTGATGAAGTGACCGCTTTACGAGCAGAGGTTGCCTTTTTAAAAAAGCTAAAAGCCTTAAAACTGAAGCAACGTACCTAAATTCAATTTCTACTGCAGACAGTGTTCAAGTTATTTCAGAATTAAGGCAAATTTATCCATTAAAGCTCTTACTCAGTATTGCCAAGATCGCTCGTAGTACTTATTTCTATCACATGAAAGCTGTACGCTCTAAGGATAAATATACTGAGTTAAAACAGCAGATCAAGTCCATATATCACAAGCATAAGGGATGCTATGGCTATCGTAGAATTACTCTTGCTCTGAAAAGTACAGGAATAATAATCAACCATAAATGTGTATATCGTCTTATGAAAACTATGGGACTTAAATCACGTATCAGAGCACTAAAATATCGCTCATATAAAAGTGGTTGTGTCGGGATGGTGGCCGATAACATTATGCAACGGCAATTTAAAGCGAACCGTCCCAACCAGAAATGGGCAACTGATGTGACGGAATTTAATGTTAACGGTGAAAAACTTTATCTATCACCAATTATAGATTTATTTAATGGGGAAATTATTACCTTCCGGATCCAACGTAAACTCAATTATGAGTTAGTGAAAGATATGCTCATTCATGCTTTAGCTAAACTTAAGCGACATGAGAAACCAATTCTCCATTCAGATCAAGGATGGCAATATCAAATGGCTCATTATCAACAGCAATTAAAGCAACATGGTTTAATTCAAAGTATGTCTCGTAAAGGAAATTGCTTAGATAATGCTGTAATAGAAAGCTTCTTTGGAATATTAAAATCGGAGTGCTTTCATGGTGAAAAATTTCAATCAACTGATGAGTTAGAGAAAACTATACGAGAGTACATTCATTATTATAATCATGAGAGAATCAAGGTGAAGCTACAAGGTTTATCCCCTGTACAATATAGAAACCAGTTTTTAAAAACTGCTTAACTAACTGTCCAACTTTATGGGGTCAGATCATTCC